>CAZJTG010000149.1:0-9684 GCA_964548865.1 uncultured Solibacteraceae bacterium
CCCATCACGCCGAGCGTGGCGATGAACGGCGGCAGTTGCACCCGCACGATGAGCCACGACGACAGCAGGCCGGCCACCACCCCCAGGAGCAGGCCGGCGGGCGCGCATGCCCAGAGCGGCCACCCGGCCTCGACGAACAGGTACCCAACGATGACGGTCGTAAACGCAATCACCGCACCCGGCGCGAGGTCGATGCCGCCCGAGATGATGACGATGGCCGCGCCAATCGCGGCGATGCCGTAGATCGACGAGTACTTGAAGATGAGCAGGACGTTGCCCAGGTTCATGAACGGATGCGACCGTCCGTCCTCCGGCATCAGGTACCAATAGAAGAAGAGCACCTCGGCGAGGAGGATCGCGACGGTGCTGAACTCGCGGTGGCGCCAGATCCTGGTCATGCGCTTGCCCCTTCCTGCGCGCCATCGTCATGCGTGGCCAGGTGCATCACGGCCTCCTCGCTGGCCGATGCGCCGTCGAGTACGCCGCGGAGGGCGCCTTCGCGCATGACGAGGATCCGGTCGGCCAGCGCCAGTACTTCCGGCAAATCGCTCGACACCATCAGACACGCCATCCCGGCGTTCGCGCGCGCGCGAATCAGGTTGTGGATCTCGAACTTCGCGCCGACGTCCACGCCTTTCGTCGGCTCGTCGAGCAGGAGCACCTTCGGGTCGGTCGCGAGCCACTTTGCGGTCGCGGTCTTCTGCTGGTTCCCGCCGCTGAGCGTATCCGGCGACCGATCGACCGACGTCGTCTTGATCGCCAGGCTCGACACGAGATCGATCGCCCGCGCCCGCTCGCGCTCCGCATCGATCCGACCGAGACCGGCGCGGGCGCCCGCAGCGAGCGCCAGGTTGTGGCGCAGATTCATGTTGAAGTGCAAGCCCAGCCGCTGCCGGTCCTCCGGAACCAGCGCGATACCGGCCCGCATCGCGTCTCGCGGCGAGGCCGGCGCGTACGGCCGACCGCCGGCCAGCATCCGCCCACCGGAGGCCCGGGCAATGCCGAACACGGTCTCGAGGACCTCCGTGCGGCCGGACCCGACGAGGCCAAACATGCCGACGATTTCACCCGGCCGCACGTCGAAGGAGACGCCACTGAACGCGCCGGCGCGGGACACGTCGTTGAGCGACAGCGCCGGAGGCTGCTCGCGCGATCCCGCCGACCGCGGGGTCCGGGTTGGGGGCTCGCGGCCGACCATGGCGCGCACGATGGCCTCCGGGGTCGTCGCCGCGCGGTCGAACGTACCGGCGTGCGACCCGTCTCTCAGGACCGTAACCCGATCGCACAACCGAAACACCTCAGGCAGCCGATGCGAGACGAACAGCAGCGTCACACCACGCGCTTTGAGCTCGAACAGGATCCTGAAGAGATGGTCGACCTCCGCGTCGGTCAGCGAGGTCGTGGGCTCATCGAGCACGAGCACGCGGCAGTCAAAGGCGAGCGCGCGTGCCACCTGGACAAGCTGGGCGTGCGCCGCCGACGCGTGCGCGAGCTGCAGGTCCGGAGAGATGTCGACGCGGAGGTCGCCCAGCAGCGCCTCGGTTCGCACGCGCATCGCCGCCTCGTCGAGGCGGCCGAACGACCGCGTGATCTCGCGGCCGGCGAAGATGTTGGCGGCGACTGACAGATTCGGAAACTCGAGCCGCTCCTGGAACACCATGCCCACGCCGGCGGCCAGGGCCTCGCGCGGGCTGGCGTGATCGAACGGCCGTCCGCCAAGGGTGATCTGCCCCGCGTCAGGGCGCGTGATACCGGCCAGGATCTTCAGCAGCGTGGACTTGCCCGCGCCGTTCTCGCCCACCACGGCATGCGCCTCGCCCGCCGCGACGTGAAAGCTCACACCTCGAAGCGCCTGCACGGCGCCGAACGACTTGCGGACGTCGGTGAATTCGAGAGCCGACATCGTCAACCCGCGAACCGGTTGATCTTCTTGCCGCGGGCCCCGGTCTGAATCTTGAACAGACTGCCCGCATGCGGTTGCTCGGCGCGGGCGGCGGCGTCGAGCCCGATCCACGCGGTGGTCACGTACAGATCCTTCAGCTCCGGCCCCCCGAACGCGCACTTCGTCGTCTGGGATGCCGGGACCGGCACGATCAGATCGAGCCGGCCATCGGGCGCGTACCGGTGGACGGACCCGCCTTCCCACAGCGCCACCCACACGAAGCCCGCCGCATCGACGATGAGCCCATCCGGATACCCGATTTCGGAGGGGAACTCGACGAAGAGGCGGCGGTTCCTGATCGTGCCCGTCGCCACCTCGAAATCGAACTGGTCCACCCGACTCGATGCCAGGTCCGTGTAATAGAAGATCTTGTTGTCGGGACTCCAGTCGAGGCCGTTCGAAATAGACACCGGTCCGAGCATGCGGTGCACTCTTCCGTCCGGATCGAGCCGATAGAGCGTGCCCTTGTCCCGGCGCCCCCCCATTCCCATCGTGCCGGCCCAAAAGCGGCCGCGCGCATCCACGTAGCCATCGTTCATCCGGTTGTCCGGCTGGTTCGCCTCGATCGCCACGAGCAGCGCGACCCGGCCGGACACGGGATCGACGCGGTAGAAGCCATCCGCGGCAGCGGCGATCCAGTCGCCCCGCTCCGTGACCGCCACGGCGCCCACCGGCCGGCCGACGTTGATGATCCGATCGGCGCCGGTCGCGGGATCGAATTCGTGGATGTGGCCGCGCATGATGTCCACGAACAGCAGGCGCTGGCGACGATCGTCCCAGAGCGGCCCCTCACCAAGTTCTGCGCGGACGTCGAAGGCAAGTTCACAGCTCATCCGGACTCGTCTCTCCTGCGCTCCCAGCCCTCTTCGAACAGCTTGATCCGGCCTCCGCTCCTCGGGTGCTTCTTGCAAACCTCGTGGTTCAGCGTCAGCCCGAGGCCCGGCCGCTCCGGTACCGCAAAGCACCCGTCGCGGCGGTCCACCCGGGGCGGGTGATCGACGAGATCGTGCACCCAGCTGTCCGCGAAGTCGTTGAAATGCTCGAGCACTTTGTAGTTGGGCGTGGCCACCGCGAAATGCAGGTTGGCCATCGTCCCGACAGGGCCGCAGACGTTGTGCGGCGCAAGCACGAGGCCGTAGGCGTCAGCCCAACCCGCCAGCCGTTTCATCGGTAGAAATCCGCCGAAGTGCGTCAGGTCCACCTGCACGACGTCCACGAGGCCGCCCTCGATGAAGCCGCGGATGTCCTCCATCGTGTGCGCCCGTTCGCCGGTGGCAATCGGCAGATGCGTCGCGCTGCGCACCGGCCGGTAGGCGACGGGATTCTCTGGCGGCGTGGGCTCCTCGATCCACTCGGGATCGAACGGTTCGACGAGCTTGGCCATCGCGCTGGCGGTGGCCGGCGTGAAGCGCCCGTGCATCTCGAGCATGATTTTGATGTCGGGTCCGACGGCCTCCCGCACGGCGGCGACGATCGCGACCGCCTTGCGGCGCTCCGGCGCATCGAGTTCCGCGCTGGCATGGCCGAAGGGGTCGAGCTTGAGCCCGCGATAGCCGCGCGACACGACCGCGCGAGCGAGGATCGCGATCTTGGCGGAGTCGCGCTCGCTCTGGTACCAACCGTTGGCGTACGCCGGGACGCGGTCGTGGAACTTGCCGCCCAGGAGCTTCCACACCGGCACGCCGAGTGATTGGCCCATGAGGTCGTAGCACGCCACCTCGAAGCACGCGAGCGTGGACTGCGAGACCTCTCCGGGCCGGTCGTACTCCGACCGCTGGATGTTCCACGCGAGGCGCTCGACATCGAAGGGATCGCTGCCAATCACGTGGCGCGGCGCCAGTTCGTGGATGCAGGCGTCCACCGTGGCCGTGCGACTGACCATGCGAACCTCGCTCGTGCCGACGAGGCCGGTGTCCGTATGCAGTTCCAGAAACACGAGTTCCCGCCACGGCGTGCCGACGATGGTGGTGACAGCGCGGGTGATCTTCACGAACGCCCCTCCGTTCTCGCGAGAATGGCGAGGCCAATGGCCGCTCGCCTGACGCGCTCGCGCGACAGCGCCAGCACCGTGGACTCGAGGTGCTGACCGCTTGGATAGAGGCCGGGCGAATTCCTGAGGCCGTACTTCAGATAGATTGGCGCCCCGACGCGCACGAGCTCGGCGGTCTCGTGGTGCCGGACCGTGCCGCCGAAGTCGTCCGGCGCCTCGACGTAGAAATCAATCGGTGCGTCGATGGCCTGGCGGATCGCCGCGATCTGCGCGAGCGACAGATCAACCGGCAGGTTGATCGACGTGGCGCCCAGATCCTCCAGCAGCCGGGCCGTTGCCGGATTCGCGGCGGCCAGCGTCACCGACACCTTGAGCACGAAGTCCGCGGGCAGGTCGCCTCGCTTCTTCATCTCGCCGAGGATCCGCAACTGTCCCAGATCGGCCACCAGAATCGAACGCAGTCCAAGCGCTACGCCGTGCAGCACATCGTCGATGCCGTAGGCCAGCTGGTCGGCGCCGCGCAGCGACGAGCCGAGGACCTTGCCGCCGGGCGTCGCGGCCTGGATGCCGGTGTCCCAGTTTGCCCGCGGGCCGACGAACAGGCACACCTCGATGTCATGCTCGCGACCGAGAGCAAGCATCTGGACGATCTCGGCGTCGGTCTGGAGCATGATGCCGCTGCCCTGGCTCACGCGATGGACCGTGACGTTCCTGGCCCGGGCCTCGGCAATGACGGCCTGCATCGCCATCGGTCCCTCGCAGGACGGAATCTCAATCCGGTACGCCGCGCCGTCCCGAAACCGTTTCGTCGAGGCCGGCAGTTCGTGCGCGTCCCGGACCGGGAGCGAGAGGGAACGAAGAATGTCTCTGGATGAAGGCATGCGCTACGTCGAAAACTGAATCCCAAGCCCGCAATCCACGCTGACGGTCGCGCCCGTCATCGCCGAGGCTTCGTCCGAGGCCACAAACGCCACCACGTTCGCAATCTCCTGCGCCGTCGCGATGCGTCGAAGCGGATGCACCTTCAGCACGCTCGTCTCGGCCGCGGCCGGGTCAGGCTGCAAGCCGAACCACTCCTCGACGAGGTGCGTGCGCGTCCAGCCCGGCGACACGGCGTTCACCCGGATTCCGAGCGGCGCGCTGTCGAGCGCGAGACTGCGGGTCAGGCCGACCAGGCCGGACTTGGCCGCCGCGTAGGGAAACATCCCGGCGATCGTGAGCGATGCGTGGATCGACGCGATGTTGACGATTGATCCAGCGCGCCGCTGCCGCATCCCTGGCAGCACGTGCTTGGCGCACAGCCACGCGCCCTTCAGATCCACCGCAAACACCTCGTCCCATTGAGCTTCCGTCATATCCACGGCGTCGAAGTAGGCGTTGACGCCCGCGTTGTTGACGAGGACGTCAACCCGCCCGTGACGCTCCTCCACGCGGGCGATGCTCCGGGCGACTTCATCTTCGATGCGAACGTCGACCTGCTGGAAATCGACCACGAGTCCGGCCGCGCGGAGTTCCTGTTCGGTGCGCCTGCCGGCGACCTCGTCGAGGTCGAAGAACGAGACGCGCGCGCCCTCGGCGGCACACTTCTCTGCCACGGCCCGGCCAATGCCACGGGCGCCGCCGGTCACGAGAAGTGATTTGTCTGCAAGTCGTGCCATAGCCCGCCGAGTCGGAGCCCGGCGCGGCCGTCATCGTAATACGATATGCGCGCAGCCGCGCGGGTTCGGGCGGGAGCGGGGCGCGGAGTTCGTCCCGGTCGGGATCACGTCGCAGGTTCGGAGGGGGCTCAAGATGTCGCGCATCCGCAAGGTTTCGGGTTTCGCCGCAGCCGCGGCGCTCATGATGGCGGTCGGTTGCGGCCGCGAGGAGTCGTCAATGCCCGCCCAGGATCCGAAGCCGCGGCTGACGAAGGCGCCCTACGCCCGCCTGCAGTCCGGCGACGTCGTCGATCAGGTTTCCCTTCGCAGTCCGAGCGGGGTCGAGATGACCGTCCTCACCTACGGCGGCATCATCACGTCGCTCAGGACGCCGGATCGATCCGGCGCCCAGGACGACATCGTGCTCGGGTTCGACTCGATCGAGCCTTACGTCAGCCAGTCGCCGTACTTCGGTTCGATCATTGGCCGTTACGGCAACCGGATCGCCAACGCGAAGTTCATGCTCGACGGCGCCACATACACGCTGGCCGCCAACAACGGGAAGCACCATCTCCACGGCGGTGTGAAGGGCTGGGACAAGGTGATCTGGAATGCGGAGCCTTTCCAGAACGCGACGGGCGTCGGTGTCGTGCTGACCTACACGAGCAAGGACGGCGAAGAGGGCTACCCCGGCACGGTGAAGGCGACCGTGACGTACACGTTGACGGACATGGGTCAGCTCATCGTCGATTACCTCGCGACCACCGACAAGGCGACGGTCATCAACCTCACGCAGCACAGCTATTTCAATCTCGCGGGGTCGAAGGCGACCGACATCCTCGGGCACGAACTGAGGCTGAACGCGCCGCAGTACACGCCCGTGGACGACACGCTGATTCCCACGGGCAAGATCGAATCGGTCGAGGGCACACCCTTCGATTTCAGGACGTCCACGGCGATTGGCGCGCGCATCAACGACGCGCACCCGCAAATCAAGTACGGCCTCGGTTACGACCACAACTTCGTCCTGGCACGGACCGGGGGCGGGCTGGTCGAGGCCGCGAGGGTCCTCGAGCCCGTCACCGGCCGCACGATGACGATCAGCACGACGGAACCGGGAATTCAGTTCTACTCAGGCAATTTCCTGAAGGGCGACCTGATGGGGAAAGGCGGCCGGGTCTATCCGCATCGCAGTGGCTTCTGCCTCGAGACCCAGCACTACCCGGACTCCCCGAACCAGCCGGCCTTCCCGACGACGGTGGTCAGGCCCGGCGACGAGTACAGGTCCCAGACGGTCTTCACGTTCGGACGATAAGACGGGCTGCCGCACTCGCGGAACCCTGCTCCCCGAACCCGGACGCTAACGAAGCGATCCCGGATAGACGCCTTTGGCCGTGAGGTCCGCGAGCCCCGCTCGCGCCTCGGGCAGATCCTCGCGAAAGGTCAGGCCAAACCACGGGCCGGGCGCCTCGGTCGCGCGCACGTCGAGCCGGCCCTCCGCGATGAGTTCGTTCACGACTTCCGGCAGGAGGAACTCGGCGTCCGGGTTGGTCCCCTCCGCAACGAGGAAGGCGCGGAACTTCTCGGCCAGCAGGTCGAAGATCGTCGGCGCGAACACCCAGAAATTCATCGACACGAGCTCGCTGCCGTCGAACGGCAGGCCCGCATGCCGTCCGGCGGCCACGTACGTGCCGTCCCTGCGTTCGATGCCCATGACTTCCTCGAGCCGGGTCACTTTGCCGTTCTTCGTCTGGCACCAGCCGCGCTTGACCGGGCCGAACGGAGACAGCGTGCGATCGAGGCGCATCGCCACCACGGTGGCCACCCCCTCACGCGCCGCGGCGTCGCAGGCCCGTGAGCCCTCCTCGTAGGCGCCGCGCCCGTAGAAATCGTCGGCATTCATGATCGCGAACGGCGTCCTGACGAGATCGCGCACCGTCAGCACGGCCTGCCCCGTTCCCCACGGCTTCTCGCGCGCCGCCAGCGTGACGCCATCCGGCACGTCGTCCTTGCGCTGCACGATCACGTCCGCCGCAAGGCCCATCGCGCCGCGGCCGACGAGCCCCTTGAACTCCGCCTCAACCATCGCATTCACGATGAAGACGACGCGATCGAATCCCGATCGCCTGGCGTCGAACATCGCGTACTCGAGCAGCCACTCTCCGTGGGGGCCCACCGGCGTCGTCTGCTTCGGTCCGCCGAAACGCGACCCGGCTCCCGCGGCCATCACGACCAGACACTTGGACATCGACAGTGATTGTATTGGCGAACGGTACGTTTGACGAATGACTCAGCGGGTGCCCGTCAGCCGCTCGCTGAGATCCCAGAGGGCGCAGGCAAGTTGTTCATCCTGCGCGAGCGGCGCGGGCGGCACAGCCTGCTGATCCTCGAAGTATCGCCCCGTCAACCCGTCAACATCCGGACTCGCGGCCAGTTGCACGATGGTCCTGGCGCCTTCGGCCGGCGAAATGAATCGGCGGCGCAACACAAGGTAGATGAGCGGTTTCGTCCACCACGGCGCGTGGGACCAGATCCTGGTGGCGACCGAACCAGGATGCACGCTGTTCGACGTCACGCCGGTGCCCGCCAGCCGGCGCGCCAGTTCGCCCGCGAACAGCACGTTGGCGAGCTTCGACCGGCAATAGGCTCGCATGATCCAGTAGCCGCCGCGCTCGAAACCAGGATCGTCGAGGTCCATGGTTCCGCGCCGATGGCCGACCGACGCCACGGACACGATGCGGGCGGGCGCGCTCTGCCGAATCCGCTCGAGCAGGAGCGACGTCAGCAGGAAGTAGCCCAGGTGATTCGTGGCAAACGTCCGCTCGATGCCATCCACCGTGAGCTCGCGTCGCGTGTTGACGCCGCCGGCGTTGTTCACCAGCACATCGATGCGCGGGTGGTCGTCGAGCAACCGGACCGCGAGCCGCCGTATCTCGGCCTGCGACGAGAAATCACAGAGGTACGACGGCGCGCCAACGCCCGTTTTCGCCTTGATCTCATGCACCGCCGCCGCGAGACGATCGGGATGGCGGCCGACGATGACCGGCCGGGCGCCTTGGCCGGCCAGCGCGACGCCGGCCTCGAGCCCGATGCCGCTCGTCGCGCCGGTGATGATGACCGTCTTGCCGGCGATGTCCCAGGCCATATTCCCTCAGCGTCTGGCCCGCGCCCGACGCCCTCCTGCGCCGTCGCCAGGCTGGTTCGTCAGGGGTACAGCCGGATCTTCAGCGGCTCGGGTTCGGCCACGGCCTCTTCGACGTCCACGCGAACGTAGCGGACGTCCACGGCCCTCACGCGATCCAGGCGCGCGTAGCCGATCGTGGTGCCCCGGGCGAGCGGCCGGAACAGGCGGTCGGGCCCGGCGCCATGAATGGAGTACCGCGCCACCGTCTGTCCGTTGGCGATCGCTTCCTCGAGCCGGACGATCCCGAACGAGCGTGGCCGGCCGATGTCGAGGACGCCGCTCGCCGTCGTGGCGCCGGAACGCGACCACCGCAGCCGTCGCGCGTCGGCGAGGTCCTGACCGAACACCTCGCGACGTCGCTCGGCAAAATGCCGGAGTCTCGCGACATCCGTGGTGTGCAGGAGGCCGTCACGCGTGGGCGGCACGTTCAGCAACAGCTTGCCGTTGCGGCCGACGGACCTGAAATACAGGTCCATGAGGCGGTCGGCCGAGAGCACGCGCCCGTCCTCGGCGGGGTGATGGAACCACCCCGGACGGATGGATGTGTTGCACTCCGCCGGCCGCCACACCGCACCGTCGGGCTGGCCGTGCTGCAAGGCCTTGATGATGTGCTCGCCGGTCAGGCCGGGCGCCGGGACGCTGGTGGGATCCACGGTAGACCAGTTCGGATCGCCCGCCGTTCCAGTCTCGTTGCCGCACCAGCGCAGGTCGGGACCGGCATCGGAGAAAATCAGCGCGCGCGGCTGCAGGCGGCGGACTTCATTCCAGACGCGCGGCCAGTCGTATTCCTGCTTCCTGCCGGTCGGCCCGTCGCCGTTCGCTCCGTCGAACCAGACTTCGTGAATGTCGCCGTAGTTGGTCAGGAGTTCGCCGAGTTGGTCGACGTACAGATCGTTGTATCGCGGCGAATCGCCGTACAGCGGACTGTTGC
>CAZJTG010000150.1:0-9615 GCA_964548865.1 uncultured Solibacteraceae bacterium
GCGCAGGGCGCGCCCCCGACACCCGCGAAGCGCAAGGATCCGGGCAACGATTTGATCATCAGGAATCTCGCGACGGGCCAGGACGTCACCATTCCCGAGGTGACGGAATTCCAGTGGGACGCCCGGGCCAACTGGCTCATCTACGCGGTGTCGTCGCCGGACGCGGCGAAGGACGGCGTCTTCGCCCGCCGCATGAGCGATGGCACCGTACGCGCGCTGAAGAGTGGCCGCGGCCGCTACAAGAGCCTCGCCTTCGACGACGGCGGAACTCAGGTCGTGTTCCTGAGTGACGCGGCCGACTACGAGAAGCCCGTGTCGCCGTTCCGTTTGTACTACTGGAAGTCCACGGACGCGGCGGCCATCGAAATGGCGTCGGCGTCCACGCGCGGCATGCCGCAGGGCATGGTCGTGGCGGATTCCGCGCCGCGCTTCAGCGAGGACGGGCAGCGCATCCTGCTGGCGACGGCGCCCCCGCCCGCGCCGCCCGTCGATCCGAACGTGCGCCGTCCCGCGCCGGTACCGGTCGATGTCTGGAGCAACAAGGATGCGCTCATCCAGCCGATGCAGCGCGTGCGCGCGACGCAGGAGCAGAACCGCAACTACCGAGCGATCGTGCATGTCGGGAGCCGGCAGTTCGTCCAGCTCGCGGGGCCGGACTTGCCGACGGTGAATCCGGGCTTCGATTCCAACCGCGCGATTGGCCTCAACGACATCCCGTATCGCCAGGAGATTTCGTGGGACGCGACCTACAACGACGTGTACCTAGTCGATCTGAAGTCCGGTGCGCGCCGCAAGGTGCTCGAGCGCCAGGGCGGCGGCGTGACGATGTCGCCCGGCGGAAAGTACCTGCTGTATTTCGACCAGAAATCGCTGAACTGGATCTCGCATGACATCGCGACGGGCGTTCGCGTCAACCTGACCGATCGGCTTCCGGTGAAGTTCTACAACGAGAGCCACGACTCGCCCAGCACGCCCGGCAGTCTCGGATCGGCCGGCTGGACCGACAACGATCGCTCGGTGATCCTCTACGACCAGTTCGACATCTGGGAGATTCGCCCGGACGGCACGAACGCCCGCATGATCACGGGCGGACAGGGCCGCAAGCAGCAGCTGGTCTTCCGCTACCGCACGCTCGAGACGCCGGCGCCGCGCACCATCTCCGACAAGCAGCCCATGCTGCTGACGACGACCAACGACGAGACGAAGGCGACCGGACTCTACGGCGTCCCGTTTGCCGGCGGCGCGCCCGAAAAGATCGTCATGATGGACAAGGCGCTCGGCGCCGTGAGCAGGGCGAAGCACGCGGACGTCGTGGCGTTCACGGCCTCGACGTTCGAGGAATTCCCGAACTACTGGCTCACCGACATGACGTTCTCGGCGCCGAGGAAAATCACGGACGCCAACCCGCAGCAGTCGGAGTACGTCTGGGGCAAGGCGGAGAACATCAAGTACATCAACGCCGACGGCAAGACGCTCAGCGCGATGCTGATCAAGCCCGAGAACTTCGATCCGGCGAAGAAGTATCCGATGATGGTCTACATCTACGAGGAGCTGACGCAGGGGCTCCACCAGTACCGCGCGCCGAACGTGGGCACGAGCATCAACATCAGCCGCTACGTCAGCAACGGCTACATCGTGCTGCAGCCGGACATCATCTACGACGAGGGCTACCCGGGGCCGAGCGCGATGAAGTGCGTCATTCCGGCGATCAATACCGTGGTCGCGCAGGGCTACATCGATCCGAAGCGCATCGGCATCCAGGGTCACTCGTGGGGCGGTTACCAGATCACCTACATGATCACCCAGACGAACATGTTCGCCGCCGTGCAGGCCGGCGCGTCGGTGTCCAACATGATCAGCGCCTACGGCGGCATTCGCTGGGGCACCGGCATGGTGCGCCAGTTCCAGTACGAGAAGACGCAGAGCCGCATCGGCGGGACGCTGTGGGATTCTCCGCTGCAGTTTATCGAGAACTCGCCGATCTTCTGGGTCGAGCGTGTCAATACGCCGTATCTCTCCATTCACAACGACGCGGACGACGCCGTGCCGTGGTACCAGGGCATCGAATGGAACATGGCGATGCGCCGCCTCGGCAAGGAGGCGTTCATGTTCAACTACAACGGCCAGGGCCACGGGCTGAGCAACCGTGATTACATGAAGCACTGGACCGTGCACATGGACGAGTTCTTCGATCACTACCTGCTCGGCACGCCCCGGCCGGAATGGATGGACAAGGGCGTGCCGTTCCTCAATCGCGGCACGCGCGACGTGAGCGGGCTGTTCAAGAAGCCGGTGGCGCCCTCGCCGTCGGGCACGAAGCCCGGCGGGGGCGGACAGTAACGCGTCTCTGGATTTGGTGATTGAGTGATTTGGAGATGTGGTGATTTGAAATCACCAGATCCCCAAATCACCAGATCACCAATTCACCCAATTCCCCCAGTGCTCGTCTCAGTTCATCGTCTCGACGCTTCGGTTACGCTTCCTCGCTATGAGACCGCCGGCGCGGCCGGCTTCGATCTCGCCGCGAGCGCCGATCTGACGATCGCCGCCGGCGAGGTCGCGCTCGTCCCGACCGGTCTCGTCATCCGCGTGCCGTCCGGCCACTTCCTCGGCGTGTTTGCGCGAAGCAGTACGCCGCTCAAGCGCGGCCTGATGGTCGCGAACGGCGTGGGGGTTGTCGATAGCGACTACTGCGGCCCGAAGGACGAGATCAAGATTCAGGTCCTCAATTTCACGGACGCGCCCGTCGAGGTGAAGAAGGGCGATCGAATCGCGCAGGGCGTGATCGTTCCGTTCGTTCGCGCCGAGTGGCAGGAAGTCTCCGAGGCGCCGGGAGACACGCGCGGAGGATTCGGATCGACCGGGTAGCAGCCTGCAACCTGCAACCTGCAACCGACAGCCAACAACCTGCGTTGAAGTTACCGAGGTCTCAGCGTGCAGGTTGCTGGTTGACGAAGAGCATGAGCGAGACGCCGCCCTTGGTCGGTGTCGCGACGACCGTGACCTTCGATCGGTGGGTCTTCGCGACCGTGCGGCCGGAGACGATCCCGACGGCCGCGCCGAACGCGACGTCGCTCAACCAGTGCTTGTGTTCGCGAACGCGCGCCCAGCCGACGAACGACGCCACGCCGAACGCCGGGGCGCCCGCCTTCCACCCGTAGTGCGCGTGCAGCACGGCAGCCGACGCGAATGCGGAGGACGTGTGGCCCGACGGGAACGCGTAGCGCCCGCCTGAGGGGCGCGTCCGATCGACGGCGACTTTGAGCGACGTATTCACGACCGCGTTGAGCGCCTGACTCCGGATCAGATCGCCGCCAACGTGCGTGAGCTGCGGCCGCTTCGCGATTCGGCCCACGGCGTAGGCCGCCACGGCGCCTCCCACCTGAGTCCAGCCGTTTCCGAGCGCTGAGCCTGCCTGGGCGTACGCGGGTGTGCCGGCGCCGGCGGTCCAGGTGGCCAGGCGCGTGTCCGACTCGCGGGCCACGAGCGCGGCGGCGCCGCCGACGGCGAGCCAGAGGGCCGTGTCGCCCGACGGCAGCGAACGAATGTCCCGGACGAGGTTGGGAACCAGCCGCACGAGCGGTCGGTCGTCGGTCCACACCACCGGCGGCGCGGGCGTCTGTGGGGCAGGCGCGGCCGCTCCGGCGGACTGAAATGCCAGCGCGATCGAGAGCGTCCAGGCCGTGCCGAACACGCGCGAAGGCTATCAGCGGCCGATGCCGAACGCCAGACCGAATGCGACGTGGTGCGTGAGCGTGGTCGTGCGGCCCACGCCGCCTGCCAGTGAGATTTCCGGACGAGCACGCGTGAGCTTGTACTCCGTCACAAACGCCAGTCGCCCGCGCACCTGGACGTCGAAGCCGGCGGCGGCGTGGAGGCTCGTGCCCGCGTACTCGTACTTGTCCACCGCGCCACCGAGCACGGTGGTCTCTGTGTGCGGAATGCTGATGCCCGCGCCGGCACGGCCCACGAATGCGACCCGCCCGGACCCCAGCGGCTGGCGCATGACAGCGTTGGCCACGAGGAAGTTCAGGCCGTGGCTCATCGTGTATCGTTCCACGATGCGCCGCATCTGGTCGCCAGGCGCGAACGGCGTGCTGCCACTCGATCCGGTCGTCCCGTAGGCGGCGCTGGTGAGACCGTACACCTTGAGGTGGATGAACTCGGCCTCGATGCCGAACTTTCGCGTCGCACCCATCATCGTGCCGACCCGCCAGCCGTAGTACTGCGGCGACTCGAACGGGCGGGCGGCGAATTCCACGTCCAGAAACGTCATCGACACGTTCGACGCGGGCACGTCGATCTCGACGTCGGCCGGCCGCGTGTGATTGGCGCCCAGGTACCCGACGACGTACCACTGCGCGTGCGCCGAGGCGGCGTCCGCCAGACTGATGATGAAGAACACTGCACAGGCGAACGCGGAGCGGTGGCGAGGCATGTCGGCGCGCATCTTATCAACGTCGCTCGCGTGCCGGGGTCGTTAGCCCCAGCCCGCCGTGTCTGTTATCGTCAGGCGTTCGGAGTCCGCTGATGTCAACCACACAGGCCCTGCTCGACAAGCTCAAGATCGCCAGCGTGAATCCAGGCGCGTCAACCGGATCCGATGCGTGGTTCGCATCCGGCGCCTCCGCCGTGGTGTCCACGAACCCGGCGACGGGTGAGGCGATCGCGTCCGTGACGACCGCCTCTGCCGAAGACTGCGATCGTGTGGTGGCCGCCGCCGCGCGCGCGTTCGAATCGTGGCGCGATCGGCCGGCTCCGAAGCGGGGCGATCTGGTCCGTGATCTCGGCAATGCACTTCGCGACGCCAAAGAACCGCTGGGCGACCTCGTCTCACTCGAGATGGGCAAGATTCGGGTCGAGGGGCACGGCGAAGTGCAGGAAATGATCGACGTCTGCGACTTCGCCGTCGGCTTGTCGCGACAGCTGTACGGCCTGACGCTCGCCTCCGAACGCCCGGGCCACCGGATGATGGAGCAGTGGCATCCGCTCGGTCCGGTGGGCGTCATTACCGCCTTCAATTTTCCTGTCGCGGTCTGGTCCTGGAACGCCGCGCTGGCGGCGGTCTGTGGTGATCCGGTGGTCTGGAAGCCCGCCGAGCCGACGCCGCTCACCGCCGTCGCGGTACAGCACATCGCGAACGCCGTGATGGCCGATCACGGCGTGTCGGGCGTGTTCAATCTCGTCGTCGGTCCGGGGCGGACGGTGGGCGAGCGCATGCTGCGGGACCGACGGCTGCCGCTCATCTCGTTTACCGGCTCCACGGCGGTCGGCCGCCGGGTCGCGGAGGCGGTGGCGGGAAGGTTCGGCCGGACCATCCTGGAACTGGGCGGCAACAACGCGATCGTCGTAACGGCGGACGCGCGCCTCGATCTCGCGTTGCGCGCCATCGTGTTCGGTTCGGTCGGGACCGCAGGGCAGCGCTGCACGAGTACGCGCCGGCTCATTGTGCATCGATCCATCGCGCGCGATCTGACCGCGCGACTCGCGAGTGCGTATGGCCAGGTCAAGATCGGCGACCCCCTGGCTGGGGGCACGCTGATGGGTCCGCTCGTGACGGCGGATGCCGTCGAGACGATGTTCGCCGCGATCGATCGGGCGAAGGCCGAAGGCGGTGAGGTCGTGTGCGGCGGGAAACGCCGCCCCGATCTCGGCGCGCAATTCGTGGAACCCACCATCATCCGCATGCCGGCGCAGTCCGCGGTCGTCCGCGAGGAGACCTTTGCGCCCATCCTCTATGTCATGGAGTTCGACGACCTGGACGAGGCCATCCGCCTGCACAATGACGTGCCGCAGGGACTGTCGAGCGCGATGTTCACGGAGAGCATGCGGGCGGCCGAACGGTTTCTGGCGGCCGCAGGGTCGGACTGTGGCATCGCGAATATCAACATCGGCACCTCTGGCGCCGAGATCGGCGGGGCATTCGGCGGCGAAAAGGAGACCGGCGGAGGCCGGGAATCCGGTTCCGACTCGTGGAAGGCCTACATGCGCCGTCAAACCAATACCGTGAACTGGTCGGACTCCCTGCCCCTGGCGCAGGGCATTAGCTTCGATTTATGAAACGAGGACGACGACGCCAGTGACACCAGCGACGCACCGTGAGTGCGTTCCGCACGCTTGCGGAGTCCAGTTCGGCGGGCGCATCTGGTTGGCGTCGTCGGTGTCATTGGCGTTCGTTGGCGTCGTTTCGGGAACGGGCTAGAATCTCTCCGATGTCCGGCCGGCTCCTGAAGGTCCTGCTCGTCGCCTGCGGCACGCTCTGCGTCGGGCTTGGGGTGATCGGTATCTTCCTGCCGCTGATGCCAACAACCGTGTTCCTGTTGCTGGCCGCGGCGTGTTATGCCCGCAGTTCCGATCGGTTCTACCAGCGGCTGATCAATCACCGCCTGCTCGGCGCGTACATCCGCAGCGGTCGAGAGGGCCGCGGCATGCGGCGGCGGGACAAGATCGTGACGCTGGCGTTGCTCTGGATCGGAATTGGCGCGTCGATGGTCTGGTCCACAGAGGCGCTCTGGCTGCGACTCCTCCTGCTGGCCATCGCCACCGCGGTGACGGTACACGTCGCGCGTGTGCCGATCTTCAATCCCGCGGTGTCGCCTGAGCCGGATCGCGCGACCCCTCAGTAGGCATCACGCGTGCGCCGGGCGCTTCTGGGACTCTGCCTCGCAATCACAGCCGGCGGACTCTCTCATGCGATCGACGTTGACCTCCGGGCGCCGGCATTCGACCCGGCGCTGTTTTCCGAATTCCGATGGCGGCCGATTGGACCGTTTCGCGGGGGACGGACGAAGGCGGTCGACGGCATCGCGTCCGCGCCGCACGTCTTCTACATCGGCGCGGTCAACGGCGGCGTCTGGAAGACGACCGATGCGGGCCGGACGTGGGTCCCGATCTTCGACGACCAACCCACCGGGTCGATCGGCGCGATCGCGGTGGCGCCGTCCGACCCGAACGTGATCTATGTCGGCAGCGGCGAAGGCATGCAGCGGCCGGACCTGTCGGTTGGAAATGGCCTGTACAAGTCGACCGACGCCGGACGGACGTGGACGCACCTGGGCCTCCGCGACGGCCAGCAGATCCCGCAGATCGTCGTCGATCCCTCAAACGCGAACCGGTTGTTCGTCGCCGTGCTCGGCCATCCGTACGGACCCAACACCGAGCGGGGCATCTACCGATCCACGGACGGTGGTCGAACGTTCGCCCGCGTGCTCTACAAGGACGAGCACACAGGCGGTGTCGATGTCGCGCTCGATCCCGTGAACGCCAACGTCGTCTACGCGTCGCTCTGGGAATCGAGACAGGGACCGTGGGAGAACGGCGCGTGGACGGGGCCGGGAAGCGGCTTGTTCAAGTCCGAGGACGGCGGCGTCACGTGGCGGCAGCTGACGGCCGGGCTGCCGTCGTTCGCCGAGGGGCTCGGGCGGATCGGCGTGACCGTTGCGCCCGCGCTCCGCACGCGGCTGTTCGCCGTCGTGGATGCCGGCGCGCGCGGCGGGATTTTTCGATCGGACGACGCCGGCGCGACGTGGACGCGCGTGAACGCGGATCCGCGTCTGGTGGCGCGGCCCAACGACGCTGCGGACGTCCGCGTCGATCCCGTGAATCCCGACGTCGTGTACGTGCCGACGATTGTGGCCTGGAAATCCGTCGACGGCGGCCGCACGTTTACCGCGATGCGAGGCGCGCCGGGCGGGGACGACTACCAGAAGATCTGGATCAATCCGCGGCACCCCGACGTGATGATCCTGACGGCCGACCAGGGGGCGGTAGTGACGCTGAACGGCGGCGCGACCTGGAGTTCCTGGTACAACCAGCCGACCGCGCAGTTCTACGACGTCAGCACGGACAACGCGTTCCCGTATCGTGTGTGCGGGGGCCAGCAGGAAAGCGGATCGGCATGCGTGGCGAGCCGCGGCGCGTCCGGGCAGATCACGATGCGAGACTGGTCGCCGGTGGGGGTCGAGGAGTACGGCTTTGTCGCTCCGGATCCCCTTGACGCGGACATCGTCTACGGCGGCCGCGTCACGCGGTTCGATCGGCGGACGGGACAGACGCAGTCGGTGGGACCGCCGACCGACGGCGACTACCGCGTGCTGCGGACGCAGCCGCTGCTGTTTCTGCCGACGGACGCACGGTCGATGCTGTTCGCGTCGAACACGCTCTGGAAGTCGTCGAACGGCGGCATGACCTGGGCGCAGATTTCCCCTGATCTGTCGCGCGAGACCTGGGAAGCGCCGGCGACGATACGTGCCTATCGCGATCGCCCCACCGCTCGGACGACCAGGCGCGGCGTCATTTACGCCGTGGCGCCGTCGTATGTGGACGGGAATGTCATCTGGGCGGGGACCGACGACGGCCTGATCCATGTCACCCGCAACGGCGGCGCGAAGTGGACGGACGTGACGCCGCCGCCGCTCGTGCCATGGGCGAAAGTCGCGGCGCTCGAGGCCTCGCATTTCGATCCCGGCACCGCGTATGCCGCCGTCAACACCCTGAGGCTCGACGACCTTCGGCCGCACATGTATCGCACGCGTGACGGCGGGCAGCGCTGGGTCGAGATCACGCGCGGGCTGCCGGAGGACGGCGTCATCAACGTGGTCCGCGAGGATCCGCAACGCCGCGGTCTGCTCTTCGCCGGAAGCGAGCAGGCCGTGCACGTCTCGTTCGATGATGGCGACTCGTGGCAGCCGCTGAGACTGAACATGCCGGCGACATCCGTCCGCGACCTGACGATCAAGGACGCCGACCTCATCGCCGGCACGCATGGGCGCGGGTTCTGGATTCTCGACGACATCACGCCGCTGCGGCAGATCACGCCGGATGTCGCGCGCGCGCCGGCGATCCTGTTCCGCCCGCCGCCGGCGTGGCGCGTCCGCTCGAACACGAACCGGGATACGCCACTTCCACCGGACGAGCCCGCCGCGCCGAATCCGCCGGATGGCGTCGTCATCAGCTACGCCCTGGCGCAACCCGTGGCGGGCGCCGTGGACATCGAGATCGCCGATGGCACGACCGGCGAGATCATCAGGCGCCTCTCGAGCCTTGATGCACCCGAGGTTCCGGTCCCCGGTCGAAATATTCCCGACTACTGGTTGAGTCCGCCGCAGCGCGTGCTGACATCGGCGGGTTTGCATCGCGTCGTCTGGGACTTGCGGTACTCCCCTCCGCCGGTGGGGCAGCGCAGGTATTCGATGGCGGCGGTCGCCGGCAACACGCCGGTCGAGCCACGCGGCGTGCTGGTGATGCCGGGGACGTATCAGGTGCGGCTCAGTGCGGGCGGGCAGGTGTTTCGCCAGGCCGTGACCGTGCGGATGGATCCGCGCGTGCGGGCCTCGATTGCGGACCTCGGCGTGCAGTTCAGGTTGTCGAGGGCGGTGGACACGATGTTGCGGCGGCTGGCGGCGGCGCGGGGCGATGCGCCGCGTGCCGCCGAGGTCGCCGCGTCTGAAGCGCAGCTGACGTCGCTGCTCGTGATGCTGCAGGAAGCCGACGTGCGTCCGACGCCGGCGCGCGAGAACGCCGTGGCCGCGGCGCTGTCGCGCGCCGCGCAGGCAATCGGGCCAGGTTAGGGTCAGACTGGGGTCAGACTGGGGTCAGACACGTGTTTGACCCCAG
>CAZJTG010000151.1:0-1099 GCA_964548865.1 uncultured Solibacteraceae bacterium
CGCCGACCGGCGTCGCCGACGCGCCGCTCAAGGCGCTGATTTTCGACTCCTGGTACGACCCGTACCGGGGCGTGGTGATTCTCACGCGCGTGATCGACGGCGTGATGAAGCCGGGACAGAAGATCCGCCTGATGATCACCGGCCAGGAATTCCAGATCGAGCAACTGGGCGTCTTCGGGCCGAAACCGGTGCCGGTGCAGGAACTCGGCGTCGGCGAGGCCGGTTTCATGGTGGCGAACATCAAGAACGTGGCCGACGCGAAGATCGGCGACACGATCACCGAGGTGGGCCGGCCCACCGCGGCGCCGTTCCCGGGCTTCAAGGAACTGAAGCCCATGGTCTTCGCCGGCTTGTACCCGGTGGAGGGATCCAAGTACCAGGAACTGCGTGAGGCGCTCGAGAAGCTGCGGCTGAACGACGCGTCGTTCTTCTTCGAGCCCGAGACGTCCCTGGCGCTGGGCTTCGGATTCCGGTGCGGGTTTCTCGGCCTCCTGCACATGGAAATCGTGCAGGAGCGGCTCGAACGCGAGTTCGACCAGGATCTCATCACTACGGCCCCGGGCGTGCTGTATCGCGTGACGACGACCGACGGGGTCGTGACGGAGGTGGACAGCCCGGCGAAGCTGCCCGAGCCCGGCCGCATCGCCAAGTTCGAGGAGCCCGTCATTACGGCCATGGTGCTGACGCCGAACGACCATGTCGGCGTGATCCTCGAACTATGCCAGGAGAAGCGCGGCATCCAGAAGGGCCTGGAGTACGTCTCGCAGAATCGCGTGCTCATTACATACGAACTGCCGTTCAACGAGGTCGTGCTCGACTTCTACGACCGGCTGAAGACGATTTCGCGTGGCTACGGGTCGCTCGACTACCACGTCACGGGGTACTGGGAGTCGCCGCTGGTCAAGCTCGACATCCTCGTCAACGGTGATCCGGTGGACGCGCTGTCGATGATCGTGCACGAGGAGAACGCGTATCCACGCGGTCGCGCGCTGGCATCGAAGATGCGCGAGCTGATCCCGCGACAGATGTTCGACGTCGCGATCCAGGCCGCCATCGGCAGCCGGATTGTCGCCCGGGAGACGGTGAGCGCGCTGCGGAA
>CAZJTG010000151.1:1109-9437 GCA_964548865.1 uncultured Solibacteraceae bacterium
TTCCAGAAAGCGCAAGCTGCTCGATAAGCAGAAGGAAGGCAAGAAGCGCATGAAGCGGGTCGGCCGGGTCGAGATTCCGCAGGAGGCCTTCCTGGCCGTGCTCAAGATCGGGCAGGGCGACGAGTAGCGCCGCGAAACCCCGAGCGCGGCGAGGGCGTTGAGCGCAGACAGGCGCATGGGCGTGGGGCCCCATACGAGCCAAGAGAAGATGAAAAAGTCGGTCGTTCGCGAGTACTTCGAGTCGCTGGTCATCGCCGTGGCGCTTGCGCTGTTCGCGCGGACGTTTGTCTTTCAGGCGTTCAAGATTCCGACCGGCTCGATGGAGCGGAACCTCGTCATCGGCGACCACCTGATCGTGAACAAAATGGTGTTCGCGCCGGGCGTCACCGCCATCGAGCGCGCCCTCCTGCCGAGCCGGCCGATTTCGCGCGGCGACATCGTCGTGTTCAAGTATCCGAAGGAGCCCGAGCGCGACTTCATCAAGCGCGTCATCGGCCTGCCCGGCGACCGCATCGAGCTCAGGAAGAAGAAGGTCTTCGTCAACGACCAGGCGCTCGACGAGCCCTACGTGCAGTACCTCAACCCGCCGGCCAGTCCCCGCGACGCGAGAAGCGAGGACGTGCGCGTGGACTACGGACCGGTGACGGTGCCGGCCAGTCAGTACTTCATGATGGGGGACAACCGTGACAACTCCGAGGACAGCCGTTTCTGGGGCTTCATGCCGGCGTCGTACGTCAAAGGACAGGCGCTCTTCATTTACCTGTCGATTGGCGAGTCGTTCGGCGATATTCAGTGGAATCGGTTGCTGAATCGCGTGCGGTAGACCGGCTCACGACCGCGGAGGCGTGTGTCCCTTCCAGCCGAGCGCCTCTGAGGTCGCCTGCCACGTGATCGCGGCTTCCCTCATCGCCTTCTCCAGCTCCGCGCGTACGGCAACGGCGTAGTCGGGATCTCCGACTGAGTCCACATTGATCTCGACGTTGGCCCTGGCACCTCCAGCCGCCTGCGTGGCGAGGCCGAGGGCCACGCTCACGTCGCTTTTCGCGTTGGGGTTGCCGTGCAGCGCGACCGTCTGCGCAAGCAGGACCAGCGCCAAAGATGCCCGCGCGGTTTCGAGCGGCACCTCCGTCGCACCTCGCATGGCGTCGCGGACCGCCAGCTTCCGCGCCGCCTTTTCGTCGTCGGTCGACTTCGGCAGTCTGTAGGCGGCGACGACGGCGTCGTACGACGCGGCGTCGCGATCGACGAGTCGCGTCAGCGACGCTCGCAGCGACTTCAGCGAGGGCAGTGCGCCGTCCAGTGCGGTCCGATCCTCGGGCGTGTTGTTCCTCGTCTTCGGCATCGAGGCCACCATCTCCAGCAGCGCCGCGGCCATCGCTCCGGCGAGGGCGGCCGCCGAGCCGCCTCCGGGCGTGGGTGTCGGCGCGGCGAGCGCGTCGAGGATGTCGGTGACGGTCTTAGTCACGAGCATGAACTTCGATTCCCTTCTTGAAGACCGCCGCGATGGTCGCGGCGTTGGTTCTGAGCAGGTTGACCGCGGGGCCGTCGACGAGGACGGCGTCGAACTGCTTGCCTGGCTCGAGGCTGCCGATTCTGTCGTGCCGATCGAGCGAGTACGCGCCGTTGAGGGTTGCCGCCGTCAGCGCCTCTTCGAACGTCAGTCCCATCGAGAAGCATCCGAGGGTCATCACGAACGGCATCGACGGTGAAAGGCCGCCGCCGGGATTGACGTCTGTCGCAAGCGCCACTGGAACACCCGCCGCGATCAGATCCCTGGCCGGAGCGAATCGGCCGAGCTTCAGGAAGAACGCGGCGGCGGGGAGCAGGGTGGCCACGGTGCCTGCCCGCGCGAGGGCCGCAATGCCTTCGTTCGTGACCTGCACGAGGTGATCGGCGGATCGCGCGCCGACCGTCGCCGCGACCATTGGCCCGCCGCTCGCGGCCAGCTCATCCGCGTGGATGCGAGGCTTCATGCCCGCACGCGCACCGGCCTCGAGGATCCGAATCGATTCCTCGGGGGTGAAGAAGCCGCGGTCGCAGAACACATCGCACCACTCCGCCAGGCCCGATGCCGCGGGGATCATCTCCTGGACGATCATGTCGACAAAGGCGGCCTGCCGTCCTCGAAACTCCGGCGGCACTTCGTGCGCGCCCATGAACGTCGCGGCCAGTTCGACAGGCTGGGAGTCATTCAAGGCCGCGATGACGCGCAGCATCCGGACTTCGCTCTCGACAGTCAGGCCGTACCCGCTCTTGGCCTCCACGGTGGTGGACCCGGCCGCGAGCATGTCGCCAAGCCGGGCGGCCGTCTGCGCGATCAAATCGGCCTCGGACGCCGCTCTCGTCGCGCGCATCGTGGACAGAATGCCGCCCCCGCCCAGGGCGATCTCCGCGTACGTGCCGCCCGCCAGCCGCCGGCGGAGCTCGTCGCGGCGGTCGCCGGCGTACACGACGTGCGTATGGCCATCCACGAAACCCGGCACGAGCGAGCGTCCGCGTCCGTCGATCACGCGCGTCTCGGCCGTCGTGGTGACGGCGCGCCGGACGTCCGCCGTGGAGCCGGCGGCGACGATCGTGCCGCCGGCGCAGGCAACGGCGCCGTCCGGGAGAGGGGAGTGACCGCCCTGACGCGCGCCCGCGCGAGGCGCGGGGCCTGGAACCATCCAGAGCTCGTCCAGATGCTCGATGAGATGGGTGATCACCTGCATCAGGCCGCCGGATACGCGCGTCGTCCGAAGATCGCGCTGCCGACCCGGACGATCGTCGCACCCTCTTCCACCGCGACTTCGAAGTCGTCGCTCATGCCCATGGACAGTTCCGACAATCGATCGGCCGGCGTGCCCGCACCGACCAGGGCGTCGCGGAGACTGCGCAGACGCGTGAACCACGGGCGGGAGGCATCAGGCGTTTCTGGGATGGGCGGCACAATCATGAGTCCACGAAGCTGCACCGCGCGCGCGTCGAGGGCCGCCTTGACCAGATCTCCCACAACGGCCTCATCCGCACCGAATTTCGTGGCCTCGTTCGCGAGGTCGGCCTGCACGAGCACGTTCGGCCGGCTGCCGTGTTCCACGGCGGCGCCGTCGATCTTCCGCAGGAGTTCGAGGCTGTCCACGGACTGGACCCAGGCGAACGCCGCCGCGGCTTTCTTCGCCTTGTTGGACTGCAGATGACCGATGAGGTGCCAGGTCAGATCGAGACCGGCCAGGGCCTCGATCTTGTCCAGGCCCTCCTGCACCCGGTTCTCGCCAAAGTGCGTCTGGCCTGCCTCCGCGGCCGCGCGGACGACGCCGGCGTCGAATGTCTTGGAGACGGCGACGAGTGTGACCCTCGACGCGTCGCGGCCGGAACGTCGCGCCGCCGCCTCGATGCGGCGCCGCACGTCGCGGATGTTTCCGGCAATCTCCGCCGCCGGCGGCATCGCTACTTGATCTGCGCGATGATGGCCTTGGCGGATTCGGCGTGCTGGCCGGTCGGCGCGAGCTTGATGTACTCCTGGAAGTTCTTCTTCGCGTCGGCCATCGCGCCCTTGTTCAGGTTCGTCATGCCGAGCCAGTAGTGTCCGTCGGCCATCTTCGGATCGAGTTCGACGGCCTTGGCGAACGCCGCTTTCGCTTCGTCGATCTTGCTCTGGTTCCAGAAGATCACGCCCTGGTTGTAGAGTGCCTGCGGATCGGAACCGCCCGCAGCGCCCATGACTTCCGCCGCTTTCGCGCCCATCTTCGTGGCGTCCTCGAACCGGCGCTGCTCGTTGTACATCGCGGCCAGCGCGTTGTACGGACCAGGTTTCGCCGGATCGATCTCGATTGCCTTCAGGTAGGCCGCTTCTGCGGCCTGGGCGTCCTTGGTCAGCTGATAGATGTCGCCGAGTTTCGCGTAGCACGGGGCACAGGGGTCGTTGCGGTCGGCCGCGAAGCGTTCGATGAGGGTCTTCAGCTTCGCGATGGCCTCGTCGTGGTTGCCCGCCGTGATGGCAGCGTTGGTCTCCTCGAGCAGCTTGTCGGTTTCTGCCGCCTTCCGGGCCATGGCCGCGGCTTCTTCGGCGCTGACCGCCGTCTTCACGCCTTTCGCGCGGTCCGCGTCGGACAGCAGAGTGATCTCAGGCACCTTCACCTGCTGGTTCATTTGAACGACCTGGTTCCTCACCGATCCGCTCATGTCGAACTTCTTGGCGGTCACCGTCCAGGAACCGCCGCCGACGGGAATGCCGGCCCTGATCCACTCGCCGTTCTTGTCGGTAATGGTCTTGAGCTGACGGTTATAGTCGCCCACGAAGTCCAGCACGACTTCTGCGCCCTCCACGGGGCGGCCATCCTTGTTAATGACCTTCCCACGGAGCGTGCCGTTCTGTGCCGACGCCGGCGTGGCCCAGACAACCACGAGCAGCGCGGTAATGGCAGCGATCAGGGTGCGAAGCATCAGGCGGTTCATACGGCCCTCCACGGACGTCACAGTCTAATCCTAACGCCGAACGTTATTGCGGGCACGCCAGGGAGCTGTTGTAGACCGCCACGCGTCCGGCCTCGGCGGCCCTCAGGAACGTGCCGATACTGCACAACCCGGTTCCTCCGTTCTGCCGCAGGGCATACGGCCGGATGAACACGCTGGCGTCGGTAATGGGCAGCGCCCGGACGTTGTCGTAGAAGGCGCCCTGTTTGCCGTCCTGGAACAGATACTGCTCCACGTTCGAGACGTAGAAGGCCGTGACGGTGGCGCGGTGTTCGCGGACGTACGCCGCAATGGCTGCGAGCGCTTTCGGGCCGCCGAAGTCGCCGCTCACCGGGACGATGAGATGGCGTTCGTGCAGGGACTTCACGGTCCGGAAGTGCTCCTCGGTCGAGAGGAAGCTCTGAGCCGTACCGGACGCATCGGACGACCAGCCCGTCAAATCGGCGAACCCCCGGCTCCCCCCGCCTCCGCCCCCGCGGCCCGGTGCGCCGCGGGTCGTGATGGCCGGGCCGAACTGCACGAAGGCGTCAAGGACGGCATGGAGCTGCCACATCTCGTCCTCGCTGAACTTGAACGGATACGTGGTCGTCAGCCGCTCCACGACGCGCGACTTGGTGCGCGCCGCCAGCGCGGCGTCGCTCGCGACCGCGAAGTACGCCTCCCACAGCTTCTCGACGGCCGTCGTTTCGTCGAGGCCGGCGGGCCGCGGTTTGGCGAACAGCATCGAAATAAAATCCGCGCGGTCCTTCGACAGTTCGAACATCGCCTTGAACATCAGGTGCTGCATCACCGCCTGGCGCCGGATGTCGATCACGAACGCCATGGCGGGCTTGATCGCCGCGATGTAGGTCAGGTTCTGTTCCGGCCCGACGCCGATGTAGACCCCGCCGCTCTTGTTCTGCTCGCGGAGCGTCGTGAAGATCCTGCCGATCTCGTTCTCGTTCGACGTGTAGTTGTCCGTGATCCGGAAATAGCCACCCGGTTCGGAGATGTCCACGATGAGCTTCCAGAATTCCTGGGGGCTGAGTTTCGCCGGGAGTGAGGCGGCTGCCTGCGCGCCTGCCGCCGCCGGGCCAGCCGCGTATGGCGGCAGAGGAAGCAGCAGCGCAGCAACGGCGACAACCGCCGCGCCAGACAGCGCGCGGACGGCATTCGGCAGGCGACACGTCATGAAGCCTCCAGGGGAACGGTGCAGGAAGAATAAACCGGCCGGGGCTCAGTTCGCGACGGCGTCGTTGAAGAATCGCGAGATCACGGCGAGGTCGTCGGTGAGCGGCGCGGGCGGGAACGACGCGAGAAACCGCCGGCCGTAGGACATGCGGGTCAGACGCGGATCCAGGACCGCGAGCACGCCGCGGTCGGATCGCGTGCGAATCAGCCGGCCCAGGCCCTGAAGCAGCGTGAGCGTCGCGAGCGGCACCTGGTACTCGTGAAACGGGTGACCGCCGCGGCGCTCGATGGCCGCCAGCCGGGCGGCGACGAGCGGATCGCCCGGCGACGCGAACGGGAGCCGGTCCACGATGACGCAGCTGAGCGCCTCGCCGGCGACGTCGACGCCTTGCCAGAAGCTTGCGGTGGCGAGAAGGACGGCGTTGGGCGTTGCCCGGAAGTCGCGAAGCAGCGACGACCGGGGCGCCGTGCCCTGCATCAGCAGCGGCCAGCCCGTCCGGGGCGCCAGGCGTTCGTGGACGTCGCGCATGGCCGCGTACGACGTGAAGAGGACAAACGCGCGCCCCTGGGTTCGGTCGAGAATCTCGCCGATGACCCAGGCGGCCGAGGCGTTGAAGTCCGGCGATCGCGGGTCGGGCATGTCCGCAGGCAGGTAGAGCACGGCCTGCGTTCGGAAGTCGAATTCCGACGGCAGCTGCAACGTCGACGCGTCATCCAGGCCCAGCCGGGACTTGGCGTAGTCGAACGCGCCCTCCACCGCGAGCGTCGCGGACGTCAGCACCGTCGCCGCGCGATCGCCCACGACGTGGGTGCGAACGAGTCGCGAGACGTCGATGGGCGCGGCCCGCAGCGCCACGCCGCGGCCCCGGGCCTCGAGGAAATGCACGAACGCCGGGTCGTCGGCCGCGAGCAGGATCTTGAGGTCGCCGGCGAGCGCGGCGCCACGCGCCGCGACGGCCTGGAGATCCTCCGACAGATCCGGGCGGCGCTTCAGCACCGCCAGCAGGCTGTCGATCGCGCTGCGCGCCGAGATGCCGGCATCGTTCAGTCGCTCGATCGCGTCGCGGGTCAGCGCCGTGCGGTCGCCGGCCTCGCGCTGCCGGACTTCCATGCGCGCCGTATCGAACAGCCGCCGGCACGCCGCCTGGATCCCGTGTCCGGCGTTGGCGACGGCGACGGCGAACGCGCCGTCGTTGGCCGGCAGCCCGGCGGCCGCCCGGCCGAGGTCGCGCACGAACTCGTCCACGCGGTGCGTGCCGACCGACACGCCGAAGTACTGGGTCACCACGTCTTCGAGCTGATGCGCCTCATCGACGATGGCGTAATCGCACTCGGGTATCACCTCGCCGAAACCGCCATGCCGCACCGAGGCGTCGGCGCAGAGAAGGTGATGATTGACGATCACGATCTGCGCTTCGGCGGCCGTCTCGCGCATCCGGGTGACGAAGCACTCGTTCACACGCGGGCACTCCCGGCCAAGGCATTGCTCGGCGTTCGCGGTGAGTTCGGTCCAGAGCGGGAGGTCGTCCGGCATGTCGTCGATTTCGGCCCGGTCGCCCGTGGCGGTGTCCGCCGCCCACTCCTCGACGCGCGCCATCCACCCGCGTTCCCCGGCACCGAGCGAGGGCGCGACCTCAAGCAGCCGCTCGAACCGATGCAGGCAGAGGTAGTTCGTGCGGCCCTTCATATAGGCCGCGCGGATCGGCGTGTCGAGCGCGCGGGCGAGCGCCGGCACGTCCTTGTAGAAGATCTGATCCTGGAGCGTCCGCGTGCCCGTCGAGATCAGTACGCGGCGGCCCGAGAGGACCGCGGGCAGAAGGTACGCGAGCGTCTTGCCCGTGCCGGTGCCGGCCTCGGCCAGCAGCGAGCCTCCCTGTTCGAACGTCCGGGCGACCGCGATCGCTAGGCGCCGCTGGCCCGGCCGTGATTCGAATCCCTCGATGGCTGCGGCGAGCGGGCCGTCGTCGGCCAGGGCGCTCTCGACGCGGTCGGCGAGGGATCGCCGGTGCCCCCCGGGCCCCGGCTCCAGTCCGGTCACTGCCTGACCAGATCAGCGGCGAGCGGAAAGCGACGGCAGAGCGCTTCGACGTCCGCCTTCACCGCCGCGGCCGTCGCGGGATCGTCAGGCGCGTCGAGCGCGCGCACGATCAGTCGCGCGATCGCGTCCATTTCCGGTTCCCGCATGCCTCGCGTCGTGACCGCCGGCGTACCGATTCTAATGCCGCTCGCGGTCATGGGCGGGTTCTGATCGAACGGAATGGCGTTCTTGTTGACCGTGATGCCCGCCCGGCCGAGCGCCGCCTCCGCCACCTTGCCCGTGAGGCCGCGCGAGTACACGTCGACGAGCATCATGTGGTTGTCGGTGCCGCCGCTGACCACGCGGAAGCCCGCCGACGCGATGACCTGCGCCATCCGCGCGGCGTTGGCGACGACCTGGTGCTGGTACGCCCGGAACCCCGGCGTCAAGGCCTCCCTGAAGCAGACCGCCTTGGCCGCGATCACGTGCATCAGCGGACCGCCCTGCACGCCCGGGAACACCGCGCGATCGATGTCCTTCGCGAACTGGGCGCGGCACAACACCATGCCCCCGCGCGGCCCGCGCAGCGTCTTGTGCGTCGTGGTGGTCACGAAGTCGGAGTACGGAATCGGGCTCGGGTGGGCACCCGCGGCCACGAGGCCGGCGACATGCGCCATGTCGGTCATGACAAG
>CAZJTG010000152.1:0-9433 GCA_964548865.1 uncultured Solibacteraceae bacterium
CCTGGAGGAGACCGGCACCCGCAATGTCGAGGCGGTCTGCATTGGCGTCGCGGGCCCGGTGTCCGGCCTCGTCGCGCGCATGACCAACGTGCCGTGGCTGGCCGACGCGGCGGTCGTCGCCGACCGGCTCGGTGACTGCCCGGTGCAACTCCTGAACGACCTCGAGGCGATGGCGCACGCGGTTCCGGTGCTCGAGCCGGAGGAACTGGCCGTGCTCCAGGACGGCGTCGCGGTGCCGACGGGCAACGCCGCGCTCATCGCCGCCGGTACCGGTCTCGGCGAGGCGCTCCTGCACAACGTGGGCGGCCGCTTCGTGCCGTCGCCCTCGGAGGGCGGTCACGCCGATTTCGCGGCGCGCACGCCTCGTGAACTGGCGCTCGTCGCCGAACTCTCCCGCATCCACGGCCGCGTGGATGTCGAGCGCGTCATTTCCGGTCCGGGACTGGTCAATCTCTTCCGGTTCACGCACGGTACGCAGGACGCGACGAAAGCCTGTCGCGTCATCGGCCGTGACTTCGATCCGATCGAGCTGCCGGCCGCGGTCACGTCGGCGGCCCTCGGTGGCCAGTGCGAGCAGTGCGCGGAAGCGCTGGAGATCTTCATCGAGGCCTACGGTGCGCAGGCGGGCAACCTGGCGCTCCGTTCGGTCGCCACGGCCGGGGTCTATGTGGGCGGCGGTATCGCGCCGAAGATCCTCCCGGCGCTCGAGGGCGGCCTGTTCATGGACGCGTTCCGGGACAAGGAGCCCATGGTCGACCTGCTCCGTACACTGCCGGTGACCGTGATCCTCAATCCCGCGGCCGGCCTGCTCGGCGCCGCCGTCCGGGCGGCCAGTCTCCAGACCGTCTGAACCTTCCGCGGCCGCGCTCTGCGCCCCTACGCGCTACGCCTCGAACCCGGACTGCGATAGCATGCCGAGGATCACAAGCGTTCTTTGGAGGGGTGGATGCACTCTATGAGGCAAGGCCTGTCGTTTCTTCTCTGGATTGTCCTCGCCGTTGCCATGCCGGCATCGGCGTACGCGCAGCAGACCGGCTCCATCGCCGGCAAGGTAAGCGCCAGCGACGGATCGCTGCTGCCGGGCGTCACCGTCGAAGCCCGTTCCCCCGTGCTGCCCGGTCCGCGCGTCGTCGTCACCGGCGCCACCGGCGAGTACAGGATGCCCGCGCTGCCGCCGGGCGTCTACACGGTCACGTTCACCCTGTCGGGCATGCAGCCGGTGTCACGTACCGCGCAGGTGCAGCTCGCGCAGGAAGTCGGCCTCAACGTGTCACTCGGGGTGAAAGCCGTCACCGAGGAAGTGGTCGTGCGAGCCGACGCCTCCCTGGTGGATCGGGACTCGGCCTCAATCAAGAGCACGCTGTCGTCCGATGTGTTTCGCGCCCTTCCCGTGGGCCAGGACTACCGCGACCTCATCAAGTTCATCCCCGGCGTGCAGTACACGCAGGACGGCACGCGCGGCCCGAGTTCGGGCGGCAGCGGCCAGGACAACGTGTACCTCTTCGACGGTGTCAACGTCACGCTCCCGCTGTTCGGCACGCTGTCGGCCGAGCCGGCCTCGCACGACATCGCGCAGGTCACAACGATCAAGGGCGGCGCGAAGGCGATCAATTTCGAACGGTCGGGCGGTTTTTCGGTCGACTCCGTGAGCAAGTCGGGCACCAACAAGCTGAGCGGCCAGGTGAGCTACCAGATCCTGAACCGCAACATGTGGGCGAAGCTCAATTCCGGCAGCCTGTCGCGGTACGAGCAGGATCGCAGCTGGTGGGATTTGAACCTCGGCGGGCCGGTGGTGAAGGACAAGGTGTTCTTCTACGCTTCGTACTATCGTCCGAACTTCACGCGTGACAATCGCGCCAATGTGTATGGCGAGCTGCCGGACTACACGAGCACGCGGAACGAGGGCTTCGGCAAGGTCACGCTGCGACCCGCGAATCCGGTGTTGCTGAACGTGAGCATTCGTGATTCCCACCGGTTCGAGAAGAGCGATCTGTTCGGCGCCACGTCGAAGGACACGACGGGCACGGGCAACGAGGCCTGGCTCCGGATCGGCACGGCCGAGGGTTCCTGGATCATCGACCAGAAGAGCTACCTCACCTTCAAGTACACCGACTTCCTGAACCGTACCCAGGGCCGCCCGGACAACATCGCGAATCCCACGATTTCAACCGACGTCGGCACGCCGCTCGGGGTGAACAGCCTCGACACGATCGGGCTGTTCCTCGTGCCCGCGCCCATCGCCGGCCAAACGGCCTACAACGCGTTCATCCAGCCGATCATTGACAGATACGGCTACCTGGACTCGAGCGGTGTGCGGACCGGCGGCGGCGCTGTCGGTTTCGGGTCAACGTTCGACAAGAACGACTTTTTCCGGAAGGGCGGCCAGATTGGCTACAACTACACCGTCGGCACGACGGTGCAGCACGAGCTGCACGTCGGCTACCAGCGCTACACCGACGCCGAGGACCTGACCCGGCGGTCCAATGGCTGGGGCGTGGTCAGCGTGCCCGGCGGCCGCACGAGCTTCAGCGGCACGCCGATCTTCTACCTCGCGACATTCAACCAGCAGTCGCTCGACAACAGGATCCCGACGATCCACTCGGAGTACAAGTCGCAGAGCATCGAGCTCAACGACACGATCCGCTGGCGGAACTGGTCCTTCAATATCGGCGTGCTCCTGAGCAACGACACGCTCTACGGACAGGGCTTGGTCGAGGACGCGGGGACGCTGTCGGGCTACAGACTGCCGCCGAGCACGGCGACGACGAGCGCGGCGCGCAAGTACAAGATGTACGAGATCCCGTTCAGCAAGATGGTGCAGCCGCGACTGGGCGCGACGTGGGCCTATGACGGGAGCAACACCGTCTACTTCAGCTATGCGAAGTACAACCCGGCGGCGAGTTCGTTGCCGCGCGCAGCGTCCTGGGATCGCAACCTGGCGGCCACGCGCGAGGCCTACTTCGACGCCAACGGCGTCCTCTTCGGCAGCCAGGCCCTGGCCTCCTCCTCCGGCAAGCTCTTCGTGCCTGACATGACGCCGCGCACGGTGGTCGAGTACGTCTACGGCACGGCGCGGGAAATCAACAGACGGCTGACGGGCCGGATCTACGGCCGCTACCGCGAGGGCAGCCACTTCTGGGAGGACACGAACAACAACGCCCGTCAGGCCTTCAACCCGCCGGCGACGGTGAACGGCGTGACGGTGCCGCGTGATCTCTACATCCCGGACCTCACGGCGCGCCTCGCGCAGATCGGCAGCGGCTCGAGCTACGTCATCGCCGAGCTCGACGGCGCCTACACGAAGTTCTACGAGACCACGTTCGAGGCCGAGTACCGCACGAACAAGGCGTTCCTCCGGGGCTCGTACACGTGGAGCCACTACTTCGGCAACTTCGACCAGGACAGCACGACGACGTCCAATGACGCGAACATCTTCATCGGATCGTCGTTCATCGCCGACGGCGCGGGACGGCAGCTCTGGGACTTCCGGGATGGCGACCTGCGCGGCGACCGCCGGCACATGTTCAAGCTGTACGGCTACTACACGCTGGACTTCCTCCTCGGGAAGTACCAGTGGGATGCGACCGTCGGCGCGTTCATCGTCGCGCAGTCCGGCCAGCCGTGGGAGGAGTGGAACTACGAGCTCTATCGGGCGCTGACGACGTCAACCAGCGACACGTCGAGGTTCGGCGAGCCGGCCGGGTCGCGCCGCACGGCCGCGCACGCGCAGCTGGATCTGAACTACACGCAGAACTTCAGGCTGGCCAAACAGTACCGGGCGCAAATCGCGCTCGACCTGTTCAACGTCACGAACAAGCAGACCGGCTACAACTTCCAGCCCAGTGTGCACAGTGCCGCGTTTGGCACGCCGCGGAACTACTTCGACCCGCGGCGCTTCCAGATGGCGTTCAGGCTGCTGTTTTAGTCTTAATCCGAGGGGCTTCGCCCCTGCGGGCACCCCTGCGGCGTCGCTCGCGGGGGCCCCGTCGCCCCGCTCCGCTCCACCGAGGCCGGGTCTTCGACCCGGCCTGGTTACTTCGCGCGTTGAAATAGTTTTTCGCGCGCGATGAGCTCGCGCGTGGTGGCATCCGCGTTCGCGCGCGCCCGCGCGATGCGCGCATCGCTGTCGGACTCCTTCAGCAACACGCCGAGCTGCGCGCGCTTGAAGAGCGCCATCGGATAGGCCGGGTGCGACGCCGGCACGCGGTCGAGCGCCACACGGGCGTCGGTGAAGCGGCCTGACGCCATGTACACGGCGCCGAGCTCCAGGTCCTGCCGGAACCCGGTGCCCTGAATCGTTCGCGCTGATTCGAGCGCCCTCGTCGCCACCGGCGTGTCCCCGCCGGCCATGGCCGCCAATCCAAGCCGCACACACTCCGACCCGCTGAGCGGGCGGAGGCGTTCGAGCCGTAGAAGCAGCGCCTGGGCCTCCTGCGGCCGGCCCTCGCGCTCGCGCAGCGCCGCCAACGCTTCGAGCGCCGGCACGCGATCCGGAATCGCCGCGAGTACCTGCTCGAGCAGGGGCACGGCACGCGGCCAATCCTTGCCGCGCGTGAGATGCAGCGCCCGGTAGAGGCGAACATCATCAGAATCCGGCGCGATCTCGGCGGCGCGGCCAAATGCCTCCTCCGCGGCCGAGGCGCGCCCGAGCGAGGAATGCGCCGTCGCCAGCCGGAGCATGGCGTCCAGATTGCGCGGGTCCTTCGCGAGAATCTCCTGGAGCAACGGCACCACCTCCGAGTACTTCCCACCGACGAAAAGTGAGGACGCCCTGTCGATCAGCGGAAACAGCGGCGTCATGTCCGCCGCGCGGGGCGCGTCGCGGCGTGTCACGGGCGTGGCCGTGCTGCTGACGTACCCAAGGCTGGCGAGCTTCTGCCGATCCGTGGCGGAGAGCGTGTCCGGGCGCCGGGCGGCGGCCGCCTGCGGCAGCGGATAATCCCGGAGCTCAGCCGGCGGCGTGACCGCGGATCCCAGATCGCGGGACTCCGCCGGGTCCGCCGCCAGATCGTAGTTCTCGACGCGGCCGGACAGGATCGACTTCGTCGTGCCGCGCACCGCCATGACCTGCGGCTGCCAGCCGTACTCGAGGAACGGCTTCATCGCCTCGCCGAGCACCACTTCCCCGCCGTCGGCCTGGCCCCGGAGGCTGTGCGCACGCTCGAGCCCGGCCCAATCGAGCAGCGTGTGAAACACGCGTCGCACGCTGACCGGAGCATCCACCGTGTCCGGCCCGGCGCCGGGACCGACGATCACGAGCGGTACGCGGGCGGTGGATTCGTACAGCAGATTGCCGTGGAACGCCTCGCCATGATCGCCCAGGCCCTCGCCGTGATCGCCCGCCACGACAATGGCCACGGGCCCGGTCGCGCGCTGCTCGAACGCCGCGACCAGGCGGCCCAGCTGTTCGTCCATCGCGGCGATCTCGCCGAGATACGGCCGTGCGGCGAACCTCGCGCGGTAGGGCTCCGGCGGTTCGTAAGGAAAGTGCGGGTCGAAGTAGTGCACCCACATGAAGAGCGGCTGCGCCGGCGCCTGGCCCAGCCTCGCGAGCGCGATGTCCGTCGTCTCGCGTGCGCCGCGCTCTGGCCGGCCATCGGCATCGTCGTAGGCGTCAAACCCCCGGGCGAGCCCGAACCGGCGCGAAAGTGCAAAACTCGAGACGATCGCTTCCGTGCGGAACCCGATCTGTTTCAGCCGTTCGGTCGCAAGGGGGATGTCCGGCGGAAGCGTCCGCGCGTTCTCATGCACCGTATGCGCGGCCGGATAGAGCCCGGTGAACATCGATGCGTGCGACGGAAGCGTCTCAGGTGCGGTGCTGTAGGCGCGCGTGAAACGCCGGCCGCGCGCGGCCAGGGCGTTGAAGGCCGGCGTGTCGATGCCCGTCGTGCCCGGCCCCATTGAATCGGCACGCGTCGTATCCAGCGTCACGAGCAGGATCGACCGGGGCGTCGCCGTGGGCGTTGACGCCTCTCGGCCGCACGCGGCCAGGGCGGACGCGAGGGCGGCAGCCACCGCGGCGGCTCTGGCCGAAGTCCGAAGTCTGAAGTTCAAATCTGACTCGCAGGAACGGATCTCGCCGACTACGGCCTGCGCTTCTCAAGTGCCGGCAGCGTGCCCTTCCACAAGTCGGCGAGGCCCGGCTCACGCATGACCCGCTCGATGGCGTCGATCTCCATTGGCAATCCGGCGGACAGATGCTCCATGCCGGTCGCCGTGATCACGATCGCATCCTCCAGGCGAATGTACACGCGTTCGTCGGGGATCGTGAGCGCCGGCTCGATGGTGAAGGCCATGCCCGGCCGCATTATCCCGTCGCGGTCGCCGGACACGTCGTGCACTTCCATGCCGATGCCGTGGCCCCAGCTCGTGCCTCCGGGACGCTCGTACGCCGCGACCATTCGCGCGGCCGCCGCGCGGATCTTCTCGTCAGTAAACGGAAAGGACGCCATGATCGCCGTCATGGCCTTGTGCACGCCGGCGCGGCGCGGCGCCACGGGGCCGGGACCGATGCCGGACAGAATCGCCTGGTAGAGCTTCACGTAGATGCCGTACATCTCGCGCTGTCTCGGCGTGAACGTCCCGTTCGCGGGGAACATCCGGGTCACGTCGCTGGTGTAGTACTGGTAGTCCGGCGCGTAATCCATCAGCACCATGTCGCCGTCCTTCAGCGTGTCCTGCGACTGGTGGTAGTGCGGCCACGCGGCGTTGGTGCCGGTCGCCACGAGGGCGAAGTACGCGATGCCCTGCGCGTTGTAGCGCTTGAAGAAGTAGTCGGCCACGGCTTCGAGCTCGTACTCCTTCATGCCGGGCTTCGCGGATTTCATTGCTTCAAGAATCCCGACGGACGCGATGCGCGTGGCCTCGCGAATCACGGCGACTTCGGCCGCGCTCTTGATGGTGCGCATCGAGTCGATGAGCGGATCGAGATTCTTGGGCTCGAGGCCGGTCGCGGCCTTCACCTTCTGGTTGAACGCTTCCTCCTTGGTCGGCTGGCGATCCCACGGATCCTCTGCCGACGCGGTGGTGCGCGACCGGATGCGATCGGCCGAGGCCGCGCCCAGGGATTCGGCCCGGAACGGCATGTACAACGCCCGGCCGGAGCCGTTCAGGGCCTCGAGCGCCCGCGCGAACGCGGCACGATCAGCGACGTTCTCGATGCCGGTGATCTTCCTCGCCTCCTCGTCGGGCCCGAGCAGCGGTCCCTCCGACCGCTCGAGGCTGCCGTGCGGCGGCAGGAAGAGCGTGGACGTCCTCGTGCGGCCGTCGATCAGGAGAATCGAGCGCGGCACCTCGACGCCGGTGAGATAGAAGAACTGCGCGTTCTGTCTGAACTTGGTGTACGTCGGCGTGTCGTAGGCGCCGGACACGACGGCCACCCCGTCGCCAATCGCCGCCATCAGTTTCGCGCGGCGCGCGGAGAACTCGGCCGGCGTGAAGGCGTCCGTGAACAGGCGCTTGTCGGCCCGAACGGGGCGGCCCAACGCCCACACACACAGCACCAGACACCCGACGACCGCAAGACGCGTTTTCATGGAATGCACTCCGAACTCAGAACCCAGAACCCGGAACGCCGAACCCGGCGCCCTGCGCCCCGAACCCACCTAGTGGTGCGCGAGCCTGCCCAGCGCGGCGAGCAGGCACTCGAACGGCTCGGGCGACCGGTGCCCCATGAGGCTGACCTGGAACCAGTTGCGCTGGGCCAGATACTCGCTGTGATGCGCGATGACCAGACCCTGCTTCTCGAGGCTGGCGCCGATGTCCGACGCCCGGTACCCATTCGTCAGCGCCACGGTGATGACGGCCGGCGTGGCCTGCTGTTCTTCGACGAGCGGCGCCCAGCCGAGGCGCCGCAGTTCGGGCCGCACGAGACTCGCGAACTCGTTGAGCTTCGCGAACGGCTCGTCCGAGTCGAATCGCTCGAGCGCGGCGTCGAGCGCGGCCAGCAGGTTCGAGGAGTGCGTGAATGGGATGCCGTCCTTCGCTGCGTAGAAGCCGATGTCGAGGTACCGCGGCAACCGCTCGGGCTGGGGCGAGATGTCGTGATCGTAGAACACGAACGAGAGGCCGGGATACGACGCCAGCGCCTTGCCGCTGGCCCCCGACGCCAGGTAGACGCCGGAAAGATCCAGCGGAACCGCGCCGATGGCGCTGACGCAGTCGAGGCACAATTTCACGCCCCGCTTCTCTGCGAGTGCCTTGAGCGCCGCCAGATCGTTCAGCATCCCGGTGGACGTTTCGCTCACGACGGCCCAGAGCCAGGTCGCGTGGGTGCGCTCGATGGCCTCCTCGGCAGCCGCCAGATCCAGCGCAACGCCCCACGGCGATTCAAGGGCGACGTGCGGCAGCCGGTGGCGCCGGGCGTGATCGATCAGCCGTCGGCCGAACTCGCCATTGGTGGCAACAACGCCGGGGGAATCGAGCAGGGAGAGCTGGGCGGCCACGGCATCGTTTGCGAGCGTGCCGGTACCGACGAGCACCTCCGCGCGGTCCGCGCCGGCGAGCCTGCACAGCCGGGTCTTCGTACGGCTGAAGGCCTGCTGGAACTCCGCGTCGCGGTGGTACACCGGCGGCCTGGCGAATGCTTCGCGCACGGACGGCGAGAGCGGCACAGGCCCCGGCAGAAAACTCATGGGCTCGGCCTCGCTCACCACGCGAGGCGCGGCAGTCAGGAACTTCTCAAACGTGAGATACATGGGCTGAAACGTCGCATCCTCGGTGCCCACCAGCGGTCCGAACGGCTCGAACCCGAGGTGGCGGTACAGCTTAGTCTGGCGCGTGGTTCCCGAAATAATGGCCAGGTCGAATCCTCTGGCGCGCCCCTCTCGGACCACCCCTTCGACGAGCCCCCGAAAGACCTGCCCGGACCTGAAGGCCGGCTCCACCGCGAGCAGGCGCAGCTCGCACACACGCCGGTCCCTGGGCAGGAAGGCGTCGACCGAACCCAGCTTCTGATCCAGGGAGAACGGCCGCGCCCCACGCACGGCGATCGTCCCCACGACGTCGTTTCCAGCCTTGGCGACAAGATACGAGTTCTCGTCGTGAAACCGATCCACGTGCCGGCGGCTGGCATTGGGCGAATGTTGGGGAATCTCCTCGACGAACGTCCGGTACAGCAGATCGGCGATCTGGTCGAATTCAGAGAGGTTGTCGGCAATCTTGAACCGAACCGGCGCCCGACCGTGATGCACAGTGGGCGGATTATAGACCCCTGACAAGGGCAAAGGGCAGAGGGCAAAGGGCAAGGGGACGTCCTCAGCCCGACCTCGGCCCTTCGCCCCTTGGCGCCTGCCTTTCCCTCTGCCCTCTGCCCTTTGCCCTTTATGTCGAGTGGTAGGATTCGACGTCCAAGGGGTGCGCATGTTCCGCTGTTTTTCTGTCTGCTTCGCGTCTGTTTTCGTCCTGGCCGCGGTCACAAACGCCCAGCAGGGGG
>CAZJTG010000153.1:0-8907 GCA_964548865.1 uncultured Solibacteraceae bacterium
GCGCGTGACCGCGCGGCCGCGCCGCCGCCGGCCGTCTGGTTCGATGGGGCGTCCGGACCTGCCGGCCGCCTCGAGAGTCCGGTTACCGTCACTGGTGTCCTCGCGGCCGACGCGACCCCGGCGGCCGCGGGCGTAGCCCTCGCGATCGACGTTCGCGAGATCGAGCACGCAGGCGCCCGGCACGCCGTCGCCGGGCGCCTGCACGCCCATGTGAGCGGGGAGCTTGGGGCGATCCGCCTCCGTGCCTGGACGCGCGGACGCGCCGTCCGCGCGCCCGTCGCGCCCAGGCGGCCGCCGTCACTCCTCAACTTCGGCGCCCCGTCGCCCGCGCGCCAGCTGCTTCGGCGACCCTCCGCGCTCTCCGGGACGATCAAGAGCGCCGCGCTCGTCGAGGTCGAGCGCGGCGCGTGGTGGCACGAACGCGCGGCGGACGTGCGGTGGCGCGTGCGTGACGCCGCCGCGCGCTTCGTCGCGCCCGGCTCGGCGGATGCGGCCGCGATCGTGACGGCGATCCTGATTGGCGATCGTGCCGGCCTCGCCGACGACCTCGAGCGCCGATTGCAGATGGCCGGCACGTTCCACGTGATTGCCATCTCCGGCGGGAACATCGCGCTCCTGACCGCGATGTGTTTTTTCGCCCTCCGCCTCGCCATCCGATCGCCGCGCGGCGTGGCCGTCGCGACGATCGCCGCGGTGGGTGCCTATGGGTGGATCGTCGGCGGGGAAGCGTCGGTCGTCCGCGCGGTGACTGCCGCCGTGCTCGTGCTCCTGCTCTCCACGTTCGGCCTCCGCCCGACGCCCGTCGCGGCGCTTCGGTCGGTCGCCGTGGTCCTGGTCCTCTTCGATCCCCTGATCGTCATCGACATCGGCGCCTGGCTGTCGTTCGCCGCGACGCTCGGCATCGTGACCTTCGGACGCCGATGGATGGAGCAGGTGCCGCGTCCCCGGCGGAGCGTGGCGGGCCGCGTGGCGTGGTCTGCCGGCGCGCTGGTTGCCGCCAGCGTCGCCGCGGATCTCGTGGTCCTGCCCGTCACCGCGGCGTCGTTCGCGCGCGTGAGTGTGGCGGGGATCGTGCTGAACCTCGTCGCCATTCCCGCGATGGCCGTCGTCCAGAGCGCCGGCCTCGTCGTGACCGTGCTTGCCTCGCTCGCGCCGGCCCTTGCGTCCGCTGCCGCGCTCCTCGCCGGCACGGCCGCGACCTGGCTGCTGGCGTCGAGTGCACTGGTCGATGCCGCGCCGTGGCTGACGTGGCGTGTGCCGCCGACGCACGTCGCGTGGACGGCCGCCTACTTTGCGAGCCTGTTCGCCACGGCGAGCGCGACGACTCGCGTCGTCCGGGCGCCGTGCGCGGGCGTCGCCGCCATGTGTCTCGTCGTGATCGTCTCGGCGCCGGCCGTTGAGCAGTCGCGGCCCGTGTCGGGTCGTGTGAGGGTCACCATGCTGGACGTGGGGCAGGGCGAGGCGATCCTCGTGCAGACGCCCGGTCGCCGCGCCCTGCTCATTGATGCCGGGGGCACGCCAGGGCCGTTCGACATAGGTAGCCGCGTGGTCACCCCCGCCCTCTGGGCGCTCGGCGTGCGCCGCCTCGACTGGCTGCTGCTGTCACACAGCGATCGCGATCACGTGGGTGGAGCACCGGCCGTCGTGCGCGACATGGCGCCGCTCGAGATCTGGGAGGGGATTCCCGTGCCGCCCGATCCGGATCGCAGCCGGCTCATCGGCCTTGCGCAGTCCCTCAGGATTGCGTGGCGGACGGTGCTCGCCGGCGCCAGGCTCGAATCGGGTGGCGCCGTCATCGAAGCGCTGCATCCCACTCCGCCGCAGTGGGAGCGGCAGAAGGTCCGTAACGACGACTCCGTCGTCCTGCGCCTTCGTTACGGCCATGTCGACATCTGGCTGACCGGTGACGCCGGCGGAGAGTTCGAACGCGGAATCCAGCCGGGCGCCGGCAGTCCGCGGCTGACGATCCTGAAGGCCGGCCATCATGGCAGCCGAACGTCCACGAGCGAGCGGTTCGTCGAGACCCTGAATCCACGGATCGCGGTCGTCAGCGCGGGACGGGGGAATCTCTTCGGCCATCCGTCCCGCGACGTTCTGGCGCGGCTGGCGGCGGCCGGCACCGCCGTGTTCAGGACCGACGTGGACGGCGCGATCGTCGTGGAGACGGACGGGGTGACCGCGCGCGTCCAGACCGCGCGGGGCCGTTCCCTTTCCGTGACGCTTTCCGGCGTCGGGCCGGGCCCGCCGCCCCGATCTTGATGCGCTGCCAGGCGGCCTCCATTTCCTCGAGTGACGCGGCGTGCACGGACGAGCCGGCCGCCTGGAGCGCGTCTTCGACGGCCGCAAAGCGCGACGTGAACTTGTCGTTGGCTTCCCGCAGCGCCGACTCCGGATCGATGCCGAGCCGGCGCGAAAGATTGGCCATCGAGAAAAGCAGGTCGCCCAGTTCCTCGGCCGCCCGCGCGGGGTTTTCCGCCAGCGCGGCGCGGAGTTCCCGCGTCTCTTCGTCGATCTTGTCCATCACTCCGGCCGTCGTCGGCCACTCGAATCCGACCGCCGCCACCCGCGTGCCAATCTCGAAGGCCCGGGCGAGGGCCGGCAGCGCGCGTGGCACGCCCGAGAGCAGCCGCTGTTCCACGCCGGCGGTCGCCTGTTCGCGTGCCTTGAGGACTTCCCATTGCTGCAGCACCGCCTTCGATGACCGGACGGTTCCGCGCCGCGCCGACTTGCCGAGCGGCGCGCCCGTCGACGTGAACACATGCGGGTGGCGTCGCACGAGCTTGCGGACGATATGGTCGATCGAATCGGCGATGTCGAAGCGCCCGGCCTCGGCCGCGATCTGCGCCTGGAAGACGCACTGGAACATGACGTCGCCGAGCTCACCCTTGAGTTCGTCCATGTCGCCGCGGTCGATCGCGTCGATCGCCTCGTAGGTCTCCTCGATCAGGAACGGCCGCAGCGTCTTCGGCGTCTGCTTTCGATCCCACGGACAGCCCTCCGGCGATCGCAGAACGGCCATGATGCCGACCAGGCGCGCGAACGAGCGTGCCGCGCGCCGCTGGTCAGCCGGCAGCCGGGAAGACGGGCGAGCCACGGTCGCTATGGTACATTCCTCGTTCGTGCGCGTGCTGTTTCTCGGCACAGGTACGTCACACGGCGTGCCGATGATCGGATGTGACTGCGAGGTGTGCCGGTCGCCCGACCCCCGTGACACCCGCCTGCGCCCGTCGATTGCGATCGAGTGCGACGACGGGCTGCGCGTGCTGGTGGATACGACACCCGATCTCCGCGCGCAGGCGCTCCGGCACGACCTCCGGCGCGTGGACGCCGTGCTCTTCACGCATTCGCACGCCGACCACGTCATGGGCCTCGACGAGGTGCGGCGTTACAACATGCTGAACAAGCGGCCGATGCCCATCTTCGGCGACGCCCCGACGCTTCGCGAGCTGCGCCGGACGTTCGCCTACGTGTTCGCGCCGGACGCGCCCAGGGGCGGGGGCGTACCCGACCTGCGGTTGTTTCCGATCGGCGGCCCGTTCTGCCTCGGACGGGAGGTCGTGCAGCCTGTGCCGATCCGACACGGCCCGTGGGACATTCTTGGATTCCGGCTGGGCCGGTTCGCGTATCTCACTGACTGCAATGGCATTCCGGACTCGTCCCTCGCGCTGCTCGGCGGACTCGACTGTCTGGTGCTGGACGCCTTACGCAAGCGACCGCATCCGACGCACTTCACCATCGACGAGGCGGTCGACATGGCGCGCCGCATAGGCGCCCGGCGAACGCTCTTCACGCACATCGCCCACGAACTGGGGCACAGCGTGACGTGCGCGTCACTTCCCGAGAGCATGGCGCTCGCCCATGACGGGCTGTCGATCGACGTGGCCTGATGCAGGTCATCTACTTTCCCGACGCGCCGCCGCCCAAGTGGCCCGCGCCTATCGCGGCGCTCGGCAACTTCGACGGCCTGCACCGCGGGCATCAGCAGCTGATCGAACAGGTGCGCGCGCGGGCGGCGGAGCGGGGCGGCACCCCGGTGGCCGTCACGTTCGATCCGCATCCGCCCCAGGTCCTGCGTCCCGACAAGGCGCCCCCGCTGCTGATGACGCTCGACCAGCGACTGGAGGCGTTCGACCGCGCCGGCCTCGCCTCGGTTGCGATCGTCCGCTTCACGCGGGAGTTGTCGCAGTGGGAGCCGGAGACGTTCGTCGAGCGCGTGCTGATCGACTGGCTCCGCGTGTCCGAGGTCTGGGTGGGCGAGAATTTCCTGTTCGGCCGCGACCGCGCGGGCACGTTCACGCTGCTGCGGGCGCTCGGCGAGGACCGCGGCTTTCGGACCGAGAAGATCGAGCCGGTGCGCTACAAGGACTTCGTCGTGTCGAGCACGCGCGTCCGGCATCTTATCGCCCTCGGCCGCGTGGACGAGGCTGGCGCGCTTCTCGGCCGCCACTACGCCATTGACGGCCCCGTCGTGCATGGAGACGGCCGCGGCCGCGAGCTCGGGTTTCCCACGGCCAATCTCGACACGGCGGCGCTCCTGCCGGCCTTCGGCATCTACGTGACGCTCGCGACGGTCGCGGGCGTGACCCACCCGAGCGTGACCAGCGTCGGCGTGCGGCCAACCATCGGCGACGGCCGCCTCATGGTGGAGACGTACCTCCTCGACGGCCACCACCGGGATCTTTATGGCGCCCGGATGCGGGTGGCGTTCGTCGCGCGCCTTCGCGAGGAGCGCCGCTTCGACAGCCTTGATGCGCTGCGGGCGCAGATCGCGGCCGATTGCGACGAGGCCCGCGGCGTGCTGGCACGGATGACGGTGTGAGCGGGCGACCGTGCGAGGGGGGTGCGGCGGGGACGAAGTCCTCCCGCCCCGACAGTTGATAGAATTCAGGCCGATGCCCGACGCCTTTTCGATGATCGTGCCGGTGGCCGAGCCCTATCGGGCGCTCGCGCCGGATGTGGCCGCCCGCTATGCCGAACTGGCCGGCGGCTCGGCCGACGCGGCCGCGTCGCTCGCGTCGGCCGTGACAGCGGCCATCGACCGCATGGCGGCGGGGGCCGCCGTGGGGGCTGAGGTGGGTCTGTCGTTCACGCCAGACGCGAGCGGAATCCGCGTCGAACTCTCATGCAACGGTCGCCGTGAGTCGGTCGGCGTCGCCATTCCCGTCGCCCGGCGCTGAAAGCGGTTCGATGCGCCTCTACAACACCCTGACGCGAAAGGAAGAGCCGTTTGTCCCGGCCGACGGCCGGACCGTGCGGATGTACACGTGCGGCCTGACGGTCTACGCCCGCGGCCACATTGGCAACTTCCGGACGTTCGTCAGCCTCGACGTCCTCAGACGCGCGCTCAGGTACGAAGCGGGCTACGGGATGCGCCACGTCATGAACTTCACCGACGTGGACGACAAGACGATCAACGCCTCCCAGCAGGCCGGCGTCCCCCTCCGGGAGTACACGGATCGGTTCGTCGCGGCGTACCTTGAGGATGCCGCGGCCATGGGACTCGAGCCGGTCGAGGAGAATCCGCGCGCGACCGACCTGGCCAACCTGCGCGCCATGGCGGACATGGTGAACGCGCTTGGCGAGCGCGGCCATACCTATACGTCGGACGGGTCGGTGTACTTCCGCATCGCGACGTTGCCCGAGTACGGCAAGCTCGCGCGCCTCGATCACGAGGGCATCCAGCCTGGCGCGCGGCTCGATGCGGACACGTACACCAAGCACGACGCGCGTGATTTCGTGCTGTGGAAGGCGACGAAGCCCGGCGAGCCCACCTGGGACGTCGGCTGCGGCCCCGGTCGTCCGGGCTGGCACATCGAGTGCTCGGCGATGGCGCTCCGCCTGCTCGGGCCCCCGCCGATCGACATTCACGGAGGCGGCATCGACCTGGTGTTTCCGCACCACGAAAACGAGATTGCCCAGGCCGAGGGGGCCACGGGCGTGCAGTTTTCCCGGTTCTGGGTGCACGTGGAGTTCCTGAATCTCGACAACGAGAAGATGTCGAAGTCGCTCGGGAACGTGTTCACGGTTCGCGACATCCTCGACAAGGGACACCGCGCCTCCGCGCTGCGGTATCTCCTGATCTCCGTCCACTACCGGAAACAACTGACGTTCAACTGGGATGTGCTGGCGCAGGCGGAGGCCGCGATGACCCGGCTCGCCGATTTCGTCACGCGGGTGGAGGGCGTGCGGGGAGGCGTGGCGCACGAGGCCGTGGCCGCGCGGGTGGCGGCCGCGCGCAGCGCCTTCAGCGACGCGATTCTGAGCGATCTGAACGTGCCCGCGGCGCAGGGCGTGATGTTTGAACTCGTGCGCGAGATGCATGCCGCCATGGACCAGCACGGCCTGGGCGAGCCGGACGCGGTCCTGATTCTCGACACGTTTGCCGCGTTCGACCGCGTGCTCGGCATTCTCGCGCTGCGCCGCGCGGAAGATGCCGCGCCGCCGGTGCCGGAATCCGAGATTGACGCGCTGATCGAGGCGCGGCGCGACGCGCGCCGGGCCCGCGACTTCGCGGCCGCCGATCGGATTCGTGCCGACCTCGAAGCGCGTGGGATAATCCTCGAGGATTCGGCGACCGGCACCCGCTGGAAACGGAAGTAACCGCATGCACACTGTTCCCGAGATCAAGATGCCGCTGCCGGGGCCGAAGGCCGCGGCCATCATCGCGCGTGACAGCCAGTACGTGTCGCCGTCGTACACCCGCGACTATCCGTTCGTGATGGCCCGCGGCGAGGGCGCCGTCGTCGAGGATGTCGACGGCAACGTGTTCCTCGACTGCGCGGCCGGCATCGCGGTGAACAGCACCGGGCACGCGCACCCCGACGTCGTGCGCGCCATTACCGAGCAGGCCCGCAAGTTCCTGCACATGTCGGGCACGGACTTCTATTACGAGCCGCAGGTGCAACTGGCGGAGGAAATGGCGGGCATCGTCCCCGTCGGCGGGGGCACCGGCCAGGTCCGCTCGTTCTTCAGCAACTCCGGCGCCGAGGCCGTCGAGACCGCCATCAAGCTGGCGCGCTACGCGAGCAAGCGCTTCAACATCATTGCGTTTCTCGGCTCGTTCCACGGTCGCACGCTCGGCGCGCTCTCGGCCACGTCCAGCAAGTACGTGCAGCGGCGCGGGTTCGGGCCGATGATGCCGGGCGTGTACCACGCTCCGTACGCCAACTGCTATCGATGCCCCGTCGGCCTCAAGCCCGACACGTGCGCCGCCGAGTGCCTCGGCTTCCTGGAAGACCAGATCCTGATCCATCTGGTGTCGCCCGATGAGGTCGCGGCCGTCCTTGTCGAGCCGATACAGGGCGAAGGCGGATACGTGGTGCCGCCGGCCGTCTTCCTGCAGCGCCTGCGCACGCTCACGACCGAGCACGGCATGCTGCTCATCGCCGACGAAGTGCAGTCGGGCATGGGCCGCACCGGCCGCATGTTCGCGTGCGAGCATTTCGGCCTCGACGTCGACATCATCACCGTCGCCAAGGGCATCGCGTCCGGCATGCCCCTCGGCGTGACGTCGGCGCGCGCCGACGTGATGACGTGGCCGCCCGGCGCCCACGCCTCGACGTTCGGCGGCAATCCGGTGAGCGCGGTCGCCGCGCTCGCCACCATCAAGATCCTCAAGGACGGGCTGGTGCGTAACGCCGAGGTCGTCGGGGAGTACTTGCTGGGACGCCTGCGCGGATTGATGGACCGCCACCCGATCATCGGCGACGTGCGGGGCAAGGGCCTGATGATTGGCGTGGAGCTGGTGAAGGACCGCGTCACGAAGGAACGCGCCGTGGCCGAGCGCAATCGGCTGGTGCAGGAGATGTTCCAGCGCGGCGTCCTGATCCTCGGCGCGGGACGAAACGCCATCAGGTTCGCGCCGCCGATGGTACTCACGCGCGATCAGGCCGACACGGTGGTTTCGGTGTTCGACAAGGCGCTTGGCGCGGTGACGGGTCGATCCTGAAGCGCATACTGCTCATCGCTCTCATCGGCGTCCTCGAGTTCGCCTTCATCGAAGGCGGGCTTCGCATCTACGGAGCGTTCGAGGGTTCCACCACGTTCCAGACGCTCTTCATGGACGACCCGAACGTCGGGATCCGGCTCCGTCCGGGCGCGCGCATCCGTTACACGACGGTCGAGTTTTCCGCCGACATCGGCATCAACGCCCAGGGCGTCCGCGACGAGGAACCGATCGGCCCGAAGCCGCCGGGTGAGAAGCGAATCGTCGTGCTCGGCGATTCGCTGGTGTTCGCCGTGCAGGTGGACGCCCGCGAGACGTTCTGCGAAAAGCTCGAGCGCGATCTCAATGCCGGCGGCGGCGCCACGCGCTGGCGCGTGATTAATGCCGGCGTGCAGGGCTATGGCCCGGTCGACGACTGGTTCTTCTTCGATCGCGTCGCGGCGGCGTTCGAGCCCGATATCGTCCTGATCGCGGCATTCGTGGGCAACGACGCGATCGAAGCCGCGGACGGCGGGCCGTCCATCGACGCCGGCCGGCCCCTGGCGACCGCCGAACCGTCAGCGCGACGGGTCAGGCGGATCATCCGATCGAGCGCGGTGCTGCAACTCGTGCGCGTGCGGTACGACCAGCTTCGCGCGCGGTTCTTCACCGGCACGCCGGAGCGCCCGCTGGCGAGCTACCTGGCGGACCCGCCTCCGATCGTGCAGCGGGGACTGGAGGTGAGCCGGCAGGCGTTCGCGAAGATCGACGAGCGCGCGCGGGCGATCGGCGCGCGGACCGGAATCGTGCTCGTGCCCGCGCGCTTCCAGACCGACGACACCGACTACGGCCACCTCAAGGCGGCGGTGGAGCAGGCCGGCGGCGTGCTGGATCGCCAGTCGTCGTCCCGCCGGTTTCAGGAGGCGCTGTCGCCGCTTGGCCTGCCGATGCTCGATCTGCAGCCGATCCTGTTTGCCCAGCCG
>CAZJTG010000153.1:8917-9409 GCA_964548865.1 uncultured Solibacteraceae bacterium
GAATCGCCAGGCGCTGTTCGTCCAGCGCACGGTGCACCTGACGCCCCGGGGCCACGATGTCGTTGCGGCCTCGCTCGCGGACTTCCTCAGGTCGAGCGGCCTGCTGCCGCGGGCTGAGGGGCGCTGATGGTCTTCACGTCCATCGACTTTCTGCTGTTCTTCGCGGCGGTGTACGCCCTGTACCGCGTGCTGCCGCACCACGCGCAGAACGTGATGCTGCTCGCGGCGAGCTACTTCTTCTACGGCTCGTGGGACTGGCGATTCCTCGGCCTGCTCATCGGATCCACGGTCGTGGACTATTCAGTGGGCCGGTACCTGGGCGGCGCGCGTCCCCAGGCGCATCGCCGGCTGGCGCTCGTCCTGAGCCTCGTCTTCAACCTCGGGATGCTGGGGTTCTTCAAGTACTTCGACTTCTTCGAAGAAAGCTTGGCCGCGCTCGCCGGGTCGCTCGGCTGGCACGTCGATCCAGTGACGCTCCACATCGTGCTGCCG
>CAZJTG010000154.1:0-9331 GCA_964548865.1 uncultured Solibacteraceae bacterium
GGGCAGTTCGGGCACAAGCGCGCGCGCCCGCGCGATGGTGGCGAGGGCGTTCATCGCCAACTCCTTTTCGCGCAGGGCGATCAGGAGGTTGACTTCGAAGAGACGGACGACGTGCGCCGGGCGACTGGCGCCGGTCGCGAGCTTCTCGTACGCGGCCCTCGCCTCGATCAGGCAGTCGTAGCAGCCCTGGAATGCCTGCGCTTCGGCACGCGCCTTGAGTTCGGCCGCCTCCCTCGCCCGGCGAGCCGCATCGAGCTCGGCCGCTGTGGGTTTCTTGGGGCCACAGGCAGTGACGGCCAGGCAGACGACCCCGAGAACCAGGAACCGGCGCATGCAGCATTGGACACCGAAATCCGGGCGAGGGCCTTACCCCTCGAATCCGGGGTCCCCCCTTACGTCGCCGACAGGGCTCGGGCCTCCCTGCCTGCGCCGATCCGATCCAGACCCTCCACCAGGTCTTTCACGAGGTCCCGGGGGCTCTCGCATCCAGGGGACAACCGGATCAGCGTGTCCGACAGCCCGAGCGCGTGGCGCGTCTCCGCCGGAATGGACGCGTGCGTCATCTTGCACGGCAGGCACACGAGCGCGCGGACGCCGCCGAGGCTCTCGCCGAGCGCGAAGTACTTGAGCGACGCCACGAACGCCGACGCCTCCTCCACCGTGCCGTCGAGCTCGAACGAGACCATGCCGCCGAAGCCAGTCATCTGCGCCTTCGCAATGGCATGGCCCGGATGATTCGGCAGCCCGGGGAAGTACACCTTCTTCACGCGCGGATGAATCGACAGCGCCTCCGCCACGGCAATCGCGTTCTCCGCATGACGCTGCATCCGGAGCTCGAGCGTCCGCAGTCCCCGCAGCGTGAGCCAGCAGTCGAACGGACTCGGCACGCCGCCGAGCGCATTCTGAAGAAACTTCACCGGCGCGAACACCCCGGGATCGAGGCCGATCACTGCGCCCTGAATCACATCCGAATGCCCCGCGAGATACTTCGTCACGCTGTGCACGATGAGATCGGCGCCGAGGTCGAATGGCCGCTGGAAGTACGGTGTCGCGAACGTGTTGTCCACAACGACGAGCGCGCCGCCCTCGTGGGCGCGGCGGCAGACCTCGGCAATGTCGTACACGAGCAGCCGTGGATTCGTCGGCGACTCGAGCCACACGAGCTTCGTCGCAGGCGACAGCGCCGCCGTAATCTCCTCGGGATTCGCGAAATCCACCTGCTTGATGATGCAGCCGCTCGGCTCGAACACCTTGTGCAGCATCCGGAACGTGCCGCCGTACACATCGCCGGGCACGATGATCTCCTCGCCGGGCTTGAGATACGCCTGCAACACCGCGTGTTCAGCCGCGAGCCCCGATCCGTACACGGCGCACTCCGTCCCGCCCTCGAGCTCGGCCAGCACCGCCTCGAGCCGCTGCCGTGTCGGATTGTTCGTCCGCGTGTAGTCGAAGCCGCGATGATCGCCCGGCCCCAACTGCTGATACGTCGTCGTCTGGAAGATCGGCGGAATGACGGAACCTGTTTCGGGCTCCGACGGCTGCCCGGCGTGAATTGTCTTGGTTGCGAAATCCATGGTTACCTCAGAGAAGAATTGGTGATTTGGTGATTCGGTGATTTGGTGATTGTTCGTTGCGGTCGTTCGTCACCGTGGTGCCGCGACCGTGGAACCTGCGGACAACGAGGGGCACGCCTGCCGCCTGAGCCGCGACGAGCGCTTGTCGCTGCACGAGCGGGCATCCCGCATCGGCCATGGCGATTGCCGTGTCGTAGTCGATCGACGGGATGCGCGCGGCATTCGCGTCGGTGGCGGGATCGTTCGTGAAGTAGCCGTCCACGTCCTTGATCAGGACGCAGCGACTGGCGGAGAGCGCGGAGGCAAACACGACGGCCGAAAGATCCGATCCGCCGCGGCCGAGTGTGACGAGCCGCTGATACCGCGTCGCAAGGAAGCCGGGTACCACGACGATGTGGTGATCGGCGAGTGCGGCGCGAAGCGCGAGGCCGTTCAGCGAGATTCCCGGTGTCGATTGAGCAGTCGGGTCCGACGACCCGGCCTCGAGGCGAAGGCCGGCCTCGTGCGCGTTGAGGCCCGCGGCGCGGACACCTGCGCTCTTCAGCGCGAGCGTGAGCAGCGCGACCGATCGCAACTCACCGGTGGCCCACAACAGATCGAGCGCGGCTGGATCCGGCGCCGCGGCGAGTGTTCCAGCCTCGCGAGCGAGCGCATCGGTGTGACCGACCTCGGCGGATACGACCGCGATCCATCGGCGTTCGCCGCCGCGCGTCTGCTCCTTCAGGAACGCGGCCGCGGCCTGATACGCGGCGAGACCGGTGAGCACCGAGCCGCCGAGCTTCACGACGGCCACTGAGGAAGAGGAAGATGTCGTCGCCATCCCGCGGATCGTCCTCACTGACGTCCCTCAATCACCGGCAGCACGCGGACGTCCGCGCCCGACGATGCGAGCAGGTCCGCGGCGGCGAGGATCGCCGCCCACGGCGCCGGGGCGGTTCTGGCGGCGAGCGCGCCATCCACGTGGACGGCGCGAATCGCCGGCGCGCGGTACGCCGACAGGTGCTCGGCGAGATCGGACAGATCGATCGAGGCGTGGCTCACGCGAACGAACCAGCCGCCTGCCGGCGGTCGCGTCAGATCGTTCCTCCCTGCCGCCGCATGCCAGGGCAGCCGCGGCGTCGTCCACGCGCCGGCCGCGATCTCCGCGACGTCGTCCAGAATCGTCGCGGCGGTGACGCGCGGTCCGGCGCCCGGGCCAGAGAACGTCACCGGCAGTTCGGCGTCGGGACCATCGCCCTCGCCGTGGCTGAACTCCACGAAGTTGTGGACGCCGCGCGTTCTGGCCGCGGGATGACTGTCATCGACGAGAGCGGGCCCCACCCACGCGCCGGCATCGCCCGGCTGGAGCGACGCCGTGGCGATCGGCTTGATGGCCGCGCCAAGCGCCAGGGCCGCACGGAAATCGATCGGCCGCAAGGCGTCGAGGCCGAGCACCGGCAGGTCAGGCGCGGTGAGATCCCGGCAGCCGGCGAGCTGCAGGAGGATCGCGAGTTTCTCGGCCGCGTCGCGGCCGCCGACGTCTGCCGAGCTGTCGGGCTCCGCGTAGCCTCGCTCGATCGCTTCGGCGAGCGCGTCGTCAAACGACCGGCCGGACGCGAGCGCGCACGTCAGGTAGTGCGACGTTCCGTTGAGGATGCCGGTGATGCGGCGTGGCGTGCCTGCGAACGGCCGGCGCGCCAGCGCGCCGATGAACGGCACGCCCGCGAGCACGGCCGCGTCGTACGCGAGCGCCACGCCGGCATGGGCGGCCAATGCGCGCAGCTCCTCGCCTTTCGCCGCCATCAGGGATTTGTTCGCGGTGACCACGGGAATGCCGGACTCGAGCGCCTGTCGCACGCAGGCGTGCGCGGGATCGACGCCGCCCATGACTTCGATCACGAGATCGAGCGGTCGATCGAAGAATCCGCGCACGCTCGTGCTGAGTGGCACTTGTGCGCCGGGTCTCGGCTTCTCGGCGTCGCGCACGAGGGCGGTAACGATGCGCGCATCAACGCCGCGATCGGACAACCGCTTCGACGCCGAGGCGAGCGCGGCGACCGCCTGGCCAATGCGTCCGAATCCGAGCAATCCGATTCGGCAACACGCGACTTCCACAACGACAGACACACATCCTCCTTCCGCGCTCCATCCCGTTTCGAAAAAAGGGAATGAGCGACGCCATCAGCGGGCATCTCGCGATGCGCGCCGAACGAATCTCACACGCGGCGTTGCCGGCGTGAGGCAGATGACCGTGAAGAACGAGGATTACAGACGATTGCGGAGCAATCGGCCTCGCGTTATCTCCCCCGGTATCGGGCAGGAATTAGCACCTTGGCGCTTGCCGCCGGGTTGCTGTGGCTTCACAGGGCCTGTTCCCTCAGCCACTCTCGATAAGGTCTGCGCGTCTGCAGACTCACGCACGATACGCAAGTACGCGGCGGGCTGTCAACTGCGACGATTGCGAATGATAAGAGAAGGGGCCGGGCGTACTTCTTGCTCGAGCCTGCCGAAAATCACGCCCGGCCCCGGGCTTACTTCGCGGGCGGTTTCCAATTCAGCACGAGCGTGATGGGCGTGCTCATGGATTCCTCGCCTCGCTGGTTGACGAGGAGCTTCCCGTCTTTCGACACGGCGTACTGCGGCCTGTTCGTGCCCGCCGTGCCACCGCCAACGATGCGCGTTGCGACGACCACGACCGGATTTCCGGCCTCGAACTTCGATCCGGCGATGGTGACTGGAACGGCCATGAGCCTGCTGTCGGGCGCGATGAAGTAGATCTCGCGGCCATCCTCTCGCCAGCGCGGCGAAATGCCGCCGGCGGTGGACACATTGAACCGCTCCGTCGCCCTTGGGAATTGCTGGACGACGATCTCGGAGCGCCGGGTTTCGTTCGTCTGGTAGGCCACCCAGTGGCCGTCAGGTGAAAACTCGGCCATGGTTTCGTCGGCGGCGGTATTCGCCACCGGCAGGCTCTTGCGATCCTCCATGTCGAGCGCCAGAAGATCGCGCCCCGTGGCAGAGTTGAGTTCGTAGTACAGCAGGTGGCGTCCGTCCTTCGACCAATCCTGCGGGATCTTGGTGTTGCCGTTCTGCAGCAGCAGCTCCTCGGCACTGACGCCGCTCGACGCCTTCACGAACAAATCGAAGACACCGTTGCGGTTCGAACTGAAGGCAATCCGCGCTCCGTCCGGCGACCAGACCGGGTTCTGATCCGTGCCGATGTCTGTCGTGAACCTCGCGAATCCGCCCCTGACGAGGTCCATCAGCCAAAGATCCGGATTGCCCTGCAGGTTGCGCACCGCCGCCAGGCGACGGCCGTCCGGAGACAGGTCGGGGTACACGAGACCGTTCGCGTCGGGTTCGCCGGCCAGGCCCGCAGGCTTGCCTGCCCGGTCGAACCAGGTGAGCTGCACGGTTCCGGCAGTGCCGGCGCGATAGGCGATGCCGGCCGAAGACGCCGAGTAGGCACCGATGTTGACATTCGCATCCCATCCGACGCCATCAGCGATGGTCACCGCATCGTCGAGGAGTTCGGCTTTCGCCACATCGATGCTGCGCGTCATCAGCGTGCCCTGCCGCAGGAATAACACCCGATTCGGAGGCTGGAACACGCCTGCCGCATCGGCAGCCACCAGGCGTTTCGGCGGACCGCCGTCGAGCGAGCTCAGATAGACGCCCAGCCGCTCGGGGTTTCCTTGTCCGAAGAAGAAGAAGTGACGTCCGTCAGGGAGAAACTGGGGGAACCGATGGCTGTTGGAGCCGCCTTTCTCGATCGCGGTGACGGCCGTCGGCGCTTCGCCTCCGGAGGCCTTGATTCGATACAGCGGACCGGCGCTGCTCGGCGCAAAGAGAATCGTGTCGTCGGCGTTCCAGGCGCCGCCGCGGCCCGAAGCCGCGGTCGCGAGCACCTGCGGCGACCCGCCGGCGGCGTCGATGCGCAGGAGTTTGGTCGAGGCAAAAAAGCCGAGCGACCGGCTGTCCGGCGACCAGAACGGAAACGTCGCCCCTTCGGTTCCCGCAAGCGGCCGCGCCTCGGTCGTGACGAGTGGCCGCACCCACAAACGCTGCTCGCCGTCACCGAAGGCCACGAACGCGATGAACTCGCCATTGGGCGACAACGCAAAGTCGTACGGGGTGGCCCCTGCAACTGTGGTGATGTCGAGCCGCATTTCAGTCGCAGCGGGTGGCGGACGAAGCGCGACCAGGACTGTTGCGATGAGCGCGACGGCCAGCACGGCGACGGCGGCGATCCAGGGCCACGAGGTGCCCGCCCGCGACGGCGGCGCCGCGCGAACGTCATCTTCCTGAGCCTGCGACAGTTCGAGTAACACCGCGCTCGCGTCGCGCAGCCTGTTTCGGCGATCTTTCTCGAGACAGCGACGCAGCAAGCGACGCACATGTGCCGGCACGTCCTTCGGCAATGCGGCCCAGTCAGGATCGGCACGGACGATCGCGCCCAGGACGTCCGTGACGGTCTCACCTCCGAACGTCTTGCTGGCCGTCAGCATTTCGTAGAGCACACACGCGAACGCCCAGATGTCGGCGGATCGATCGACGCGCTTGCCCCGCGCCTGCTCCGGCGACATGTAGGAGGCCGTGCCCATGATCACGCCGTGCGCGGTCGCCGCCGTGAGCGTCGGCGAATTGGTCGTGTCGCTGGCGGCATCGTCCGCCCAGACCTTGGCCAGGCCGAAGTCGAGGACTTTCACGCGTCCGTCGGGCGTGACCTTGACGTTCGCCGGTTTCAGATCGCGGTGGACGATGCCGCGCTCGTGGGCGGCGTCGAGGGCCTCGGCAATCTGCTTCGCCATCTCGAGGGCTTCGTCATACGGCACAGGTCCGCGCGCGATCCGTTCGGCCAGGGTCTCGCCCTCGACCAGTTCGAGCACGAGATAGCGCGACCCCTGGGCATCACCCACATCGTAGATGGCGGCGATGTTCGGATGGTTGAGCGACGCGAGCAGCTCGGCTTCGCGCGAGAACCGCGCGACGCGCTCCGGGTCACGCGAGAACTCGTCGGGCAGCACTTTGACGGCGACGTCGCGCTTGAGTTTCGAGTCGTGCGCGCGAAACACGCGGCCCATGCCGCCTTCGCCCAGTAATGAATGCACTTGATAGGTGCCCAGTTGCGTCCCGGCAGTAATGGCCATGTGTCGGTGGCGGGATTATGGACCATTCCCGCGCGCCCCGAGGGGCGCGGCGGACGAGCGGCCTACGAGTACTGCTGGTAGAAGACGATGGCCATCGCGGCGGCGGTGATGGCGAAGCACACCCAGGCCGCCAGGCGAAAGCGACTGCGGACTTCGGGCCGGGCATCACCCGTGCGGAGACAGACGAGGCCGGCCGCGAGCGCGGCGAGGCCGAGCGAGGCGACCCACGCGCCCTGCGACGCGCGCATGCCGGCGGCGATCAGGGCGAGGACGATGACGAGGGTCCGGGAAATCAACGTTGATCAGAACGAGCCGACGCGGTCGTAGACGCGGTTGACGCCTGCGAGCGTCTCGGGCTTCTTCGGATCGCCGACGCGGATGATGACGAACAACCGGCGGCCGTCCTCGCTCACGAAGTAGGTCTCTGACATCTTGAAGTTGTTGGCACCCTCGATGTCCTTGCGAAAGTACGTCTCGGACCAGCTGCCGCGCGCCTGAAACCGCGCGGCGCTGAGCTGGTATTTCTGGAGCTTCCCGTTCGTCGAGTAGGTTCGCTCGCGTCCGAGGTCGTCGGCAATGACGACCTCGCCCGTGGACGCCCTGATCTTCAGCAGCTCGGGCACCTCGAGCAGGTCGCGGACGTAGGTCCGGCGCTCGGCGGCCATCACGGCCGCCATCGCGCGCCGCGCCTCGTCGAAGGTGTCCCGGGCGCCAGCTTCCCCAGGCGCGCCGTTCCCCGCGGCACCTGCGCGCCCGCCCGCTCCGCTCGCGCCCGCACTTCCTCCGCTCCCTCCGGCGCTTCCTCCGCGTCCTCCCGTGCCAGCGGCGCCGAGCGTGCGCTGCGTCGCGCTGCGCGGCGCCCGTTCCGGACGGCCCGTGGCCGCATCGATACTGAGCGCGTCGTTGTAGTCCCAGGTACCCGTGATGACGTCAGGAGAAATGGGCCGGGGCGGGGCATTCGTGGCGGCGGGGCCCTGCTGCCGGGCGTACGCATGACTCCCCAGGATCAGCACCGCGGCGAAGACGGCTGGGAGAGCGCGTGGCACCTGAACCTCCGGGGATCGACTCAATCATACTCCCGGTATTTGCCAACCCCAGCCGGAGGCGGTATGCTGCGAATTCGACTGATTTAGCGCCTGCCGCTTGCAGAGTCCTGAGCCGAACCGAGTCCTCTCGTTCCCTCTCGCCCCCCAGCAGCAGTTCGTGGATGGTCCACAGCTAGGTCCCGTTAGGTAAACCAGGAAGCCGGGTATTGAGCCCCGGCAAGTAGAGGGAACGCATGAATCGCAAACTGTTCGTTGGAAACCTGTCGTACAACACGCAGGAGAGCACGCTCGAGGAGCTCTTCGCGCAGGCTGGTACGGTGGCGTCGGTGCGCGTGATGCGCGACCAGGCGACCGGCCGCGCCCGCGGCTTCGGCTTCATCGAAATGGAGACGGAAGAAGCTGCGACGGCGGCGATCGACAAGTTCAACAACGCCGAAGTCGACGGCCGCAGGATTGCGGTCAACGAAGCGCGTCCGCAGGTCGGCGGCGGTCAGCGTTTCGGCGGCGGCGGTAACGACCGCGGCGGACGCGGCGGCGATCGTGGCGGCGGTGGCGGGTTCGGCGGCCGGCGGCGCGAAGCGCGCTGGTAAGACTCAGGCGCGACTGGATTGCGGGCGCGATTCCTTCGGGAGTCGCGCCCTTTCTTTTTGCCTCTATGGCTCTTCGGCCTCGACCTCGGGCTCGTCGCCCCAGGGATTGGGCTGAGGGCCCGGGACAATGCCGGCGATATCCGGATCCTCGTCGCCCGAGAATCCGGGTTCCGACGCCTTGCGCTGTTTGGTCTCCGCGCGGCGCTGCTGCTTCTGCTGCTGCCGCTCCTGGCGCGCCCGCTCCCGCGCGCGCTTGTTCTGGGTGGGCCGTGACTTGTGCACGTAGGAATGATACCCCGCTCGAGGCCTGAAGAAGGAGGATTCCAGGGCGGCTGAGCTACCATTCCCCCGGCACCGCACCCATGCCCCTGCACGCCGGTCACCGGCTCGGACCCTACGAAATTACCGGCGAACTCGGCGCTGGCGGGATGGGCGAGGTCTACCGCGCCCGCGACACGAAGCTCAGTCGCGACGTCGCGCTGAAAGTGCTGCCCGAATTGCTGGCCGCCGACCCCGATCGCCTCGCGCGCTTCCGTCGCGAAGCACAGGTCCTGGCCTCGCTCAACCACCCGAACATCGCCGCGATTCACGGCTTCGAGGACTCAGGTCAGACGCACGCGCTGGTGATGGAGCTGGTCGACGGGCCCACCCTGGCGGAACTGATTGCTTCAGCTCCCCTTCAACTCTCCTCCGCCCTGTCAATCGCGCGCCAGCTCATCGACGCCCTCGAAGCGGCCCATGAGAGCGGCATCGTCCATCGCGATCTGAAGCCGGCGAACGTGAAGGTGCGCGACGACGGCACCGTAAAGGTGCTGGACTTTGGTCTGGCGAAAGCGCTCGACCCGACGGATCCCTCGAGCGCGGCATCCGTCTCCAACTCCCCCACGCTCACGGCGCGCGCGACGCAGATGGGCATGATCCTCGGCACCGCGGCGTACATGGCGCCCGAGCAGGCGCGCGGCCGCCCGGTCGATCGCCGCGCGGACATCTGG
>CAZJTG010000155.1:0-5070 GCA_964548865.1 uncultured Solibacteraceae bacterium
CTTCGCGGGTGAGCAGGGGCACGGTGCCCATCTCGCGCAGGTACATGCGCACCGGATCGTTGGTCTTGTCGAGCGCGCCCGGCGTGAGGTCCAGGTCGCCTTCCTCGGCGCCCTCGGGCTTCTCGTCGCGGTACGGCTTCTCCGAATCCACGACCTCGATGCCGGCGCTGCCGAACGTGCTGAAGAGATCGTCGAGCTCCTCGCCAGAGGTGATGTCGGTGGGAAGGAGCTCTACGATCTCCTCGAACAGGAGATAGCCCTTTTCCTTGCCGGTCTGGATGAGCTGCCGAATCTCGTCGTACTTCTCTTCAATGGACATTGTTTACTCCGGCGGAGACCCCGAGCACCCCGCCTAGCTCGCTCGCCCGCAGGGCCCCTCCGCCCCGCGCCGCTCGCGGCGTACCCGTCTCATGCCTTCAGTTCCTGCAACTGCTCGAGCAATTCCTTCTTCTGCGCCCAGAGAGCGGCCAGCGCGTCGTTCGACGTCCGGCCACGCTCCTCGAGGCGATCGATCTCTTCCTGCACGGCGGCGACGTCCCGTTCGAGCCGGAGCCGGCGCAACGCGTTCACGCAGTCGGCCGGGGCGGCCGGCGGCGCGGTGGCCGCCGCAGCCTTCTCGAACGAGGCGCGCTCCGGCTCGCTCATGCGCTCCCGGAGGAGCGCCGGCAGAAAGTCCGGCGGGACGTCCGACAGGCTCGCCGCCATCTGAAGTGTCGCACCCGCCGCAAGCCCGTCAAGATCCGCCTTCTCGAGCTGGCCGACCGCGGCCAGGCCCTCGACCGGCCGGTTCGCCAGCGCCCAGAGCAGCCCCTGCTCGGCGGGGAGGAGCCGAGCGGACGAGCGCACGGCAATGGCCGGCGCCTCCTTCTTCTTCGCCGCGGCCGCCTTGCGAATCTCGTCGCGCAGGACGCCCTCGGTGACACGCGCCTTGTGCGCCAGCCGGTCGGCAAACTGATCGCGATCGGCCGCGTCGGGAATCGTCGCTGCCACCGTCAGCATCTCGTTCAGGAACGCCTTCCGCTCCTCGGGCCGGCGCAGGTCGTGCTTCGCGGCGGATCGGTCGAGCAGGTAGTCAAGGTACGACTGCGATCCGGTCAGCCGTTCGACATACGCCCGTCCGCCGTTCTTCTGCACGAACGAATCGGGGTCGGCTCCGGCGGGGAGCAGGGCCACATTGACCTGAAATCCCTCCGCCACCAGCAATTCCGACGAACGGCTGGCCGCGTTCTGGCCGGCGGCGTCCGGATCGAAGCTGAGCACGACCTTCGAGGCGAACCGCTTGAGCACGCGCGCCTGCGCGCTCGTGAGCGCCGTGCCGCACGAGGCGACGATCGGCTGGATTCCCGCCTGATACACCTGCGCCAAATCGAAGTACCCCTCCACGAGCACGCAGTAGCTGTGCTTCCTGATCGCCGCCTTGGTCACGTGCAGGCCGTAGAGCGTTCGCCCCTTCGTGTAGATCGGCGTTTCGGGCGAGTTCAGGTACTTCGGCACCTGGCCCGCTTCGAGCGCACGGCCGCCAAAGGCCACCACGGCACCGGTATCTCGCGCGATGGGAATCATGAGGCGATTTCTGAACCGATCGACGACGCGCCCGCCCTCGCGCTCGACCACCAGTCCGCTCCGCACCTGCAGTGCCACAGGCACCTTCTGGTCCGCGAACCGGCCTGCCAGTGTATCGCGGCCGCCAGCCGGAGCGTAACCATACCCGAAAGTCCGGATGGTCTCGGCCGTGAGACCCCGGGATTCGAGCTCCCGGCGCGCCCGGGCCCCCGCCGGGGCTGCGAGCTGCGCCGTGAAGAAGGCCGCCGCCTCCTCGTGGAGCTTCACCAGGGCCTCGCGCTCCTGGGCCGCGGCCCGCTCGTCCGGCCCCCCGTCGGTCTCCGGCACGGCCATGCCCGAACGCTGCGCGAGGTAGCGCACGGCTTCGGGGAACGACAGCTTCTGGTAGAGCTCCACAAACTTCATCGCGTCGCCGCCGGCGCCGCAGCCGAAACACTTGAAGAAGCCCTTGTCGGGATTTACGTTGAACGACGGGGTCTTCTCCTGATGGAACGGGCAGAGCCCCTTGTACGTCGCGCCCATCTTCTTCAGCGACACCACGTCCCCGATGAGCGCAACGATGTTCGTCTGCGCCTTCAGGTCGTCGATGAAGCTCTGTGGGAACAACGCCATGTCAATCCGTCAATTCCTCAATCCTTCAATTCCACGATCGTCGCCCCGTCGCCGCCCTCAGTGTCCGGGGCCGGGGCCACGCTGGCGACGAGGGCGTGTGATCGCAGGAACGATCGCAGGGCATCGCGCAGCCGGCCGGTACCGTGGCCGTGGACGACGCGCAGCCGCCGCTCGTCCGCCACGATCGCATCATCGAGCGCCTTTTCGAGTCTGAGGACGGCGTCGTCCACCGTCGAGCCGATGAGGACGAGGTCGCGCGTCACGGCGGCGAGCGAGCTCGAGGTCGCCGAGGCCGCCGGCACGCGCATCGACGTCGGCGGCGGCGTGCGATGGGACGTCGCGCTCTCTCGCGCCGGTTTTCGAAGCGCCGAGAGCGGCACCCGCATCCGCTTGCCGCGCACCTCGACGTCCGCCTGTTTGCCGGTCGTGCCGCGGACGATGCCTTCGGCGCCGAACGTGGTGATCCAGACCCGGTCGCCGGCCTCCGGCGCCTCGTCCAGTTCCGCAAGTGCCGCCGGTGACGTCGGCGCCGCCTCGAGCGTCATCGACTCGATCTCGCCGAGCGCCGCGCGCGCCTCGGCGCGCAGGCGGCCAACTTCGCCGGTCGAGAGGACCGGCGCCTGGCCGCGTGCGCGGCGTTCGACCTGTTCGGCGAGCGATTCGGCCTTCGTCCTGAGGCGCGTGACGACGGCATCGACCTCGGCGCGGGCCTCCCGGAGGCGCTCGCTGAGCTTGTCGTCGAGACGCTTCTTGATGACCGCTTCGCGTTCGACGAGGCGGGATTCGCGCTCGAGCAGGCCGCGTTTCTGGGAGTCGAGGCCCGCCCGGTCATCCCGCAGTTTCCGGCGTTCCTCTTCGACCGCCGACAGCTCCTGGTCGACGCGCGCAAGGTGCGCGGCCAGCAGCGACTCGCGGCCGGATCGCCGGCGCTCGGCGTCCGCGACGACCGCGGCGGGCATGCCGAGGCGCCGGGCGACCTCGAGCGCGAGGCTGCGGCCGGGCGCGCCGTACCGCAGCGTGTAGGTCGGGGCGAACGTCTCGGCGTTGAATCCGAACGCGGCGACAGCCACGCCTGCGGTCGTGGCGCCGTACGACTTCAGCGCATCGTCATGGGTCGTCGCGACGACGATGGCGCCACGCCTGCGGAAGTGGTCGATGACCGCGGCGCCGAGCGCGCCGCCCTCGACCGGATCGGTGCCGCTGCCGACTTCATCGAGCAGCACGAGCGCGGGCAGCTCGAGATCGCGATCGAATCCGACGAGATTCGCGATGTGCGCCGAGAAGGTCGACAGGCTCGCGGAGATGGACTGCTCGTCGCCGATATCGGCGAAGACGGTGCGGAACGGCGTGAGCGCGCTGCCGGGTTCCACCGGAATCAGGATGCCCGACTGCGCCATGAGCGCAAGCAGACCGAACGCCTTGAGTGCGACCGTCTTGCCTCCGGTGTTGGGACCGGAGATGACGAGCGCGCGCGCGGGCGGCGAGACGAGCAGATCCGAGGGGACGACCTGCGCCGGCCCCGCCGGCGCCTCCCGGGCGCCGGCCCGCAGGCCGGCGGTCTCGTCCAGGAGGTCGCGAATAGCCGGAATCAGCAGCGGGTGGCGCGCGCCACGGAATTCCAGGTGGCCCTCCGACGTGAGGGCCGGCGCGATTCCGCCCATGCGCCCCGCGAGCCGCGCCTTGGCCGACAGCTCGTCGAGGTCTGCGGCAGCCGAAATGAGCGCGTCCAGATCCTCCGGCCGGCCGCGGAACGCATCGGTCAGCGCGAGCAGGATGCGGTGGATTTCCGCCTTCTCCCGTTCGGCGAGCGCGACGATCTCGTTGTTGAGCGAGACGGTCGCCATCGGCTCCACATACAGGCTCGCACCACTCGTGGATGCGCCGTGCACGATGCCCGGAATCGCGTCCCGGTGTTCGGCGCGCACGACGATGACGTACCGGCCGCCGCGGTCGCTGACGATCTGGTCCTGGAGGTACTTCGCGGTGTCGCGTCCACGGACGAGACCGTCCAGCGTCGAGCGGAGCTTCGCTCGCTGGCGGCGGAGCGCGTCACGGATGTCGCCGAGCGCAGCGCTGGCGCGGTCGTCAACGTCGCCCGACGGCTGGATGGCGCGCCGCACGGCGGCCACTTCCTCATCGAAGGTGCGCACGTGCGCGACCACCGCGCCGAGCAGCGGCGCGGCTGCAGCGCGGATGCGATCGACTACCGCGCCAACCGACGAGGCGAACCGCGCGAGGCCGAGGAGTTCGAGCGGTGCGAGGGGTTGTGCGGCGATGTCCAGATGTCCGAGTACCAGGTCGAGGTCCTCCGGGCCATCGAGCGCCAGGCTCCCGCTCGTTCGTGCGAACGAGGCGGCCTCGGTCGAGAGCTCCAGGCGACGTCGCACCTCATCCAGCGTCGTCGCAGGCTCGAGGTCGAGCGCCCGCGCCCTGCCGAGGGCCGTGGACGCCTCGCGCGCGAGCGCCTCGCGGATGCGGTCGAACTCGATGGAACGCAGAACGGCAGGCTGCATGGAATGGCCCCGGGGCACCGGAGCAAACAGAAATTATCGCATGGGCTCCCGTCCGGCGGCGCGTCCCGGGTATTCGGCCGGGGCATCAACTGTGACAGCCTGTAGGACCGTGACGCGCACGTCGGCGAAGCCCCCCGAAACCCGAGTCGAGACCGTGAAGGAGACGCGTCACGGCGTCGAAATCGCCGACGACTACCGGTGGCTCGAGGGCGACGTCTCTCAGCCGGAGAGCCCTCAGAAAGTCACGCCTGCCGTCGCGGCCTGGACCGACGCGCAGAACGCGTACACCCGTCAGGTGCTCGACAACCTCCCCGGGAGACGAGACATCGAGGATCGCCTGCGGCCGCTCATGGAAATCGGAGCGGTCTCGGCGCCGGCCATG
>CAZJTG010000155.1:5080-9290 GCA_964548865.1 uncultured Solibacteraceae bacterium
TGCGCGGGAATCGATATTTCTTCGCGAGGCGGGAAGGCCGGCAGAACCAGCCCGTGCATTACTGGCGCGAGGGCGCGCGCGGCACGGACCGCGTGCTGGTCGATCCAGCCGTCCTCGATCCGTCGGGGCTCACGACCATCGAGTGGCTGTCGCCGGCGCACGACGGCAGGCTCGCGGCGTACGGCACCTACAAGGCCGGTGACGAGAACACGACGTTGCACCTGATCGAGGTCGACTCCGGCAGGACGCTGCCGCTCGAGATTCCAGACAAGACGCAGGCCCCGTACTGGCTGCCGGACGCGTCGGGTTTTGTCTACCAGAACCTGATGAACGCGGGAGACCCCTACTCCGGCCAGGTGAAGTTCCATCGCATGGGCGACGACGTGACGAAGGACGTCGTGCTCTTCCGTCAGTTCAGAGCCACGGAAGACGAAAAGCTGGCGACGACGTGGGGGCCGTGGGGGAGTCTGTCGGACGATGGCAGGTGGCTGCTCCTCGGCTACTGGATCGACACGAAGTCGAACGACCTGTGGCTCGTGGACTTCGACAAGTTACTGAAGACCGGCCGGGTCGATCGCGTCGTGGTGTCGACGGGCCTCGAAGGCCAGGCTTCCGGAACGGTCATTGGCGGCAGGCTCTATCTGCAGACGACGAAGGGCGCGCCGAAGGGACGCATCGTCGCCGTTGATGTCTCTCATCCCGGCTTCGACAACTGGCGCGACATCGTGCCTGAGCGCGCCGATGCCGTGATCGAGGGCGTGTCGTTCGCGAAGGGACGCCTCGCCGTCACGTTCATGAAGAACGCCTCGAACGTTATCGAGGTGTTCGACATGGCGGGCGCGCCGCAGGGCGCCATTCCGCTGCCGGGCATCGGCGCCGCCGGCGTCGCCACGGAAGCGGATCGGACGGAGGCGTACCTGACGTTCACGAGCTTCAATTACCCGACCACGATCTTCCAGATCGATCTCGCCGAGCCCGCCTCCGCGCCGTCCGTGTGGGCGCAGCCGCCGGTGCCCGTCGATCCGTCGTCCGTCGAGGTCGAGCAGGTCTGGTATCCGTCGAAGGACGGAACGACGATCAGCATGTTTCTCGCGCACAGGAAGGGCCTGCCGAAGGACGGGCGCGTGCCCACGCTGCTCACGGGCTACGGCGGATTCAACGTGAGCGAGACGCCGATGTTTTCCGGTCCGCTGTTCCAGTGGTTCGAAGCCGGCGGGCTCTACGCGCTGCCGAACCTCCGAGGCGGCGGCGAATACGGCGACGCGTGGCATGAGGCCGGCATGCTCGAAAAGAAGCAGAACGTGTTCGACGACTTCATCGCGGCTGCCGAATGGCTGGTCGCGCAGGGCTACACGAACTCCGCGAAGCTGGCGATTGCGGGCGGTTCGAACGGCGGCCTTCTCACGGGTGTTGCGCTGACAGCGCGTCCGGATTTGTTTCGGGCCGCGATCGTCGCGGTGCCGCTGCTGGACATGCTGCGGTACGAGAAGTTCCTGATGGCGCGCTACTGGGTCCCGGAGTACGGCACGGCCGAGGACGCCGGGCAGTTCAGATTCCTGCACGGGTATTCGCCGTACGAGCGGGTGAAGGCCGGGACGAAGTACCCGGCCGTGTTCCTCACCGCCGGAGAGAACGACTCCCGGGTCCACGCGCTCCATGCCCGCAAGATGACCGCGCTGCTGCAGGCGAGGACCGGCTCGGATCCGGTTGAGCAGCCGGTCATGATCTGGGTGGATCGCGAAGCCGGCCACGGCCAGGGAAAGCCGCTGGCGCTGCGTATCCGTGACGCGGCCGATCAGCGCATGTTCCTCATGTGGCAGCTGGGTATGCTCGCGACGTAGGGCGGCCGCGGGGGGCCGCCGGAGGCTGATGGTGATCACACGATTTCTCACAGGTCTCGTCGCCGCGCTCGGGCTGCTCTCCGCACCGGCCGCGCAGGCGCCCGCGACACCGGCGTTCTTCTTCGTCCAGATGAGCGACCCGCAGTTCGGCATGTTCACGAAGGACACGAGTTTCGAGCAGGAGACGGCCAATCTCGAGATGGCCATCGCCACGGTCAACCGCTGGCGGCCGGCGTTCGTCGTCATCACGGGCGACCTCGTGAACAAGCCAGGTGACGCAGGGCAGATTGCCGAGTACCACCGCATCACGCGCAAGCTCGACCGCCGGATTCCGCTCTATAACGTCGCCGGAAACCACGACGTGGAGAACGAGCCGACGCCGGCGTCGGTGGCCGCGTACGTTCGCCGCTTCGGTCGCGACCGGTACTCGTTCGTCTCCGGCTCGCTCGCCGGCCTCGGGCTGAACTCCAGCAACATCCATTCACCGGGCAAGGCGCCGGCGCACCACGAGTCGCAAATCGAATGGCTGCGGGAGGAGCTTCTGCGCCTCCGGAAGGGCGGTGCGAAACATCTGGTCGTGTTCCAGCACCATCCGTGGTTTCTCAAGGATGGCGACGAGCCCGACCAGTACTTCAACATTCCGCTCGCACGCAGGTCGATGTACCTGGCGATGTTCCGCGAGGCCGGCGTCAGGTACCTGTTTTCCGGGCATTACCACCGCAACGCGAGCGGCATGTCAGGCGGCCTCGAGATGACGACTACGGGCCCGGTGGGCATGCCTCTCGGTGAGGGCACGCAGTCGGGACTGCGCGTCGTGACGGTCCGCGACACCGGCCTGACTCACCGGTACTACGCGCTTGGCGAATTGCCGAATCGGATTGACGTCAAGTCCCCCCGGCCGTGATCAAGCCGCCTGGCGCGCTGACGCGGGGCGGGCCCATCCACGGCGTGTCCGTGCGCCTGGCGTTGGCGGGCGGGAGAGGCCGCTAGCCGATCGCGGCCACCGCCGCGCGCACGCGCGGCGCGACCGTCGTTCCAAACAGCTCGATACTGCGGAGCATCGTGTCGTGTGGCAGCGTGCCGGCGCTGTACTTCATGTCGAAGCGCGACAGGCCGAGCGCGCGGACAGTGTTTGCGATTTTTGTCGCCACTGTCTCCGGCGATCCCACGCACAGCGCGCCGGCCGGGCCGGCCTCGCGTTCGAAGTGCGCGCGATCGACCGGCGGCCATCCGCGCTCGGCGCCGATGCGCGTCATCATGCGGGCGTAGTGCGGCCAGAGTTCCTCCCGCGCCTGTTCGTCCGTCGGCGCCACGTGGCCGGGCGAGTGCACCGCGATCGGTCGCGCGGGCTGGCCGAAGCGCTCGAGTGACTGGTGATACAGGTCCACGTACGGCCGGAAGCGGATCGGATTGCCGCCGATGATCGCGAGCGTCAGCGGGAGTCCGTGCTTCGCCGCACGCACCACGGACTCAGGACTCCCGCCCACGCCGACCCAGGCGCGCAACGTGCCGGACTCGATCGGCGGGTACACGATCTGGCGGCTCAGCGGCGGCCGCGTCTGGCCCTTCCAGCTCACCGGTCCTGCTTTCAGCAACTGCGCGAACAGGGCCAGCTTTTCCTCGAAGAGCTGCTCGTAGTCCGCCATGTCGTATCCGAAGAGGGGATAGGACTCGGTGAAGGACCCGCGACCAAGGATGACTTCGGCGCGCCCGTTGGATACGGCATTCAGCGTCGAGAATCGCTGGAAGACGCGGACGGGATCGTCCGTGCTGAGGACGGTGACGGCGGAACCCAGCCACATCTTCCTGGTCCGTCCCGCGATGGCCGCGAGGATGACCTCCGGCGCCGACACGGCAAAGTCCGCGCGGTGGTGCTCGCCGACGCCAAAGCAGTCCACGCCGACCTGCTCCGCCAGTTCGGCTTCCGCGACGACGTTGCGGAGGACGGCGGCCTGCGTCAGCGGCCGATCGTTCGCATCGAGCGTGACGTCGCCGAACGTATCCAGGCCAAGTTCCAGCGCGTGGGACATCCTCCTAGGATAGCCGGACCGCGCGGGCTCAGGCTCGACACCCAACGTGGGATGGGGCGTGCCATCATCGGCGTGGCGTATGACGTTTCACACCATCATCGAGCCGTTTCGCATCAAGTCGGTGGAAGCCATCCGGTTCACCACGCGCGAGGATCGCCAGGCGCGCCTGCGCGAGGCCGGATTCAACGTGTTCCTGCTGCACGCCGACGATGTGCTGATCGACCTGCTGACCGACTCGGGGACGGGCGCGATGTCCTCGATGCAGTGGGCGGCGATCATGCAGGGCGATGAGTCGTACGCCGGCTCGCGCTCCTTCTATCGATTCCGGGACGTCGTCGC
>CAZJTG010000156.1:0-9287 GCA_964548865.1 uncultured Solibacteraceae bacterium
ACCACGGAGTCGATATGCCTGAGACCCAGTCAGAAGTCCCGTCCCCGGTCGCGACCATCATTGCCGTTGGTGCCCTTGAGAACGTCTCGCAAGAACTGCGTGAAGTCTGTGATTCGTCGGGCTTCCAGCTCCACCGGGTCGCGGATCTCGATGGGGCCTGCAGCGTCCTGTCGACCCTGGCCTCGTGCATCGTCGTTCTTGGTGCCGGGCCCCATGTCGGTGAGGACTTCAGACGCCTGCGACGCATCCGCCGATCCCGCCCGCTTCATTGTTGTTGCCCAGGCTGGGGACCCGGATCAGGCGATGGCCGCGCTGAAGGAACATGCCTTCAGTTTCTTCTCTCCGCCGGTGACGACCGCAGACCTTCGCGCGATGATCGATCACGCCGTCGCGGCGCCTGAGTGGACGGACGGCATCACAGTGACGTCGGACCGTCCCGACTGGATCAGCGTGGCCGCGCGGTGCCGACGACTCACCGCCGAGCGCCTCATCCATTTCATGGACGAAATCTCCGTCGATTTGCCCGACGATGACCGGCGGCAGATTGGTACCGCGTTCCGGGAGATCCTGCTCAACGCCTTCGAGCACGGCGGGCGATTCGACTCAGATCTGGAGATCCACATCACAAGAATCAAGACGCCCGAGGCTCTGCTCTACCTTATCCGTGACCCCGGCGAGGGATTCGACTTCGACAAGCTGCCGCATGCGGCGATCTCGCATCCCGACGATCCGGTCAGGCACGTCGTGTTTCGCGACGAACACGGTATGCGCCCGGGCGGCTTCGGCCTCCTGGTTGCGAGTGGCATGGTTGACCGGGTTCTCCACAACGCCAAGGGCAATGAAGCCATGTTGATGCAGTTCCGAAAGGCAGGCACTTAGCGTCTGGCCGCAGCCTGGCGCAACGTCCTCGACAGTCGCCCGCGGCACGTGAAGCGGAACGTGAAGGGCTGGCGCCGTGGGCAGATGGGTTCAACGCTGGGTCGCCGCCTGCGTGCTCGAAGCGGTGAAAGGCTTTTCATCGACGTGAGTATTGGCAGTTGTGAGTCTTGGCAGTAAGATGGATGAACTACGGTAGGTCATCACAATGCTGCGCTCCGCCTCAACCTTCAAGAGGATGGCTATTCATGCGACCGACGGCGATCTGGGTCACATCGAGCAGTTCTATTTCGATGACGAGACCTGGACGGTCCGGTACCTGATTGCCAAGACCGGCAACTGGTTCTCCGGAGCGCGGGTGTTGTTGCCGGTGGGCGTGGTCAAGGCGGTCGACTGGATGCACCATGCGATCGTGGTGTCGTTGTCCAGTGCGCAGGTCAAGGCCAGCCCGCCCATCGACGCCGCCAAACCTGTTTCTCGAATCCAGGAAGAGGCCTACCTCCGAAACTACGGCCTGACACCGTATTGGGATGTCACGGGCCTGGTCGGCGGGCCGGCGATTGGTCCGACGATCGCTCGTTCGGAGGCCGCGCAGGATGAGGCGGCTGGAGCGGCTCCGCCAACGCGGCTGCGGAGTTCGGCCGAGGTGACCGGCTACCAGATCGAGGCGGCCGACGGGATCGTCGGCAAGCTCACCGATTTCATTCTGGCAGACGACTCGTGGAGGATCGCGTATCTCGCGCTGGGCCTCGAAGTCGGGCCCGAGGTCGTGTTCCCTCCGGAATGGGTCGATCGCATCAGCTGGGGCGAGCGCCGTGTCCATGTGGCCGTCGAAGGTCACCAGCTTCAACTCAGCCCGGCCTATGGCGCCATCATGCAGCTGACGCCCGCGTACGACGCAGAGCTCGAACGGCACTACGGCCGGCGCCGCGTGTGGAAGTAGTCTGACAGTCGAGCGTCGCCTGGGCCTCCCCGGCTGGCCAGCCGGCGTTCCTGGGCGCCCCGTGGCTAGCGGGTCCGATAGCCCAGCGCCGTACGCAGCTGCCGCTGCACTTCCTGCAGCTTGATCTCAACCTGGTCGTCGACCTGCGCCAGCGCGCCGATCACGGAATCGCGCGCGGCAAGTACCGGGACCAGGCTGGAGCGCAGTTCCGGCAGAGGAGAGTCGGCGGCCTCGGCGCGCACGCGATCGAAGAACGTCGATGCCAGCTGTCGGGCAAGACCGTAGTCCTTGCGGGCGACTGCGTCTTCCACGCTGAGAACGTCGGCCAACAGGCCCGCGCCTCGATTGCGTGCTTCGAGCTCGCTGACCTGGGTGCGGAGGGAGGCGACGTCGCGCTCCGCCGCGACCGCACGCTGCCGCTGCGGCCAGAATCCGGCCAGAAACAGGACGACGGCAACGATGACCGCGATAATGACTCTGTTTCTCATGACAACTCTCCATGGCGAGGGCCGCGCGCGAGCAGGGGGAGGGCCCGGGGTTCCCCCAAATTGTTCTTCGGGAAGGATGCCTGGCGCAACGCTGGCGGTCTGGCGGGCAGCGGATTGCCTGACGACGCAAAGCACGAGGCTCGGCATGAGTGTATCCCGGGTATCGATCGGCGGTCCTCGCGTAGACTTGGAAGCGAAATCCATCGCGTTTCGTGCGGGCGAGCGCATCGTCGATCACGATCGCACCCTGAACCCATGAACACCGCGTTGAGCACGACCGATATCGTCGTCCTCCTGGCGTACATTGCCGCGATTCTCGGCATGTCAGCCTGGTTCGCCAGGCGGCAGCGCACGGGAGAGGACTATTTCCTCGCGGGTCGTCGAATGGGGGCCACTCCGCTTGCCCTGTCGGTCGTGGCCAACCAGGTGAGCGCGGTCAGTCTCGTCGGCGCGCCCGCCTTCGTCGCCATGCGGGACGGCGGCGGACTCCGGTGGCTCCAGTACGAACTGGCGCTCCCGATCGCGATGCTCCTGCTGATCGTCTTCCTCCTGCCGGCGCTGCGTAGCGTGACGGGGTCGTCCATCTACGCCTACGGCGAGCGTCGATTCGGCCGAGCGACGCGACGCGCCCTGGCCGCCATGTTCGTCATGTCGCGTGGCCTGGCCGTCGGCGTCGTGCTGTACGCTTCGGCGCTCGTCGTCGCCGAAGCGCTCGGTTCGCCCCTCGTGCCGACGCTCGTCGTGCTGGGCGCGCTGTCGGTGGCCTATACGAGTCTCGGGGGAATCGCGGCCGACATCTGGAGCGACGTGGTTCAACTGGCGTTGTTGTGGCTTGGGACCGTGGCCGCCGCGGCGTTCATCCTGTACCACACCGGACCGCAGATCATCACCGCGGTCCCTATCGAACGGACCGCGACGTTCGTGACGACATCCTGGGGCGTCGGCGGCGACTCGCCGTTCGCGCTGTGGCCCATGTTGTTCGGAGGGGTGTTTCTCTATCTCTCGTACTACGGATGCGACCAGAGCCAGGCCCAGCGCCTGCTCGCCGCCCGCGACCTCCCGTCTGCTCGCCACGCGCTGCTCCTGAACGGCCTCCTGCGTTTTCCGCTCGTGCTGACGTACTGCCTGTTCGGCCTGCTGCTGGCTGGCCTTCTGAACACCGACAGCGCGTTTGCGGCGTTGATGGCGGACCGGCCGGCGGACAGCCTCGTGCCGGTGTTCGTGACCAGCTATCTGCCGTCCGGCCTGCGCGGACTGTTCATCGCCGCGATTCTGGCCGCAGCCATGTCCTCGATCGATTCAGCCATGAACTCGCTCGCGGCGGTGACGCTCGAGGACGTGCTGGATTTCCCGCCCGGCCAGAGGTCGGTGTGGATCTCGCGCGCGACGTCGCTCGGGTGGGGCGTCCTGGCCGTGGCCGCCGGCGTCGGGTTCGCATCGGCCGGCGCGATGATTCTCGAGGTCGTCAACAAGATCGGATCCGCATTCTATGGTCCGGTGCTGGCGGTGTTCCTGCTTGGTGTCCTCGTGCCAGGTGTCAACCAGCGAGGCGCACTCGCCGGCCTCGCGGCCGGGCTTGCGGGCAACCTCACGCTCGCGGTCTTTGCGACGGGCGTCTCCTGGCTCTGGTGGAACCCGTTCGGGTTCTTTGTGAGCGTGCTGACGGCGATCGTCGTGTCGCGCGCGCGCCTCGTTCGGCCCGTCTTGACGTGGCCCCGGCGCGAGACCACGCTGCTCGGCGGAGCATTCGTGGTCATTGTGCTGGCCATGGTCGCCATTCCGATCGTCTGGCCGGGGGGCCGTTAGCCGGGCGGGAGGGTGTACAGTTACTCGATGGGCGACTTCCATCAGAGCGGACCGGTCACCGCCCTCCCGCGGCTCGTCGATCGGCCCATCGAGGATCTGGAAGCCCAGATCCTGCGACTCACGCCAAAGTTTCCTGTCTCGCTGGTAGTACCGATGGTACCGAGCGAGATGGATCGTCCCGCGCTGACGCAGATCCTGGACGAGTTGAGCCAGGTTCGGTATCTGGACTCGCTGGTCGTGTCCCTGAACCGCGCGACAGCGGATGACTACGCACGCACGGTCGAGTACTTCAAGCGGTATCCAGGGCGGCTCGTCATCGTGTGGAGTGAAAGTCCGGCCATCGAGAGGTTCTTCGGAAAGCTCGGCGACGTCGGGCTCGCAATCGGAACGCCTGGCAAGGGCCGGGCCTGCTGGCTCGCCATGGGCTACCTGCTCGCGGAGGAGCGGGTGGACTACATCGCGTTCCAGGATGCCGATGTGGCCAACTTCCGGCGCGAGATGCTGGCGCGCCTCATACTTCCCGCTTTGGATCCGATTGTCGACTACGACTTCGTCAAGGCCTACTACGCCCGCGTCTCCGACCGTTTGTACGGCCGTGTCACGCGGCTGTTCGTCGCCCCGCTGCTGACGGCGTTCACGCGGCTCATCGGCCAGGATCCGTACATCCGGTACCTGTCGTCGTTTCGGTATCCCCTGTCCGGAGAGTTCGCTATCCAACGGGACCTCGCCTCCCGCATGCGCCTGCCGTCGGACTGGGGACTGGAGATCGTGACCCTGTTCGAGGCGCTGCGCCACAGAGCGCCGGTACGAATCTGTCAGGTCGAAATCGCCGAGCGCTACGAGCACAAGCACCAGGACCTCTCGGCCTCGGATCCCGAGCGCGGGTTGAACCGGATGGCCAGAGACGTCGCGACACATCTGCTGCGTACGCTCGCAGCCGCGGGAGTCGTTCTGTCGGCGGGGCTGCTCGAGAGCCTGCTGGCGGCGTACCAACGCGAGGCCGAAGACGCCGTCGCGGACAGTTACGCCGTCGCGATGATCAACGGGCTCGCCTACGATCGGCACGGCGAGGAACTGAACCTTCAGACGTTCGGCACGGCGCTTCGTGCGGCCATCGACGAATTCCACAAGGACCCCCTCGGGCCTCCACTGGTACCGAACTGGGCGCGCGTATGGGCCGGACTGAGCGAGGCCGGCCCGTGGCTGCTGGCCGCGGTGGCCGAAGGCCCGGGGTAGTGCCCGCGAATCCCCTCCTCGTTGTCACCGACCTCGACGGCACGCTACTCGACCACACCACGTATGCCTTCAGCGCCGCGCGAGAGGCGCTTGACGCACTGGCGTCCGTGGCGGTTCCCCTCACGATTGCCACGAGCAAGACGCACGCGGAGGTTCGCGCACTCGTCGTCGGTATGGGTGGCCACCCGATCCTGATTGTCGAGAATGGCGGCGCGCTCGTTATTCCGATGACTCACGCCAGCGAGATCGGCACGGATGACGCCAGGCGCGAAGGCGAGGACTTCGTAATCGAGTTGGGGATCGCGCGTGCAGTGCTGGTGAGTCGGCTGGCTGACATCGCGCTCGAGACCGGGGCCTCGATTCGGGGTTTCAGCACGCTTTCGCCGGTTGACGTCAGCGCGCTCACCGGGTTGACGCTGGAAGCCGCGCGCCTGGCGCGCGATCGGTACTATGACGAACCATTTCTCATCGACGACGAGAGCCACCTGCCGGCGATCGCCGCGGCGGCGCGCCGGCATGGTCTCTCGGTCTCCCGCGGCGGCCGGTTCTTTCACCTGACGGGCCCGGCAACCAAGGGCCGCGCCCTCACGACACTCCTCGATCGCTTCAGGCTGGCTGGGCGTCGGTTCGTCACCGTCGGTCTGGGGGACGCGCCGAATGACCTGTCATTCCTGCGCCTCGTGGATCGGCCCGTCATCGTGCCGCGTCCAGGAGGAGCACTCGATGGCGATCTCGCCGCGGCGCTTCCGCACGGCGAACGGGCGCCCGCTGCCGGGCCGGAGGGCTGGAACCTCGCAGTGCTGGCGATTCTCGCTGGACGCCGGCTCCCTCCGGTCGCCGGAGTCTTGGCATGAGCGCCGCGCTTCGACTGGCCCCGGCGCTTCGTGCCCGCCTCGACGAGATCGGCAAGGCGGACCTCGTCGTGGGGATCCCGAGCTACAACAACGCGTCCACGATTAGCCACGTCGTGCGCGCCGTGAGTGCCGGACTCGCCAAGTACTTCCCCGACCAACGCGCGGTGCTGGTGAACTCAGACGGTGGTTCCACCGACGGGACGCGCGAAGCCGTCTCCTCCGCCGGCATTGCCAGGCCGGAAACGATTCTGGTGACGCAGCCGCCGACGGCGTTGCACAAGATCCTCACGCCCTACGAGGGCCTCCCCGGAAAGGGCAGCGCCCTTCGGACGGTGTTCGCCGTCGCCGACGAACTCGGCGCGCGCGGGTGCGCCGTCGTCGACTCCGATTTGAGAAGCATCACGCCTGAATGGATGGAGTGGCTGGTTGGTCCAGTCGTGCATCAGAACTTCGACTTCGTGTCGCCGTTGTATCTGCGCCACAAGTACGACGGCACCATCACCAACTCGATCGTCTATCCGCTCACGCGCGCGCTCTACGGCAAGGATGTGCGGCAGCCGATCGGCGGGGATTTCGGCTTTTCGGGGCGCCTCGCGAAGCACTACCTCTCGAAGCCCGTCTGGGAGTCCAACGTCGCGCGCTTCGGCATCGACGTGTGGATGACGACCACCGCCATCGCCGATGACTTCCGCGTGTGCCAGGCGTTTCTCGGGGCGAAGATCCACGACACGAAAGACCCGGGGGCGGATCTGGCCGACATGCTCGTGCAGGTCGTCTCGTCCGTCTTCGACCTGATGATGACCTACGAATCGACCTGGCCCGCGGTCCACGCGGCCGAAGACGTGCCGCTGTTCGGATTTCCCCATAGCGTGGGTGTGGCGCCCGTCGACGTCAACGTGGGCCGCATGCTGGGGATCTTCAATCAGGCAGTACGCGACCTGCGCGAAATCTGGGAGCTGGCCCTTTCGCCGCAGACGCTGGCGGAGATCGTCGCGCTCGCGCCGGCCGCGAAGGAGCAGTTCACGTTCCCCGCCGATCTCTGGGTACGGACGATTTACGACTTCGCGGTGGCGTATCGACGCCCGGCCGTCAGCCACTCGCAACTGGTCAAGGCGTTGGTTCCGCTGTATCTGGGGCGGACCGCGTCATTCGTTCTGGAGACGGCGACGAGTGACGCCGACGATGTGGAGCGCGTCATTCGGGGAGTCGCCGAGGAGTACCTCGCGCAGAAGGACTATCTCGTGCGCCGCTGGGCCGAGCCCGCGGGCCGCGTCCCCAGGTAGTTGGAGGATCTCATGTTTGGAGAACGACTCAGCGGCTTACTCAATCAGACGCTCAGTGATCTATGGGCCCGCAGCGTGGCCTTTGCGCCCAACGTGCTCGCGATGCTCCTGATCCTTGCTGCAGGTGTCATCGTCGCCGGGGTCGTGCGTGTCGGCGTTCGTTTTCTGCTATCGGTCGCCGGCGGCGATGCCCTCGCCTCGCGGCTGGGCGTCCAGGCCATGCTCAAGCGGGCGGGTGTCACGCGGCCGCCGTCGACGGTGATCGCGCTCGTGCTGGCCTGGACGACGCTCGGCGTCTTCGTCGTCGGGGCCATTGGCGCGTTGGATCCGACGATTGCCGCCGACCTGGCGACCCGGGCGCTGGTATTCCTGCCCCAGATCTTCGTGGCGGTCTCGCTCCTGATACTCGGCATGCTCGCTTCGACGTTCCTGCATCGCAGCGTCCTCATCGCCGCGGTCAACGCCGGCATTCCGTCAGCCCGGTTTCTGGCGGCGGCCGCGCGTACGGCCGCGATGGCCGTGGCGCTGGCCCTGGCGCTCGAGCACCTCGGACTCGGACGGCAGATCATCGTGACCGCGTTTGCCATCGTCTTCGGCGGGGCGGTGTTTGCGCTGTCGCTGGCGTTGGGATTGGGCGGGCGCGACCTGGCCCGGGAAGCACTCGAACGGTGGCTGCGACGTCCGCCGACCGATGCGGAACAGGACGATCCCCGGCGGCATCTCTGATGGGGCTGCGCATCGTCATCGCCCCGCAGGCGTTCAAGGGCAGCCTGACGGCACTCGAGATCGCCCGAGCGATGGAGGCAGGAATCAGGCGAGCCCTGCCTGACGCCGAGACCGTCCTCGTTCCGGTGGCCGACGGCGGAGACGGAACGCTCGAGGCGCTCGTTGACTCATCAGGGGGCCGCATCGTGACGTCAACCGTCACCGGTCCGCTGGGAAATCCCGTGCAGGCGCAATGGGGCTCCATGGGCGACGGCGTCACGGCGGTGATCGAGATGGCGCGAGCGTCCGGCCTCGCGCTCATCACGCGCGAAGAACGCGATCCGCTCCATGCGACCACGCGAGGAACGGGTGAACTCATTCGAACCGCACTCGACACCGGCCTGCGCCAATTCATCCTCGGCATCGGTGGTTCAGCGACGAACGACGGTGGCGGTGGCGTCGCTCAGGCGCTCGGGGTACGCCTGCTCGATGCGGCGGGCCGGGACCTGCCGCCCGGCGGCGCGGCACTCGCGCGCCTCGCGCGCATCGACAGGTCGGGCATGGACCCACGAGTAAAGGAGGCGAGGTTCACGGTCGCCTGCGACGTGAACAACCCGCTCTGCGGGCCGACCGGCGCGTCGGCCATCTTCGGTCCTCAGAAAGGCGCCACTCCAAGAATGGTTGAGCAACTGGATGCCGCGCTGGGGCACTTCGCGGACGTTCTCCGACGGGACGTGGGCGCGGACGTGAAGGACACGCCCGGCGCGGGCGCGGCCGGTGGCCTTGGCGCCGGACTCATCGCGTTTTTCGGCGCTGAGCTCCGAGCCGGGGTGGATATCGTGCTCGACGCGGTGGGACTCGAGAGACAGTTGCCTGGGGCGGACCTCGTGATCACCGGTGAGGGACAAATCGACAGATCGACGGTGTTCAACAAGGCGCCGATCGGCGTCGCGAGGATGGCGAAGGCACGAGGCCTCCCGGTGTTCGCCATCGCCGGATCTCTGGGCGAGGGATATCAGCGCGTGCACGAGCACGGTATCGACGCCGTCTTCAGCCTGGTCAACGGCCCGATGTCTCTCAGCGATGCCATGGCAAG
>CAZJTG010000157.1:0-9247 GCA_964548865.1 uncultured Solibacteraceae bacterium
GGATTCGAACCCGCGACTTCGACCTAGGCAAGGTCGCACTCTACCACTGAGTTATTCCCGCCCTGCCAGACTCAGAAGTGTACACAATGCCCCGCGGTCGCAGCAACCGATCCCCCGATTTCGGGTATCGTCTGCGCATGATCGCCGCCGGAATGATTCCAGCCGGCCTGCTGGCTGTGGCCGTCGTTGGTGCCGCGGGACTCGCTGCCCGGCAGGCGCCCGGCCGGCCGTTTCCGACCGGCCCACTCGTCGCCGGCACCTCTAACGTGATCTTCAAACCCGACGGCACGTTCACGTTCACCGGCTTCGAACTGCCCCCGCTTACCGGCACATATAAGACGACGGCGAACGAGATCGAATTGATGTTGTCGCCTGCGCCGGCCGGATGCGCCGAAAGTGGGCGGTATCGATTTTCTGTGGACGGCCCCAAGGTCACGTTCAAGCGGATCGCCGACACGTGCGGCGCCCGCTGGTGGGTGTTCGACGACAGTACGTGGCTCCCGCCGGGCGAGAAGGCAGTCGCCCCCGTCCGCCGCATCGTGCGAACGGGCGCGCCGACGCGCCGTGCCCTCCCCCGCCCGAAGCCCGCCGCCGGAAGCTGGCCGTCGTTCCGCGGCACCACCGCCGCGGGCGTCGCCGACGGCCAGGCGCTGCCGGACACCTGGAATGTGGAGCGCGGCGAGAACATCCGGTGGAAAGTGGCGATTCCCGGACTCGCGCATTCGAGTCCCGTCGTCTGGGGCGACACCGTGTTTGTCGCGACCGCCGTCACGAGCGCCGGGGACGCGTCGTTCAAGCCCGGTCTGTATGGCGCGGGCGATCCGGCCGACGACCGCTCGCGGCATCAATGGAAGATCATCGCGCTCGACAAGAAGACCGGCGCCGTACGGTGGGATCGCGTGGCAGTCGAGGGCGAGCCCATCGACAAGCGCCATATCAAGTCCACCTACGCCAGCGCGACGCCCGCGACCGATGGCCGGCTCGTCGTGGCGTCATTCGGATCGATGGGCCTGTTTGCGTACGACGTCGACGGCCACTTCAAGTGGAAGGTTGACTACGGCCACGCGCACATCGGCGCGTACAACGTGGTATCGCTCGAGTGGGGCCCGGCGAGTTCGCCGATCATCTGGAACGACCTCGTGTTCATCCAGGTCGATACCCACCACGACTCGTTTCTGCTCGCGCTTCGGGCCGAGACCGGCGAAACCGTGTGGAAGGCCGATCGCGAGGAGTTGCCGTCCTGGGGCACACCCACGGTGGCCGAGACCGCTGCCGGGCCGGTGCTCGTCACGAACGCCTCGAACTTCGTGCGGGGCTACGATCCGCGCACCGGCAAGGAACTCTGGCGCATCGGGAAGAGCTCGAAGATCACCGCGCCGACGCCCATCTTCGCCGACGGCGTCTTCGTCGTCGGCAGCGGCCGCGCCCCCGAGCGGCCGATCTTCGTGGTCAAGCCGGACGCGCGCGGCGATCTCACGCTGGCCGCCGGCGAAACGTCGAACGCCGGGGTCGTGTGGAGCAAGACTGGCCGCGGCCCGTACATGCCGACGCCGCTCGCGTACCGCGGCGTGCTCTACGTGCTCGCGAACAATGGCCTGCTCGACGCCTACGACCTCCAGACCGGCAAGGAGATCTACCGTCAGCGCCTTCCGGTCGTCGGCAGCGGGTACAGCGCTTCGCCGGTCGCCGCCGATGGAAGGATCTACCTCTCCAGTGAAGACGGCGACATGCTCGTCGTCGCGGCCGGGCCGGAGTTCAAGCTGCTCTCGACGAACGCCATGAACGACATGCTCATGGCAACGCCTGCGCTGTCGGACGGCGTCATGTACGTGAGGTCGGCCAGAAGCCTCATCGCGATCGGAAAGCAATGACGGCGGCATCGGGTGATTGGTGATTTGGTGATTGGGGGTGCGCATGCGTCGGTTCGGGATAGGTCTTGCCCTTGTTCTCGTCGTCGCGGCGCCGGCCGCGCAAGGCGTTCGGCCCCTCACGCTCGAAGACTACTACCGCGTGAAGACGGTGGGTGGCGTCGCGATCTCGCCTGATGGCGCGTGGGTCGCCTTCACGGTCGGCACGCGCATCGAGGCGGACAACAGTACGGAGACGCACACGTTCGTCGTCGCGACCGACGGATCGTCGGCGCCGCGCGAAGTGTTGCATGACGGCAAACCGACGAGCGCTCCACGATGGGAACCGAACGGCCTCCTGCGATACACCATCGATCGTCAGGCCTTCGTGGTGCACCCGGGCGCCAGGACGCCCCCGGCGCCGGCGCCCGCGGCCCCGGCACCCGGCGTGCCGAGCCCGGATGGAAAGTACGCCGCCATGCTCGTCGACGTGCCCGCACCACCTGCGCCGGCGCCGGCACGAAGCGAGTTCGAGAAGCGTCATGCCGATCGCTTCAAGGGCGTGACGTTCGACTGGATGGAGTTCCAGCGCGACGGTCAGCCGTTCCCGGCGCCCGACCCGCGGCTGCGGCCGGCGCAGCACATCGCGCTCCGGGCCACGGCCACCGCGCAGTCATCGGACGTCCGCGTGACGCTGCCCGAGCTCAGGCCGACCGGTCTCGTCTGGCACCCGGACGGCCGCAGCCTCGCGTTTCTGGCGGACCTGGACGTCCGCAACGAGCAGGCCTACGAGCGCGTCGCCATCTGGACGGCGACGATCGCCGGCACGGTCACGCAAGTGACGAACGACGGCTACGTGCACGCCGATCTCGCATACTCGCCCGACGGCGAATACCTGTCGTACGCGCGCACATACGGCACGGACATGGTCATCAGCCAGAAGATGAATCACGGCGGACCTCGCGACCTGTTCGTGCGTCCGTCCGACGGCGGAACGCCGATCAATCTCACGGCGAACTGGGATCTCGAGCCGGGCGCGACCGCGTGGTCGCCCGACGGCGCGTTCCTGTACTTCACGTCGACGACGGGCGGCGAGGCGCACCTGTTCCGGGTGTCGGTGCCGGCAGGCCGGGTCGAGCAGGTGACGCGAGGAGCGCGGCGCGTCGCGAGCCTGACCTTCGATCGTGCGATGAAGCGGATGGCCTACACCGCGGGCACGCACGATCAACCCGGCGAGGTCTACACGGCGAACATCGACGGCTCCGGCGAGCGGAAGCTGACCGATGTCAATGGGCCCTTTCTCGCATCACGACAACTGGCCAGAACCGAGCGACTGCAATGGCCGAGCAAGGACGGCACGCCCATCGAGGGCTGGCTCACCTTCCCCGCCGGCTTCGACGCCGCGCGCCGGTATCCCCTGATTGTGTTCAGCCACGGCGGGCCGCACTCGGCCACGGGCTACGCGTTCGACTTCAAGAAGCATTTCTTTGCGGCGCAGGGCTATTTCGTGCTCGATACGAACTTCCGTAGTTCGACGGGCTACGGGGAAGCGTTCAAGTGGGCCACCTGGGGCGCGTGGGGAGACCGGGACGGCGAGGACGTGATGGCCGGCATCGACTTCGTCATCGGCCGGTACCCGGCCAATCTCGACCGCGCGCGCGTCGGCCACACGGGACACTCGTACGGCGGCTTCATGACCAACTGGCTGATTACGCAATACCCGGAGCGCTTCCGGGCGGCGGTGTCCGGCGCCGGCATCAGCAATTGGATCTCGGATTACGGCACCGCGGACATCTACCGCACGAAGGAGACGGAGTTCTTCGGGCCGCCCTGGGACGATGACGCGCGCGCGCGGATGATCCGGCAGTCACCGATCACTTACGCGGGCCGCGTGCGGACACCGACACTCTTCGTCCATGGCGAAGTGGACCAGCGCGTGCCGTACGAGGAAGCCGAACAGATGTACTTCGCCCTCCGCCGCCGCGGCATCCCCGCGAAGATGATCCGGTACGACGGCCAGGCGCACGGCATCGGGGGACATTGGAACAATGTCCACCGGATGATGAACGAGCTGGAGTGGTGGGACACGTACCTCAGAAAGTAAGACAAGTGCCCTAACTTTGCGTCGTTCGTGTCATTCGCGTCGTTGGCGTCGTTGGCCTAGCGCCTGCTGCTCGGCGGCACGATGCCCTTCATGCGCATGTAGGTCACCAGATTGCCGTAATGCTCGTTCAGATGGCCAATCGTGCCGAGGAGCGCGGCGGAGCGGACGCCCTTCCCCATCCCGAACGGCAACTCGATGGGCTCGCCGGCCGAACGATCGGTCAGGCTCTGAAAGGCCGCTTCGCAGTACGTCACCGAATCGTCCCAGGCCTTGACGATGGCGGACTTGGTTGCGAGCGATTCGAACGCGCTTTCGGCGTGCGGGGATTTCTCCCCCTTGGCCGCCGCGCAGAACTCGAAATTCGCGCCGGCGACATGGCCGAGGATCTGGCCGAGCGTCCGGACGGTGCCGGGCACTGGCGAGTAGCTGTAGACCGCTTCGGGCACGGCTTCGGCCGTGTCACGGATGTTCTTTTTCGCGCTCGACCACGCCCCCCGGATGGCATCGCTCACCGGCTGGGCTCCTCCCCGGCTCTGGGCGGCGAGGACTGGCGCCAACCACGCCGTGGCGAGGGCAACTGCCGTCAGGACGCTCGCGGCACCCCTCAAATGACTGGTTTTCACTGGCGGACCTCCTCCCCTATTAGAAACCATGGCGGTACGCGATCAAATAGCGAAATTATTGCGCCCGGCCGACCGGCGGGTGTACATTTCGCCCGTCACACGGAGGACTCGGGCGGACCGCTCCCTGCAAATCAGCCAGGGATTTCTGGTCGATCCGAGAGGAGGAACAATGAAGTGGTGTAGGCAGTTAGCGCTCGCAGCCCTGATCGCTGCGCTCGCGGTGAGCCCGGCGATCGCGCAGGGCACGTCGTCGATCCGAGGCGTCGTCACTGACTCCAGTGGCGGTGTGCTACCCGGCGTTACCGTCACCGTTACCGGCGACGCCGGCGCAACGTTCACAGCCGTGACCAACTCCGAAGGCGCGTTCAACGTGCCCGGACTGTCCGCCGGCACATTCAAGGTCTCGGTCACGCTGCAGGGGTTCAAGACCGCGGTCCTCGACAAGGTCCAGGTCGTGGTCGGCGCCCCGACGAACCTGCCCATCAAGCTGGAACTTGGCGCCCTGACAGAAGAAGTCAAGGTGTCGAGCAGCTCCGAGCTCATCAATACCCAGACGGCAACCGTCACCGCGACGCTCAACGCCGATCAGCTGAACCGCATGCCGACGGTGTCGCGCAACGCGCTGAACGCGGTCACCTTCCTGCCCGGCGTCAATACGGCGACGACGAACCGCAATTCCACCGTCAACGGCCTGCCGCAGTCGATGATCAACATCACGCTCGACGGCGTCAGCAATCAGGACAATTTCAACAAATCCACGGACGGTTTCTTCGCGTCGGTCTATCCGCGCCAGGACGCCGTCGAGCAGGTCACCGTGACGCTCGCGGCCGGTGAAGTCACCGGCGGTGGCAGCGGCGCGGTGAACATCGCCTTCACCACGCGCTCGGGCACGAACCGCCTGAGCGGCAGCGCCTACGAGTATTTCCGCACCACGGGGCTGAACACCAACTACTACTTCAATGAAGCGAACGGTCTGCCCAGGAACGAGACCAAGGTGAATCAGTACGGCGTCCGCGTCGGCGGCCCGATCAGGATTCCCGGCGCCTTCGACTTGTCAGGAAAAGCGTTCTACTTCTTCCACTACGAAGAACTGCGCTTTCCGAACAGCTTCACCCGCACGCGGACGGTCCATCCGGACGAAGTGATGACCGGCGTCTTTCCGTACATGGTCGGCGGCGTCGTGCAGCGCGTCAACGTCCTGTCGCTCGGCGCGAGCAACCCGGGCAACGTGTGCGGCGCGGCCGGATGTTTCGCATCCCCCGATCCGGAAGTGCTGAAGCTCCTCGGCCTCATCAGCGCTTCGACGAAAACCCAGGGCGTCTTCAACGCGACGGGCAATCCGCTGGTCCAGAATTACGTCTGGCAGAGCCCCGGCACGCTTCTCGAGCGGCAGCCAACCGGCCGGGTCGATTACAACATCACCGCGAAGCACCGACTGAGCGCGTCGGCGTCGTCGCTCTGGGCGTATCGTGATCCCGACTACCTGAACGGCGCCGATGCCCGGTTCCCGGGCGCGCCGAACTACCGGGTGTTCGCCTCCACGCGCCCGCTGTACTCCTTCTCGCTGCGCTCGACGCTCTCGGCCAACATGGTCAACGAAGTGTCGGCGGGCATCACGGCCGTGGGCGGCGGCGGTTCGCGTTTCGGCCAGCCGAGCGACCCGAGCCAGGGCGCGGGCTCCTTTGCGGACATCGGCGGCTACGCGGTCGTCATCCCAATCACCACGGACTGGTGGACGGTGAACACCCCGAGCTGGCGCGCCGCGCCGAGTACCAACGTCGGCACGAACCTGAGCTGGCAGAAGGCGAAGCACAGCTTGAGCTTCGGCGGCGGCTGGTTCCGTTCGAGCGCATGGGAGATGGCCCAGCAGATCGTCACGCAAATCGGCTTGGGCATGAACACGACGACGCCCGATCCGGCCCTCGGGCTGTTCACGACAGGGAACTTCCCGGGCGCGTCGAACGCCGACCTGGCGAACGCGCGCGCGGTGTACGCCATGCTCACCGGGCGCATTACGTCGGTCAACAACCAGGCCGCGCTGGACGCGAAGACCGGTCAGTACGCGCTCAATGGCGCGCGGCGCCGTGAAGGGTTCCTCGACATCTGGTCGGCGTTCGCACAGGACCAGTGGCGGATCAGGCCGACGCTCACGATCAGCGCCGGCGTGCGTTGGGACCTCCAGACACCGTTCCGGGCGAAGAACGACACTATGACGGCCGTCGCCTTCGACTCGGTCTGCGGCCAGTCGGGCCGCGGCGCCGCGACGACGCCCTACAACAAGTGCGCGTTCTACGAGTACAAGAACACCGGCGTCGTCCCAGAATTCATCCGGCTGACGTCGGGCAGTAACGGGTACAACACGGACTGGAACAACGTCGCGCCGAGCGTCAGCGTGGCGTGGCGGCCGAACGTGCAGAGCGGATTCCTGCGCACGATCCTCGGCGACCCCGAGCAGGCCACGCTTCGCGCCGGCTTCTCCCAGACCTACTCGCGCCAGGGCATCGGGTTCTTCACGGGCCTCTACGGCGGCAACCCGGGCAGTACCATCACCGTGAACCGCAACGTCAACAACGGCAACCTGGTGAATGCCGGCGAAACGTGGCCGCTGCTCTATCGGGACAAGTCCCGGCTCTACCCGGCGACGTTCCCGGCCACGCAGGTGCTGCCGACGCCGGTGCTGGCCAATCGCGCGAACAACCTCAATGCGTTCGCCGAGGACGTGCAGATCGACAGCGCGCGGACCTGGTCGGCCAGCTTCCAGCGGGCGATCAGCCGCGACATGGCGGTGGATATCCGCTACGTCGGGACACGAGGTGTCGATCAGTGGTCGACGCTCGACTACAACGCGCGCGACATCGAGGCGAATGGATTCGTGAGCGAGTTCAAGAACGCCGTCGCCAACCTGCGGGCGCACGTGCTCGCCGGATGCGGCACGACGGGACAGCCGGCGTGCAGCTTCGCCTACCGCGGACCGGGCACGGGCACCACGCCCCTGCCGATCTACATGGCGTACTTGCTCGGCCGAACGGACGCGTCCAACGCGGCGTCCTACACCGGCACGAACTGGACGAACACCGCCATCACGAGTGACATGGCGTACCTCAACCCCAGTCTCGGCAACGGCATCGCGGACCTCGACGGCACGGCCTCGTTCCGGGCCAATGCCATCGCAGCGGGGCTGCCCGCGAATTTCGTGGTGCTGAATCCGGCCGTCGGCAGCAACAACGTGACCGACAGCGGCGCCTTCAGTAACTACCACGCGCTGCAGATCGAGCTCCGCCGCCGCCTGTCGCGGGGCATGTCGGCGAGCGGCAGCTACCAGTACGCGCGGGAGGGTGGGTCCGCGTTCGACGGCTTCCTGCACGGCCGCACGATGATTCCGTCGGCCAACGTCCGTCACGCGATCAAGGCTCAGTGGGACTGGACGCTTCCAGTCGGCCGCGGACAGCGGTATGGCACGGACATGAACGCGTGGATGGACGGGCTGCTTGGTGGCTGGTCGTTCAAGGGCGTGAGCCGCATCCAGGCCCGCGTGCTCAACTTCGGCCAGGTCCGTCTGATCAACATGACGGCCAAAGACCTGCAGAAGATGTACAAGTACTACACCGTCGAGGGCACGGTGGCGCCGTTCAAGACGGTCTACATGCTGCCGGAGGACGTGCGACTGAACACCCGCCGCGCGTTCGATGTCAGCTCGACGACCGTGAGCGGCTACGGCCTTGCGCTCGGCCCGCCGGATCCCAATGGGCGCTACATCGCGCCGGCGAACAGCGAGACCTGTCTCACGGTGGTGGCGGGCGACTGCACGAACCGCACCCTCCTGATTCGGGCGCCGTTCTTCGTCAGGTTCGACGTGGGTCTGTCGAAGCGGTTCGCGCTGCGCGGCGCGTCCAGCATCGAAGTCTCCTTCGAATTGCTGAACATGCTCGACAACATCAACTTCAACCCGGTCGCGAACCCGGGCACGAGCGCGGACATTTTCCGCGTGACCAGCGCCTACACGGACTCGAGCAACACGTACGATCCGGGTGGTCGTCTCGGCCAGCTGATGTTCCGCATCAACTGGTAGGTCGGCACTGACACGTCACAAACGCCCGCGCCGGGTGCTCCTGGCGCGGGCGTCTGTGCGTACGGACGAGCCCACTGACCGATTGTCAGTACCCCGAATCCAGCGTCCACGCATCCTCAATCACGCTCACCGTCATCGCCGGCGTCTCGATCCCGTCGATCGCGATCACGGCGAAACTGCATGGCGACTCCAGTCGGCCGGTTGACGCGAGATAGTCGAGGGCCATGGCGGAAATGCGCCGGCGCTTCCACGCCGTGACCGCCTCGGCCGCCGAGCCGCGCCTCGTCGAGCGGCGCGCTTTCACCTCGACGAACGCGACCGCCCCGCTCCGCTCGCAGACGATGTCGATTTCTCCAAAGCGGGTGCGGTGGCGGGTGGCAAGAATGGAGTACCCGCGGCGGCGAAGTTCATCGCAGGCGAGCTCCTCGCCGAGTTTTCCAAGTGTGTGGCGTTCGTCGCCGATCGACATGCCCCGGTCGGAGCAAGCGCGATGCCAGATCTTCCGCGGGCAGATGGCCGCGGTCCCCAATCGGGCCGATTCGTCCCGCCGCCGGAGGCGAGACTACCGCGAGGCGCCCGCTCGGCGCTTCGGCTTGGCCTTGAC
>CAZJTG010000158.1:0-9173 GCA_964548865.1 uncultured Solibacteraceae bacterium
GGCGCGGTCCTGGTGCTTCGCGACATCACCGACCTCCGCCGCGCCGACCAGGTCCGCAGGGATTTCGTGGCGAACGTGTCGCACGAACTGCGGACGCCCCTCACGGCCATCCGCGGCTACGTCGAAGCGCTGCAGGACTCGCCCGGATCCCCGGAACAAACCCGGCAGTTCCTGGACATCATCGATCGTCACTCCCTGCGCATGGAGCGCCTCGTGCGCGACCTCCTCCGCCTCGCGCGTCTCGACGCGGGCCAGGAGACCCTGATGCCGGTCCGTTGCGCGCTGGCCGACGTCATCGATCTGGCGGAGCGCGATATCGAGGGCGCGCTCGGCGGCCGCCGGCAGTCCGTCCGGATCGACATCCACGACGGCGCAAGTCACGTGACCGCCGATCCCGCCAAGCTCGCGGACGTCTTCCGCAACCTGCTCGAGAACGCCGGCAACTACAGCCCCGAGGGCGGCGAGATCGAGATCGCGGCCGTCCGGGAAGGCGATGTCGTGCGGATCTCCATCGCCGATCGCGGGCCGGGAATTCCCGAGTCGGACCTCTCGCGCATTTTCGAGCGTTTCTATCGCGTGGACCGGTCACGCACGCGCGACCCGGGGGGCACGGGCCTCGGTCTCTCGATCGTGAGACACCTCGTGGAACTGCAGGGCGGCCGCGTCAGGGCCTCACACCGCGAAGGCGGAGGGGCCGTGCTCGAAATAACGCTGCCGGCCGCGTAAGGCGTCAGGCCCGGCGCCGGGCTCCGCCCTTAGCCGATGAACTGCGTGATGAATGCGGCGATGTAGTACGTCACCGCCCCGATCGTCGCGGACGCGGGTATCGTCAGGATCCAGGCCCAGACGATCTGCCCCGCCACGCCCCAGCGAACCGCGCTCAGCCGCTTGGTCGCGCCGACGCCGACGATGGCGCCCGTAATCGTGTGCGTGGTGCTGATGCCGACGCCGAGCTGCGTGGCCGTGAAGATCGCGACAGCCGCGCCCGTCTCCGCGGCGAAGCCGCCCGCTGGCTGCAGCTTCGTGATCCGCTGCCCCATCGTCTTGATGATGCGCCATCCGCCGGAGAGCGTGCCGAGGCCGATCGCCGCATGGGCGGTCAGCACGACCCAGTACGGCACTTCGAACGTCGCGATGTAACCGCCGGTGAACAGCGCCCCGGTGATGATGCCCATCGTCTTCTGCGCGTCGTTCGCTCCGTGCATCAAGCTGTAGAACGCCGCCGAGAGCAGCTGGAACCGCTTGAACCAGCGGTTGATGTGCGACGGCGCGACGTCGTGAAACACATGATAGATAGTCGTCATCAGCGCCAGGCCAATCACAAGCCCGATGGCCGGTGCGACGACGATAAAGATCAGGGTCTTCGTCCAGCCCGCCACGATCACGGCGCCGAAACCGGCTTTCGCAACCGCCGCTCCGGCGTAGCCGCCGAACAGCGCGTGCGACGAACTCGTGGGCAGCCCGAAGTACCACGTGATGAGGTTCCAGATGATGGCGCCCATCAAGCCCGCGAAGATCACCACGAAGGTCACGACGCTGAGGTCGACCATCCCGGACCCGACGGTCTTGGCGACGGCAGTGCCGAAAAAGAACGCGGCGATGAAATTGAAGAACGCCGCCCAGGCCACGGCCTGCAGGGGCGTCAGCACCTGGGTGGAGACCACGGTGGCGATGGAGTTCGCCGCGTCGTGGAACCCGTTGATGTAGTCGAAAATCAGGGCCACCACGATGATGGCCAGCAGGCTTGCGAACTCCAGCGACACAGCCGTTATCCGTGCTTCACGACGACGCCTTCGATGACGTTCGCCACGTCCTCGCAGGAATCGGTGACCTGTTCGAGCATGTCGAGCAGTTCCTTGAACTTGATGATCTGGATCGGATCCGTCTCGGTATCGAAGAGTTGTTGGATGGCCTGCTGGTACGCGCGATCCGCTTCGTTCTCGAGCCGGTTGATCTCGACCGCGTGCGGCTGGACGGGCGTCTTGGCCTTGAGCGATGCGAGCGCGGTGTGCAGCCGGTCCGCCGACTGCGACACGGTCCGCGCCAGCTCGCGCGCGCCGGCGGGTACCACGTCGATTCGGTAGAGCCGGACGATGGCGGCCGCAGCGTCAATGCGGTCCATGACGTCGTCGAGCGCGGCGGCGAGCGCGTAGAGGTCTTCGCGATCGAACGGCGTCACGAACGTCCGATGGAGGCGCTGGATCGTGTCGTGCGTCAACGCATCGCACTTGTGCTCGATATCCTTGATGACGTCGACCTGGCTCACGTCCGGAGGATCGCTGGAGAGCATCCCTTCCAGCAGGTTCGCGGCCACCTTGATCTCGTCGGCCATCCGATTGAAGAGGTCGAAGAACTGCTCGTCGCGCGGATAGAAACTGAATCTCATTCGGTCCTCGGCCTCGCCGGGCGAAATAATAGCAAAGAAACTGTAACTGAAACGTAACGTTCGACATCGGGCGCAAACGACGGGTGTAACTCACATTTAACGCGGCCATGACGCCGGGGTAATCAGGGCCCCATAGGCTCCCTGGGAAACTGATGGCAGCACGGGCATCCCGCATCGTGGTCGTGGAAGACGAGATCGACGTGGCCTCTCTCGTGAAACACGCCCTCGAACGGGGCGGCGATGCGAGTGTGGAAATCGTGGGGTCGGGCGCAGCCGCGCTCCAGGCGGTGTCGAAGACGCCCCCGGACCTGCTCATCCTCGACCTCAACCTGCCTGGCCTCGACGGCACCGAAATCTGCCGCATCCTCCGGGCGCGGCCGGCAAGCGCTCAGCTGCCCATCATCATGCTCACGGCGAGAACCAGTGAGTCGGACCGGGTGCTCGGCCTGGATCTCGGCGCCGACGACTACATCACCAAGCCGTTCAGCCCCCGCGAACTCGCGGCGCGCGTCCGCGCCGTGCTGCGCCGCAAGTCAGGCGCCCCAAACGCCGCCATGTCCCTCTACCGGGGCGCGCGCCTGGTGGCGGACTTTGACGCCGTGTCGGTCACGGTGGACGGCGACCCCGTGCGTCTCACGCGCCGCGAGTTCGACCTGCTGCGCTGCCTCGTGGAGAATCGCAACCGGGTGCTGACGCGCGACCGGCTGCTCGTCCGTGTGTGGGGCTACGACCAGTCCATCGAGACCCGGTCGGTCGACGTCCACGTGGGCCGGCTCCGCTCCAAGCTCGGAGCTGCGGGGCCGCAGATCGAGACCGTCGTCGGGCTCGGATACAGGTTTGTCGGGTAGCGCATACAATCGCACTCGATGAACGACGTTCTGACGATCGTCCTCGGGGGCGGCCGCGGCACGCGCCTGTTTCCGCTGACCCACCTGCGATCCAAGCCGGCGGTTCCGATCGGCGGCAAGTACCGGTTGATCGATATTCCGCTCAGCAACTGCCTGCACGCCGGCCTGACGCGGATCTACGTGCTCACGCAGTTCAACTCGGCGTCGCTCAACCGCCACATCGGCAAGACGTACCACCTGGACATGTTCTCGGACGGATTCGTGGAGGTACTCGCGGCCGAGCAGACCCCTGAAGGCGAGAAGTGGTTCCAGGGAACGGCCGACGCGGTCCGGCAGGCGACGCGGCACTTTCGCGACGCGGACTGCGAGTACTTCCTGATCCTCGCGGGCGATCACATCTACCGCATGGACTTCACCGAGCTCATCGACGCTCACATCGACAGCAACGCGGACATCACGATTGCCGCGCAGCCGGTGCCGACGGAGGACGCGTCGCAGATGGGCATCTTCCTGTTCGATGCGAACGGCCACGTGAGCGGCTTCGAGGAAAAACCGAAGCCGGAGCGGCTGGCGGAGATGGGATCGAGCGCGCCTCGCTTCTCGGCCATCGGCGATCTGACGCAGGACAAGCCCTTCGTCGCCTCCATGGGCATCTACGTGTTTTCGCGCGACGTGCTCTACGACGTCCTCGCGAGCACGACGGCGGTGGATTTCGGCCGCGAGGTCATCCCGCAGGCACTCGCCACGCACCGCGTGCACCCGTACCTCTACCGTGGATTCTGGGCGGACGTCGGCACCGTGCAGTCGTTCTACGACGTGAATCTGATGCTCACGCGGCGGGGCGCCCCGTTCAATTTCTTCCACCCGAAGCGTCCGATCTACACGCATCCGCGGTTTCTGCCGGCGGCCCGTATGCACGATTGCCAGATCGACGAGTCGCTCGTCGCCGAAGGCGCGTACCTCGACACCTGCGAAGTCCGGAGCAGCATCGTCGGCATCCGCGCCGCCGTGCGCCACGGATCGACAATCTCACGGTCGATTCTGCTCGGCGCCGATGGCTTCGACGAATCGATGTCCGACCTGCCGCTCGGCGTGGGCAAGGGCGCGGTGCTGGACCGGGTCATCGTGGACAAGAACGCCCGCATCGGCGACGGCGTGCGTCTCACGAACGAGCGCGGGATCGAAAACGCCGACGGCGACGGCTACCACATCCGCAGCGGCATCATCATCGTGCCCAAGGGCGGCGTCGTAAAGCCGGGAACTGTCGTCTAAGCGAGCGCCCGCAGCATTCTGGGAAGCGCGAACCAGATGAGCCGGCCCCGGTGTTTCGGCGGCAGGCTCGCGACGTCGATGCGGCAGATGCCGCCTTTCTTGAACGGGATCGGTTCCTCGGCGCCGACGAGCCACGCGGCGAGCTGACCGAGGTCGGGCTCGTGACCCACGAGCGCGATGGAGGCCCGCGACGCCGCGCGACCAAGAACTCCTGCGATGTCCTCCGGCTCGTGACCCGGGGCCAGCTCGGCGCAGATCTCGGTCGGCGTCCGCCCCCCCAGGCCGGCGCTCAGGATTTTCGCCGTTTCCACCGCGCGAACGAGGGGGCTCGAGAGAATCACGTCCAGCTTCGGTTCGAGCGTCCGGAAGCCGGCGACCGCCAGCTTCATGCGCGCCCGGCCCGCCCGCGTGAGCGGCCTTGTCTCGTCATTCGGAAACTTCGAGCCGCGATCTTCGGCGATGGCGTGCCGGACGAGGTACAACGCCGTCATCACGCCGACCTCCGGCGCCGCAGGCGGCCTGCACCCGACGTGACCGCCATCGGCCTGATCCGCTCGCGCGGCACGATGCTCCGCGCGGCCAGACTTATCGCGAGGAGACGTGTCCGGGGCAGCAGGCGCAGCGCCTTCGCGTGCCACCTCCGGCACATCTCCTCGATGGTGCGGGCCATGGACGACAGCGTCGCCATCTCGGGAAGCCCGCGCGCGTCGAGCGCGACGTCCTGGACGCACTGCTGCAGCACCTGCAGGTCGTGCATCGAGCCGAGCACCGTCTGGAGCTCGCGCAACCGTCGCAGCGTGCCGGCCTCGATCTCGCCGGAAAGCTCCACACCGTAGCGCAGCTTCTTGGCGGCAATCCTGACTTCGTGCAGCGCCGTCGGAACGTAAAGCGTGCCGGCGGCGGCGATGGCCGCCGTCAGCGTGCGCGCCGTGTCGCGCACCTCGCGGGCCGCCGACCCGGCCTTTGGCTGCGCCTCGGCGGCGGAGCCAAGCGCGCGCAGGCGCTTCGAGATCGCCCGGGCGTCGCTTTCATCCAGGACTCGCCTGGCGTCGTCGAACGCCCGTTGCCGCTCGGCCAGGCACCACGCGTCAACCCTGGCCACCGCCTGCGCCGGCCACGACTCGCGTTTGGCGGAAGCGGCGAGCACCGTCCGGGCCATATCCAGCTCACGCACCCGGCCGAGGCTTCTGCCGAGCCGGCGCAGCTCCGCGGCCGTCTCGCCGCCATCGGGCAAGGATTTCAGTGCCTGCCGGAGGCGCCGCGTGGCCACGCGCACGCGATGGATGCCGGCGGCCTCGCCGCGCCTGGCCCGCCGCATGGCGGCCGCGAGCGCGGTGGCGTTGCGCCGGATTTCGCGTGACAGGCTCGTCGGATCCTGCGTGGTAGCATGCGCCATCGGGTCCTTCCCGGACCTTTTCACGCTATCACATGCGGATCGCGGCCATCGACATCGGCAGCAACTCCATCCACATCATCGTCTGCCGCATTCGACCGGATCTGTCCTTCGACGTGGTCGACAGCGAGAAGGACATGATTCGTCTCGCGTCGGGCACGCTGGCCAAGGGCCGCCTGCCGGACGCCAACATCGCGACGGCGATGCAGACGCTGGCGAAGTTCCGGCGCCTGGCCGAGTCGCACGGCGTCGAGGAAATCGTCACGGTCGCCACGAGCGCCGTGCGCGAAGCCGACAACGGCGGCGACTTCATCGCACGGGCGCGGGACGAGATCGGGCTCCGCGTCCGCGTGATTTCCGGGGCCGAAGAGGCGCGGCTGATCCACCTTGCGTCGGCCTATGCCGTCGGCACCCGGGCGCATCGCGCGGTGACCATCGACATCGGCGGCGGCAGCGTGGAGATTACGCTGGGCACGGCCGCGCGCATGGAGACCGGCCGCAGCTTCAAGCTCGGCGCGATCCGGCTCGCGGAGCGGTTCGCCACCCATGACCCACTCTCCCGCGGCGACATCGAGCGACTCGAGCGGCACGTCACGCGCGAGACCAGGGGCTATCTCCGGCAGCTCCGACGCCGGGGCTTTGCGCGCGTCATTGGAACGTCGGGCACGATCCTCGCGCTCGGCAGTGTCGCGAGCGGCGGCGCGCCGGCCGCGGTCAACGACGTCCGGCGTGTCGTCGTCAGGACGGCCGACATGCGCCGGCTCCGCAAGCGGCTCGTGGCCATGTCGCTGGAAGAGCGCCTGAAGATCCCGGGGCTGGATCCGCGGCGGGCGGACCTGGCGCCCGTGGGCGCGATCCTGATCGAAACGCTCCTCGATCGGCTGGGCGCGGAGGAGATCACGCTCTGCGACTTCGCGCTGCGCGAAGGGCTCGTGCTCGACTACATCCGCCGGAATACCGGACACATCCGCACGGCGGACCGGTACCCGGACGTCCGCCGGCGCAGCGTCGTCGAACTCGGCGAGCGGTGCGGCTACCACCGGGATCACGCTGGGCACGTCGCGAAGCTCGGGCTCGCGCTGTTCGACGGCACCGCTGACCAGCACGAGCTGGGGTCCCGCGAACGCGAGTGGCTCGAGTACGGCGCGCTGCTGCACGACATCGGGTCGCACATCAACTCCGAGGCGCACCATAAGCACTCGTACTATCTGATTCGTCACGGCGAGTTGCGCGGGTTCGACCCGCAGGAAGTCGAGGTGATCGGCCTCATCGCGCGGTACCACCGCCAGGCCACGCCCAAGCGCACGCACGAAGGCTTCGACCGGCTGCCGGGCCGGCTGCGGCGCACGGTGAAGATTCTGGGCGCGATCGTCCGCCTCGCCGAGGGGCTGGACCGCAGCCACACCCAGGTGGTTCGGGGTCTCAAGGTGACGCCAGGGAAGAAGTCCCTGGGCATCCGCCTGCGCACGACCGGCGAGGCCGATCTCGAGCTGTGGGCCGCGGGCCGGCATGGCGCGCCGCTCGCGAAGGTGCTCGGCACGGATCTCACGTTTACGGTCGAATTAACGCCTTCGAAACGCGCGCGTAACAAGCGCCGCGCTAGAGTGGGCCGATGACAGTTGAGCGGCACACCCGGCATTTCGAAGAGGAGCTGGGACAGCTCAAGACCCGTCTGCTGGAGATGGGCGGCCTGGCCGAGGATCGGCTGCAGATCGCGGTGCGCGGCCTCGTCGACCGGGACCTGGCACGCCTCGACCGCGTACTCTCCGGCGATGGCGACGTCAACCAGTTGCACATTGAAATCGACGACCGCTGCTTCAAGCTCCTGGCGCTCCAGCAGCCCATCGCGTCGGACCTTCGTGCGATCGTCGGCGCGGTCAAGATCAACACGGACCTGGAACGCGTCGGCGACCTGGCGGTGAACATCGCCGAGGCAGCCTCGCGGTACCTCCAGCACCCGCCCGTCAAGGAGCTGATCGACATCCCGCGCATGGGTCTCATCGCCCAGGAGATGCTGAGGGATGCCCTCGACGCCTACGTCCGGCGCGACGTGGCGCTCGCCAAGCGCGTGCTCGCCCGCGACGATGAACTGGATCTGCTGAAATCGCTGGTCTTCCGGGAGCTGCTGAGCTACATGCTGAAGGATCCGTCCACCGTCAAGCCCTCCCTCGACCTCATCCTCGTATCCCGGCACCTCGAGCGCATCGGCGACCACGCGACCAACATCGCCGAGGACGTCATCTTCATGGTCTCGGCACAGGACGTGAGACACCAGTCCTGACGGAGGCCAAAGGCCAGAGGGCAGAGGTTTTTTCCTCAAACCTCCCCTTGCCCTCTGCCCTTTGCCCTCTGCCCTTGTTAAACTCAACCGGATGGCTTGTCGTCCGCTGTGCGCGTATTGCCGCAGGCGACCGATGGAAGAGCCGTGGGCTCCGTTTTGCAGCCAGCGGTGCAAGGAAGTTGACCTCGGCCGCTGGCTGAAAGGCGACTACCGGATCGCAGACGACCGGCCCCGACTCTCCTCCCCGGACGACGAGGATGAACGCTCTGGCGCTCGGGAGCCCCTTGACAGATCGGAAAGCTGACCGCAATGGCTGACACGCTGAGCATCACTGACAACCGCACGGGCAAGACCTACACGATTCCCGTCGAACAAGGCGCCATTCGCGCCATGGACCTCAGGCAAATCAAGACCGACGACGACGATTTCGGCTTGATGACGTACGACCCGGCTTTCCAGAACACGGCGTCATGTCGAAGCCGGATCACGTATATCGACGGCGACAAGGGCGTGCTGGAATATCGCGGGTATCCGATCGAGCAACTCGCGGAGCAGAGCACGTTTCTCGAAACCGCGTACCTGATCCTTTTTGGCGAGTTGCCGACCAGGGCCGAGCTCGAAGCGTGGACGCGCGAAATCACGCTCCACACGATGCTCCACGAGAACGTCAAGAAGTTCATGGAGGGCTTCCAGTACGACGCCCACCCGATGGGCATCCTGCTCTCGACGGTGGGCTGCCTTTCGACGATCTATCCGGACGCCAAGCGGATCTCGCGGGAGGAAAGCCGCCGGCTGCAGATCCGGAGGCTGATCGCGAAGATGCCAACGATCGCGGCGTGGGCCTTCCGGCACAGCATCGGGCGGCCGTATGTCTATCCGGACAACGATCTCAGTTTCACGGGCAACTTCCTGAGCATGCTGTTCAAGATGACGGAGCTCAAGTACAAGCTCCACCCGGTCCTTGAGCGCGCGCTCGACATCCTGTTCATCCTG
>CAZJTG010000159.1:0-6197 GCA_964548865.1 uncultured Solibacteraceae bacterium
GAAGCCCGTTGGGGAGTTTCTGACAGAGGCGAACGCCACGCTGCTCAAGGTCGGGATCGAAGCCGGGCAGGCGAGCTGGGTGTACTCCACGTACATCACCGCGGACACGGAGGCGCTGAACGCGCGCGCGAACCAGGCGGCGATTGAGGCGGCCAAGAGATTTGCCAAGGAGGCCGCGCGGTACGACGGCGCCACAGTCACACCGGAACAGCGACGCCAGCTCAACCTGCTGAAGCTCTCGCTCGAGCTCGTGACGCCGAGCGCTGCGACGGAAGCCGAGGAGGTCACCCGGATCGCGGCGTCACTCGAGGCGGCGTACGGCCGCGGCAAGTGGTGCAAGGACCCCGCGAAGCCGGACGCCTGCATGGACATTGCCGGAATCACCGAAGTGCTCGCGAAGTCGCGCAACGAGAAGGAGATCCGGGAAGCCTGGGAGGGCTGGCACACGGTGTCCGTCCCGATGCGCAAGGACTACGCCCGCTTCGTGGAGCTCGCGAACACGGGCGCGAAAGAGCTCGGATTCGCGGACACCGGCGCGATGTGGCGGCTCAAGTACGACATGCCGGCCGATGAGTTCACGAAGGAAGTCGATCGGCTGTGGGAGCAGGTCCGTCCGTTGTACGTCTCGCTGCACGCCTACGTGCGCATGAAACTCCGCGAGAAGTACGGCGACGCCGTGCCGGCGACCGGCCCGATCCCGGCGCACCTGCTTGGCAACATCTGGGCGCAGGACTGGAGCAACGTATTCGATCTCGTCGCGACCGGCGGGGCGGACACGGGCTATTCGCTGACGAGGATTCTCGAGCAGCGCAAGGCCTCAGCCGTCGAGATGACCAGGATGGGCGAGCGGTTCTATACCTCGCTGGGCCTGGCGCCGCTGCCGCAGACGTTCTGGGAGCGGTCGCTCTTCGTGAAGCCGCGCGACCGCGACGTCGTGTGTCACGCGAGCGCGTGGAATCTCGACTACGCCGAGGACTTGCGCATCAAGATGTGCATCGTGCCGACGGAGGAGGATTTTTCGACCATCCACCACGAGCTCGGTCACAACTACTACCAGCGCGCGTACAAGGACCTGCCGGTCATCTTCCGTGACAGCGCGAACCAGGCGTTTCACGAGGCGATTGGCGACACGGTCGCGCTGTCGGTGACGCCCGAGTATCTCGTGAAGATCGGACTGCTGAACCAGAACCAGGCGCCCGACGCCTCGCGCGACATCGGCCTGCTGATGTCACGCGCGCTCGAGAAGATCGCGTTCCTGCCGTTCGGTCTCGTGATCGATCAGTGGCGGTGGGACGTGTACAGCGGAAAAGTGGCGCCGGGCGACTACAACCGGGCCTGGTGGGAGCGGCGCCTCAAGTACCAGGGCATCGCGCCGTCGTCGCCCCGGGGCGAGGAGTTCTTCGATCCGGGCGCCAAGTATCACGTGCCCGCGAACTACTCCTACACGCGCTACTTCCTCGCGCACATCCTGCAGTTTCAGTTTCACCGGGAGTTGTCGAAAGTGGCCGGCTGTACGGCGCCGCTTCATCGCTGCTCGGTGTACGACAGCAAGCCCGCCGGCCAGAAGCTCGAGGCGATGCTGAAGATGGGCACGTCGCGTCCGTGGCCCGATGCGCTCGAGGCGCTCACGGGCACGCGCCAGATGGATGCGAGGGCGATTGTGGATTACTTCGCCCCGCTCAAGGCGTGGCTGGACGCGCAGACGAAGGGCAAGCCGAGCGGCTGGTAGGTCACTGGAACACGGAGTCAACAGGACACGGAGCAGACTCTCTGGTTTCCCAGATCGCTCTCCGTGCCTGCGTTGCTCCGTGTGACCAGGACTGTTTACTTGACGAGACGTTCGATCGTCGCCGAAATCTCCGCCTGCTTCGCTTCTGTGCCCGCGCCTTCCCAGGCGGCGAGGATCGCGCCCTGCCGATCCACGAGCACGATCGTGGGCGTGGCTTTCACGCGCAGGCCGGCGGTGACCGCGTGCAGGCGGTCGTCGGCGATGCCGATGGCTTTCGCGAACAGGGCGTCGTTGGCGGCGCTCGCCGCAGGATGCGCCATGACGACCGTTGCGTGATCGTCCAGCCCCGACACGAGCGACTTCAGGAACGGCTGGGCCTTCTGGCAGGCGCCGCAGGCCTCTCGCGCGAAGACCACCAGCGTGCGCGGTGACGCGCTGTACCAGGAAGCCGGCACGTCGATCTGCTCGCCGGCGGTGTACGCGGGCGGCTGCGGGGCCGGGGCCGGGGCGGAGATGCCCATCGCCCCGGCGATCCGCGGCCACGCGACCACGGTCGACGTCCCGGCCACTATGAGCACGAGGCCGGCGCTCGCCGCGATGAACATCCGGTTCAGCGCGCGGTCCGACGTCAATGTCACGGTTAGTTCTCCCACGGATTGCGGATGACCTTGCACCAGCCGGTGCAGGCCCACGACCAGAGCGGGCCGCACATCGGCCACTCGAGGTCGAACTCGCACGTGTACAGCTCGGAACAGGCCAGCCACGGGTTCGGCAGGAGGTCGCAGGTGTCGATCTCGATGTTGCAGTTGCAGCCGATCGGATCCTCGCTCGCCGTCGCGACGCGCCAGGAGCGGAGGTTGTCGGCGAGTTGCTGACGGAGCGGCAGCGCGCTGGCCTTGAGCGACTGCTTCGGACCGAGCGTCACGAAGAGCTCCTTGGCGGCGTTGGCGCCGAGTACTGACTGCGCCTTCTCGAACACGTCGGTGATCCGCTGCTTTGTCTGGGCGGAGACACCGGGTCCGAATGCCGCGGGCGACGCCACGTCCATGGCTTCGCGCACGACCGCGATCTGGTCGGCCGTGAGCGACGGGTGGGCCGCCAGGTAGCCCTCGAAAAACGCGCGCCAGGCCGACGACCGATCGGCCGGACTGAGCGCCGTCATGATTGCTTTTCGGTAGACGGGCGGGTACGCGTCGATGTTGGCTGCCGCGTTGCGCAGTTCAGCCTGGTCGAGCGTCGCAGTCCACTCCACGGCCGCGTCGATCGGGTTCGGCGTCCGAGCCACAGGCAGGAGCAGGGATTCTGCTGGAAGAGCGATCAGGGCGACGATTACGCACAACATCAGCCGGCTTCGGGTCGACGCGGTCATGAGGGGCTCCTTTCAAACTTGGCATCACGTCAAACGCGCCAAGCCTGCTGGGATTTGCAAGATGTCTGCCGCGATCCGCGCGATATCGCTCGGCCGTTTTTCCAGCCGGATTGTGCGACTCACAAAAGTGAGGGTTCAGTACTGAAAGTGCCGCGCATGTTTCGTAGCCGAATTCCTGGCGAGGCACGACTTTTTTCGTGCCTTCTGCTACCCGTCATGGATCGTTTTCGGGTAGCGTTCGTCCCCTGTTATGCTTTGCGGATGACAAGAAACGTACGTCGTACTTGGCCGCTCGCCACGCTTCTAGTTGCCGGTTCTGTGATCGCCGTTGCGGCGATTGGCGCAGGGACTCCGCCTCCCGTGCAACAGGGCAGCCTGACGGTGGACTTCCTTGCGACGAACGCCAGTGGTCAGCCCATCACCGATCTCAAGCCGGCGGATGTCTCGGTGAAGATTGGCGGCAAGCAGCGTGCGATCTCGTCGCTCGAGTACAAGACGTTCGAGGGCGGCGGTGGCGGCCCTGTCTCCGCGCTGCCCGCTCCCTTCGCGGTGAACGGCGGCGTCGGCCGGAATCTGCTCATCGTGATCGACAACGAATCGCTGAAAGTCGGCACCGAGCGTGCGGTTCGCGAGAGCCTCGACCAGATCCTCGCCCAGCTTGGCCCGGCCGACCGCGTGGCGTTCTCGGTTGCGCCGCGGGACACGGTGGCGCTGGGCTTCGGCGCCGGCGTGGCCGCCGTGCGCGCCGCGGTCGCGAAGTTCGCCGGCATTCGTCCGGCCAGCGTGAGCGAGGCCGATGCGGCCTGTCGGTCGCGTGATTCGCTCGTCATGTTGCGGTCGATGATGGACGCCCAGGCCGGATCGGAGGCGCCGACGAGCGTGCTCTTCATCGCCTCAGGGTTGTCGCTTCCGGGCACGGTGAACCGGAACGCCACGAGCGACCTCAGGTGTGAAGTTCTCACGGAGCATTTTCAGGCCGTCGGGACCGCCGCCGCCCAGGGGCGCATCAACCTGTATGTCGCGCAGGGGGACGACACGATTTCCAGCCGCAACGAGGGCCTCGAGAATCTCGCGGGCGTCGCCGGCGCCGGCAGCGTCCTGCGCGCCCTGCCGGGTGGGCTCGCGAGGGTGGCGTCGGAGAGCGCGGGCTACTGGCTCGCGACGGTTGCCGGTGACTCGGGCGATCGGCAGGGTTCGGTGACCAAGCTCGAACTCAGGGTGAATCGCGAAGGCGTCACCACGCGGGCGCGAACCGACTACGCGGTCAGCAAGGCCGGCGGCCGCGGCGGGGCGAAGCCGTTGACGCCGCGCGAGATGGTGGCGACGACCGCGCCGTTTGGCGACCTCCGTCTGCGCGTCACGGCGCTGGCCCAGCGCGGCCAGGCCGGCAAGTTGCAGGTGGTGGCCATGGTGGAGCCCGCGGATCCGGCGGCGAAGCTCACGGCGCTCAGCAGCGTGCTCGTCCAGCCAGGCGCGACGAAGGCCGCGTTTGCCCGCAGCCTGGAAGAGAAAGACCTCGTTGGCCGCCCCGTCATCGTCGGCTTGCTCGTGGATCCTGGCAAGTACCGGCTCCGCATCGCCGTCGCGGATGCGAACGGCAAGGCGGGGGCGGTGGACACCGAGATCGACGCGCAGCTGACGCCCGCGGGTCCCCTCCAGCTGGGCCAGATCATGCTGCTGTCGCCCCGCGGCGAAAGCTTCGCGCCGCAACTCCAGTTCAAGGACGAGGCGGAGATCGCCGCGCTCATCGAGATCTACGGGCCGGTCGCGACCTCCAAGGTCGGCGCGAAGATCGAGATCGCGGCCACGCCGGACGGCAAGGCGCTTGTCGAGGGTGTCGTGGGCGGATCCGGCACGAACGAACCGGACAAATTCCAGCTGAACGGCAAGCTCGCGATCGGCGCGCTGCCTCCGGGCGACTACATCGTCCGCGCGATCGTCCAGGTCGAGGGACAGCCCGAAGGTCGCGTCATGAAAACGCTGAGGAAGCTGCCGAAGTAGCTTCCCCAGCGCCGGCTTCTCAGAAGAACCGGACCGTGTAGGTGGCCCGGATGCCGCGCCCGATTTCAGGCGCCAGATCCTTCAGGAACGACGTGTGCAACCGGTACGTCCGGTTCGACAGATTGTAGGCCTGGACAGCCACCAGATGCGAGCTGTGACCGAGCGATCGTTCCCACGTCACGCCGACGTTTCCCGTCGTCCATCCGGCCGTCGTTGATTCAGACCGGAAGACCCGCTTCTGGGCCGCCGAGAACACCAGCTCCGGCGTGATGGTGAACGCGCCGGCCTTGATGCCGAGCTCGACCCGCCCCTGAAACGGCGGGATGCGCGGTAACGCTTCGTCCGTGTCGGTGAGCCTCGCTCGCACGTAACTCAGTCCCGCGCTGAGGTCGAGTCGACCGCTCAGGTGCAGATGCCCCGTGCCTTCCACGCCGGTGAAGCGGCTGTCACCCTGCGTGTAGTCGGCCACGAACAGTCCGTCTTCGATCTCGTCCGTGACGTCGAGGAACACGAAGTTCGAGATGCCATAGGTGAAGACGTTCAGTTCGCCGTGCGCGCGCGTCTGGCGCGTGCGCAGGCTCAGGTCGAGACCGACCGTCCGTTCCATCTCCAGGTTCGGGTTGCCGACTTCGAACGCCAGATTCCCCGGATGCGGCCCGAAGTTGAACAACTCCTCGAGCGCCGGCGCGCGCGACGCGCCGGTGAAGTTCACGACGAACACCGAACGGCGTCCCAGGTTCGCATGGACGCCAATCGATCCGGACACGCCGTTGAACGCGCGCGTCACGGCCCCGTCTTCGAACGCGGCGTCGTACGACACGCGTTCGGCGCGCGCGCCGAGCAGCAATCGATGCCGGCCCACGGCGGCCTCCTCGTAAATGAAGGCCGCAAAGGACTTCAGGGTGGTCGCCGGCGCCAGCGCTTCCTCGCCGACTGATTCGTAGTCGCGCGTCATCATCTCTGCGCCGATCCGGCCCGTGATCCGGCCCCCGGCCCGCTGCGCGACCTCGGCTCGGAGCGTGAACACGCGGTTATTGAAGCGGGTGCCCAGCGTTTCGTTGCCGTCTGCGATCTCGAGTTCGTCGTGCTCGTAGTCGA
>CAZJTG010000159.1:6207-9154 GCA_964548865.1 uncultured Solibacteraceae bacterium
CGGTAATCTTGAAGGCTTCGGCGAACCGGCCGATCACATTTCGCAAGCACGCGTCGAAGCGCAGGTTCTGCCGCTTCACCGACAAATCGATCTCCGCGTCCTCCTCGCCCTCGAGCAGGCCGGCGAACGGAATGCCGTAGCGGTTCCGCTCGACCCCGGCGGACACGCCGAAGTACGACTGTCGTCCGGTCCACCCCGCGCCACCCTCGCCGGTGAACAGCCGCGTCGATGAGTTCGGGACCAGGAGATCGGGCGCGTCGTAGTCGCCGGTCTTCCTGGCGGTGAGGCTGCCGTAGAGCAGCATCGCGCCCGCGCCGCGCTGCACGTTGGCGGCCATGCCCGATTGCCGGTTCGCGCTGCCGGCGTCGAACGTGACGCCGCCGAGCGTGCCCGAGAACGGCGTGGCGCGAAACACGTCTTGTGGCGAAATGGCGTTGACGACGCCGCCGATCGCGTTGCTGCCGTAGAGCAGCGTCGCCGGACCCTTCACGACCTCGATGCGCGCGAGGCCTGCCGGGTCGATCGACACGCCGTGATCGCCCGATTGGCTCGAGAGGTCACCCGTGCGGACGCCGTCCTGCATGACCAGCACCCGATCGCCGTCGAAGCCCCGGATGATCGGCCGGCTCGACCCCGGGCCGAACGTCCGCTTGGCCATGCCCGGTTCGTTCTGGAGCACGTCGGCCAGCGTCGTGCCGCCTTTTCGCGCGATGGCCGTGGCGTCGAGCGACGTGATCGAGTTGAACGACTCGAACGTCGAGACCGCGCCAGTGGCGCTGGCCGTGACCGTCAGGTTCTCGGTGGCGCCAATCGACAGCTTGATGTCGAGCGTCTGTGTCTGACCGGCGACGACCGTCACCGTCTGTCGTACGGTCGAAAGCCGATCGCGCTGGGCGATGACCTCGTACGTGCCCGCAGGCACGTTGTCGATTCTGAACGTGCCATCTTCGGCGGTCGTGGTCTCCCGGCGCGCGCCCACGAGAATGACGAGGGCGCCGTGGACGGGGTCGCCGTTGGCAGCCAGCGTCACGCGCCCGGTCACGATGCCGGTGGTGGATTGGGCGCTGGCCGTCTGCGGCGCCAGCGCGAGCAGGATTGCGAGAGAGAGCGAGGCGAAGATCCGTTGCACCATTGTCAAACTCACCTTCACGTAACGTACTGAACACACCGATGGATGCGATGCCGGGACACCGTGGACCGGGTGCCCTGGAATCAGCGTTTGCGTTCGCGGTAAATGGGGCTAGACGGAGGGCGGTGCGCGGGTCGAGAGGAGCTGGACGATGGCCACCTGGGGTGCGGCCTGGAGCTGGGGGCCTCGATTACTGGCGATCCCCAGCTCGTGATTGGCTACCGGAGCGGACACGAACGCGTGCCGGAGCGCGCGCTGGAGGTGGCAGACCGAGCAGTGCCCATCGCCCGCGCGGCTGTCGGCCGCGCGCACCTGGGATTCGGTCCCCTGTGTCCGCCATCCATCGTCGCCGCACGCGATGTCGTCCGCGTCGAAGTGCGGGGCGATGAGGAACGGCAGCCCGGCCGCCTGGATCCACACCGCGACGAGCGCGCTCGCGATGAGACGGTGGATTCTGGCGGGGAGCATAGAAGGACACCGTAGCCGCCGCGCGAAGGGGCGTCAACCCGGCGGCCGCGCCGCACCGCGGGATTACGTGCGAACTTCGACGTCCCGGGCTCGATGTTGCGCCGGGTACTTGACCGTCACGTAGTCGTCCACGAGTTTCTGAAACGCCGCGGCCAGTTCGTCATACGTGCCGCGGAGCGTCGTGACATGCCGGCCGTCGACGTAGATGGGGCAGTTCGGCGACTCGCCTGTGCCCGGCAGCGAAATGCCGATGTTGGCGGCCTTCGATTCACCCGGGCCGTTGACCACGCAGCCCATCACGGCCACGGACATGCTCTCGACACCGGGGTGCTTCACCTTCCACACCGGCATCATCGCGCGCACGTAGTCTTGAATCCGCTCGGCCAGCTCCTGGAACGTTGTGGAGGTCGTGCGCCCACAGCCGGGGCAGGCGGTGATGGCGGGCGAGAACGAGCGCAGTCCCAGCGCCTGAAGGATTTCGCAGGCCGCGTAGACCTCTTCTCGGCGGTCGCCGCCTGGCTTGGGCGTGAGCGAGACACGGATCGTGTCGCCGATGCCTTCATTCAGCAGAATGGCGAGCGCCGAGGCGGACCATGCCACGCCCTTCACTCCCATGCCGGCTTCCGTGAGGCCCAGATGGAGCGGTTGCGACGTTTTCTTCGCCAGATCGCGATAGACGGTAAGCAGGTGCCGCGGCCGGGAGACCTTGCACGAAATGATGATTTGGTTCTCACGCAGGCCGGACTCGAGCGCCAGCTCCGTGGACTGCAGCGCCGAGAGCACCATGCACTCGTTGAGGATCTCGTCCGAGTCCATGCCCAGATTCTGGTCCGTGTTCTCCTGCATGCGCGCCATCACCAGCTCCTGATTCAGGGAGCCGCCGTTGACGCCGATCCGGACCGGCCGCTGGTGGTCAACCGCTATCTGGCAGATCGTCGAGAACTGTTCGTCGCGCCGCTTGCCCGTGCCGACGTTGCCGGGATTGATGCGGTACTTGTCGAGCGCCCGCGCCGTGGCCGGATACTTCCGGAGCAGCAGGTGGCCGTTGTAGTGGAAGTCGCCGATGAGCGGCGCCTCGCATCCCGCGTCGAGCATGCGCTGCTTGATTTCCGGCACGGCCTCGGCCGCCTCGGGCGTATTCACGGTGACCCGTACCATCTCGGATCCCGCCTCTGCCAGCTCCACGCACTGCGCCGCCGTGGCCGCCGCGTCCGCTGTGTCCGTCATCGTCATGCTCTGCACGACAATCGGCGCGCCGCCGCCCACCTGGACGTGGCCGACCCGGACGCCGATGGTGCGGTGGAGCCGGAGTGGAGCAGACATAGGGGGATCATAGCAACGACGCCAACG
>CAZJTG010000160.1:0-9117 GCA_964548865.1 uncultured Solibacteraceae bacterium
AGGTACCCGAACTTGACGTAGACGGCGAGCAGCAGGAAGTTCACGACCTGCACGGCCGCATCGCCCGCCCCGTAGATCGCTACGCCTTTGCCCAGGTGTCCCAGTTTTTCGCGCACGGCGGTGTGGTCGTTCGCGTAAGGCCTACGGCCGCTCGAAGCGCACGAGATTGAGGAAGCACCATCCCGGGACGGGCAGGAGGCGCGTGAGCAGCCGGTGCAGCCAGGCGAGCCGCGCGGGCGACCGCCGAATCCACCGCGTCAAGACCGGAACGGTCGGAAAGATGCCGGTGCGCTCCAGGATCCGGAACCCGGCCCCCTGCGCCAGGGCCAGGTACTCGCCAATCGGGCGGTCGCCGGGGTGCTTGGCGGGATTGGCGGTGCGAATCAGTCGGCCCTGGAGCAGGAAGTGGACGCGAGACTGCAGGTGCGCGAGGTTCGGCACCGACACGAACAACTCGCCGCCGGGACGCACGACACGAAACAGCTCGGCAAGCGCCACGGTCTGCTCGGGGAACGAGAGGTGTTCGAGGACGTCCAGGCACAGCGCCCGATCGAACGAGGCGTCGCCGTAGGGCAGTCTGGCGAGCGACGCCGTGGTGACGAGGCTGGAGCTGTAGTTCGGGTCGGCGCCCACGATGGCCAACCGCGTCTTGAACTCCTCGACGAGCACGCCCTCGCCGCAGCCGGCGTCGAGCACGCGCGTCCCCTCGGGCAGCGCGGTCAGGTAGGCGCGCACCGCGGCGAGCTTCGCGAGGTAGGTGGGGTAGAACTCCCAGTCCGACGACAAATTCCGGTGATAGTCGCCGCGTTCGGCGTACTCACCCGTCCGTGAGACGGATGACGGCGGGCACATGGCCCGGATTGTACGTTAACTGCCCGCGGCGCCCGGCGGGTTGCCGCCGCGTCCGGCAGCGGGCGGCGTCGGCGTCGTCGAAGGCGGAGGCGTGGCTCCTCCTGAAGGAATGGCGATCACAGGCACCGCCACTCCACTCCCCGCGGGTGTCGCCGGGCGGTACTCAGGGCCCGGCTGCGGACCGGGCTGGGGAGCCGGCGCCGGCGCCCCGACGCCTCGTCCGACCGGCGGGATCTCATCGTCGGGCGATCCCAGCGTGATCTGCTGCTGGAACTGCGTGACCGGCGGCGGCGTGTAGCCGCCGGCGGAGGGATTGCTCGTCGGCAGGATGTACACGACTTCGAAGCTCGAGATGCCGATGGAGCCGGCGCGGCGCGGGCCGAGCACGTAGCCTGCTGCCTGACGCAGCAGCGACGCCATGACGTCGCGCTCGGGTGCGGATGCAAACTGGAGGGTCATCGGCGTCGCCGGCAGTCGCTCGCTGCCCACGAAGTAACTGCCGCCCTGGCGCGACCATTCGGCGAGGATTTCGCGCAGCGTGGCGTCGCGGCTCTCGAGCGTCACGAGGCCGCCCGGCTCGAACCTGATTTGCACCTTCGGGCCGGCCTGTGCCGGCGCCTGCGCGGCTGGGACCTGGGGGGCAAATGCGAGAGCAGCGACCGCAACGATCAAGGCAGCGCGCATGGGGGAACTCCTCACATGAGTATAGACGCTGGTGGGAGGCGGTCAGTCCTGCCCGCGGGCCTCAGGGCCGCGGGGCGCGCGGGCTCGGTCCCGGCCTACCAGAGCTTCTTGATCCAGAGCGGCGAGTCTTTCTTGGGCAGGTCGCAGGTGCGGCAGATCCCAGGGCCGCCCGACTCGAGGTGCTCGCGGCGGGCGGCGCGGTAGAGCGGGGAGTTCCAGACCTCCGCGATCGTCTGCGAGCGCAGGTCGCCGAAAATGTGCCGGCCGTCGAAGTCGGCGCAGCACATCGAGACCCGCCCATCCCAGAGCACCGTGAACGTGAGCCAGAGCCGGTAGCAGGGGAACTGGACGTTCGACTGTTCGTTCAGCGTGCCGGCCCAGTTGTGCAGATCCGTGATGTGGATCTTGTCGGCCACCTTGCTCCACTCGGCGATGAACGCCTGCTCGTCGGCGGAGTTGTTCTGGCGCACGAACGACAGAATCAGCTTGGGGTGCGTCTTGCCGGCCTCGTTGCGCAGCCGGACGAGCGTGCGGATGTTCGCGATGACCGTGTCGTACTCGAGGTGGATGCGCGTCGATTCGAAGACCTCCTTGCCGGCCGCGTCCACGCTGATATTGATGGCGTCGAGCCCGGCGTCGATCATCCCGCGCGCGATTTCCTCCGTGATCAGCGAGCCGTTGCTGATCATGCCGACTTCCCTGATGCCCTGTGACTTCGCGTACCGCACCTTCTCGACGAGCTGCTTGTCGAGGAACGGCTCCCCGTAATTGTGCTCGCGCACGTGCGTGATGCCCAGGGCCGCGCATTCATCGACCACCTTGCGGTAGAGGTCGAAGTCCATCACCCCCTGCCGGCGGTGCATCTCGTCGCGCGGGCAGAACACGCACTTGGCGTTGCAGAGATTCGTGCTTTCGATCTGGACGATGTCCGGCCAGTGCGGTGCGCGGTCGCGTCCCGTGCGGATCAGGGTCTTGCGGACGGTCTTGGCTCTATCGAGCAGCAACTGCTCCACGCCCTGGCGGGCGCGTCTGGTCAGGGTCACGGCACTCCGATTATCGTCTATCGCGGCAAACCGACGGCGAGGGCCGTCCGCTGGTCGGCGATGACGCGCTCGAGGATCTCGTCGAGATTGAGCGTCGGCGCGTAGCCGATGAGCGCGCCGATCTTGCGCAGATCGGGCACGCGGCGGGGCATGTCCTCGAACCCGGCCTCGTAGGCTTTTTCGTAGGGAATGAGCTGGATTTCGGACGCGCTGCCGGTGAGGGACTTCACGCGCCTGGCGAGGTCGAGGATGGAAATCTCCTCGTTGTTGCCGATGTTGAACACCTGGCCCACCGCGGCCGGTTCGGCCACCAGTCCGAGGATCCCGCGCACGACGTCGCCGACGTACGTGAACGAGCGGGTCTGGGTGCCGTCGCCGTGCACCTGGATCGGTTCGCCCGTGATCGCCTGGCGCACGAACGTCGGGATCACCATGCCGTAACGCCCAGTCTGGCGGGGGCCCACAGTGTTGAACAGCCGCACGATGATGACGGGCAGCTTGCGCTCCTTGTGATACGCCAGCGCCATGAACTCGTCGATGGCCTTGCTGCAGGCGTACGCCCACCGGTGCTTCGGCGTCGGCCCCATGACGAGGTCGGCGTCTTCGTGGAAGGGCACGTCGGTGCTCTTGCCGTACACCTCGGAGGTCGAGAACGTCACCACGAGCTTGCTCTTCTTGGAGCAATGCCGGAGCACGATCTCGCTGCCGTGCACATTCGTTTCGATGGTCCGTACCGGCGCCTCGACGATCAGCTTCACGCCAACCGCGGCAGCCAGGTGGAACACGACGTCGGCCCGGTCGATGTGTTCGGCCGTCAGCGACTCGTTCATGATCGAGTCGATCACGTAGTCGAAGCCTGTGTGCCCTTTGAGGTGGGCGATGTTGTCGATTGAGCCCGTCGACAGGTCATCGATGACCATGACCTGGTGACCGGAGGCTAGAAGGGCCTCTGCGAGATGCGATCCGACAAACCCGGCCCCGCCGGTCAACAGTGCTTTCATTCCTTATTCCGGGGACTTCGTCCCCGGACCCCATACTCGCTCACTCGCTCGACGCGCCTCCTCTGACCAGCGCTCAGGCGCGTCTCGGCTCGTGTCGCGAGGCTCGCGGCCTGCCCGGCCGCTCGCTCGTTGTTCAGGCCACCATTACTGTCTCGCGCGCGCGAGAATCGCCGCCGCCGTGCGCTCGGCGGCCCGGCCATCGGAGGCGAGCTCGTACCGTCGGGCGAACGCGGCGCCGGCGCTGGTGACCGTCCGCCGGACTTCCGAATCATACAGGAGTGAGTGCAGGTGCCGGCGGATGTCGTCCGCGCCATGACCGCCGAGCATCGCTCCCGCCTCGACCATCGGACTCAGGTTGTTCGGTAAGCCGATCACGAGCGACGGAATTCCGAGCACGAGCCCGTCGATCGCCACCGTCGAGTTCATCGTGACCAGCGCATCCGCGGCGGTGAGGAGACGCGCGAGATCGGTCGTGGGCTCGGCCACCGTGATGTTCGTCGCCGTCCGAGCCACGGCCGCGTAGTCCTCCGGCGTTTCCGCCGGGTGAGGCTTGATGACGAGCCGGATGCCGGGGAGCGCGCGCACCGCGGCGGCCAGGTCACCGAGGACGCCACGAATCTCCCCGAATTTCGCAGCCAGCACCGCCAGCGGCTGATCGGGGGACGAGCAGAACTCCCGGCGGAGCGCGTCCCGCATCGGCCGGAGTCCCGCGCACTCGGCGGCAAGCCGATCGAGCCGCGCATTCCCGGTGACCTGCACGGCACTGGCGGGGAAGTGTCCCACGTCAATCAGGTGGCGTTCGGCGTAGCGATCGAAAAGGAGCGTCACGTCGGGAATCGGACAGCCGCGGTCGGTGCCCTGTGTTTCGACCTCGTCGGCATCGTGCAGATAGTTGAGCCAGTGGCGGTAGATGAAACCGTGCTGGAGCCCGACGGACGGAATGGCGCGCCGCCTCGCTTCGAGCACCAGGGCTCGACCCCAGCCGCCCGCCTCGGCATAGGTGACGACCGACGCCGGCGCGAGGGCGTCGAGCGCGGCGCCCGCCTCGTCCATGGCGCGCGCGGACCACGGCCACTGCAGCATCGCCACGGCCCTGAGTTCGCGCTGGAGGATCGGCCAGAGGTCGTAGCCGCGGACCAGGGCGGCCTCGCGGATGCCGTCGCCCGCGGTGAGGTCGTCGGCGAGCGCCCGCCGCCTGCGCCACAACGCCAGGCTGCCGCCGAGCGCCGATCGCGGCGTCAGCCGTTCGATGGGCGTGATGAGACGCGCGTATGGCACCGAGACGCCAAGCGCGTCCCACCATCGTCGTGCCCTGAAGTTGCGACGGGGTCCGACGCCCACGTAGTAGAGACTGCTGTCGCCGGCGGCCGCCGCAACCGCGTCCAGGACGGCGCCGATGTAGCTCTCCTGCATCGGCCGCTCGGCTCCCGGAGAGTTTCTCCAGAAGGCGGCGTGCACGAACGCCGCGACCCTGGGCTTCATCGGTACCCGGCGCATGCCGCGCAGCCGCGACAGCTCGGCGGTGGCGCCGATCTGGAAGCTACGCCAGGCCACGTGGTCATCTTCACGCTGCGAACCCACGACCTCGAGGCCAATGCCGCGTCGTGAGGCAAACGCCACGGCCGCATCCCGGACGACGGCGTTTTCGGTGGTGACCGTGAGGTCGGTCGGGGACTCCCTGTCGGCGGCGCGCTCGAGGGCGATCAACGTGGACACGGCCTCGTCGAGGCGCCTCATCTTGTGCAGGTAGATCTCGGTGAACCACCAGAGCGAGTCGTCGCGGTATGTGAAGCGCTGCCGCATGGGCACGGCGCCGTAGGGCGCGTGCCGCAGCGATTTAATCCACCGGTTGGCGTCCGCGCGCGCCCGTTCGCGGAGGTCGGCGTCGAGGAATGACTCCAGGTCGGCGGAGACTTCACGGCCGCCTGGCGTCGCGAGCGTGATTTTCGTACCGCGCATGATCAATCGGAGGCAGGGCCTGCAGGCCCGGCGACTCAGTCCACCGCAGTCTGTCTTACCGGGCCGGTCGCGTCCAGCAGTTCGAGCGCGGCGCTGACGACCGCGTCGACCTGAATCCCATCCATGCAGTCGGGGACGTGACCGCGGCAGCGCTCCGGCGGCAGCCGCACCATGCCGCACGGACTGCACGGCAGATCGACACGGATGACGCGCTGACGCGGTGAGGAAGGCCCGTATCGTCGTGGGTCGGCGGGACCGAACAGCGCGACGACCGGCGTAGCCACGGCGGAGGCGACGTGCATTGGCCCCGTATCGCCCGTGACGAATACATCCAGGCTGGCCAGGACCGCCGCCAGATCGACCAGATCGAGCTTTCCGCAGAGGTTAATCGTCGAGACCTCTCCGAGCTCGGCGGCAACGCGCTCGACGAGCGGACGGTCGGCCTCCGAACCCGTGAGAACGATCGTGGCGTTGCGCTGTCGCGCCAGCTCGCGGGCGACGCTCGCGAACCGATCGAGATGCCACTGCTTCGATTCGCGGCCGCCGCTGGCGTGCAGGCCGACGAGCGGACGCCTTGCCTGGCCCACAAGTTCGATCGCGCGGCCCTTGGCGTCGGCCGGCACGACGAGTCGCCGGGTCGGCGGCGCCGTGGCGCGCCTGCTCCCGTTGGCGCCGCCATGCACTTCCGCGGCGCGCGCGACCAGGTGCCTGGCGTTGCCGGAGACGTGCTTGTCCGGCTCGAACGCGACAGCGTCGGTAAGGAAGGCGCGACCGCCGCCAGTCCAGTAGCCGTGGCGCGCGCGTGCGCCGCTCTGCCACATCAGGAAGTTGCTGCGGATATCCGGCTCGAAGTTCAACGCGAGGTCGTAGTGTCGCGTCCGCCACCCCCGCACCTTGCCCACCATGGACAGCCAGCCGTCACCGGCTTCATCGCGGGCCAGCCAGGGCACGTCGAGCACATGCACGGACGTCACGCCGGCAATGAGTTTCGCGATCGGCAGGTTCCACGAACCGACCGCGAGGTCCACGTCGGCGTCGGGCCAGATCGCGCGGACCTCGGCCAGGGCGTCAAGCACCATGAGCAGATCGCCGATGCGCTCGAGTCGCAGGAGAAGAATTCTGTGAATGCCTGCCCGCGGCCGCCGATCCGCGAACCAGCCAAGCGGCGCGGTCGCGATGTCGGCGGCGCGCACGAGCGCGCGTTCTCGCAAGTTGGGAATCTGAAGGCCGGACATCGGGCGTCAGGTGTCAGTGTATTTCGACCCGGTCGATCATGACGCCGAGCGCGCGGTCGTCGGTGCCGCCGAGATAATCGCGCGGAGACCACGCAGTCGTGACCATTCGCAGCTCGACCGGGTCGGGGTTCGCCGCGGCCGCCCGGGCCAGATCCGGCCTCAGGGGCAGGCGATAGTCCCGGAACCCGCGGCCAACCGCGATCGTGCCGAGCGAGATGTCGTTGAAAAAGATCTCGACTGAGGCCGGCGGCGCCTCCGTCGGCCGGCCGCCGTCGTGCATGACGAGCGTCAGTTCGCGCTCGGTGCCGGCAAGGCCCGTGATCGCCATGAAGGACACGCGCCTCGTCCATCTGACGCTTCGCCCCTCGGTGGTCTCCCGCGCGAACATGTTTCGCACGTACAAGTCGTCGAAGTCGCCGACGTCCAGCGTGAATCCGCGCCGCTCCGTTGTACCGATGGTCAGCTGGTACAGGCCGTAGCCCAGATCCTTCAGGCGCGCGCCCGCCGGGTACTCATCCCAGCCGCTCGTCGCGTACTCGGGCAGGACGAGCGGGGTGAAAACGATCGGAGTGGGCACGATCGATTCGGAGAGCAGGTCGGTGCCGGCGCTGGCGATGAAGAGGACGCGCTCGTACCGGCGCGCGGCCCATCGCAGGAAGTCCTCCATCTTGCGCCGATTGGGCTGCCAGGTATCGAGCACCAACACGTTCTTGCCGAACGCGTAGGCGAGTGGCAGTCCCAGAACGTGGACGTCGCCGGATTGCCGGCTTTCGACGATCACGAGGTCGCGGTCGCCCACGCGTTCAGCGAGCCTCTCCACGTGTCGAATCGCGCCACGGTACTCGACGTGCGCGGCGACCGGGGCGGCCGCGGCGGCGTACTGCCAGCCGATGATACCGAGCAGGATTGTGGCGGCCGCGGCGCGCCACGCCGGCCGCCGTCGATCGCCGTCGAACACGCCGAGGGCGCCGCCCGCGGCGACGAGCAGCAGTCCCGGCAGGATGACGGGGAGAAACCGCCGCGCCATCCAGAAGTGTTCCGGCGCGACGCGGATTTTGTAGAAGAAGAAGACCGAGAACGCCGCCACCAGCAGAAAGAACGCCGGCTCCTTCCAGAAGCGCTGCCAGGCGAGAAGCGCGAAACCGACGATGCCGGCGGCGAGCGCCGGCCAGAATACGTACGCCTCGCGGAAGCGCTTCAGCGCGAAGGCGTCGTAATCGGTGAGCCGGCCTCCGGGCTGGCGGATGAACAACGCGTAGATGGCGAGGCCCGTCACCGCGAGGATGAGCAGGGCCGGCACGGCGCCCGCGAGCGGGGCGGCGATCCAGCGCCGCATCGTCCCCATCGCGACCACGATCGCGCACGCGCCGGCGACGCACAGGATGCCGACCATCACCGTGGGCAGGTTCTCGCGGTATTGCCAGAAGTATGCGCGCATCGGGCCGTCGTAGTAGCGCCACGCCAGCACGCTCGCGGCGGCTACAAGCGCGCCGGCGGGCCAGCCGGCCGACTTGCGCTCGACGATCCAGACGAGCGCCGCCGCGCCGGCCACGCCCGCAATGGCGAGGTACGCGTCGAATCGCAGGAAGATCAGCGCTGCGCCCAGCGCGCCCGCGACCCAGCCGAAGTATCGATTCCGGTCGTTCACCGAATACGAGAAGGCCAGGAGCCCCGCGAAGACGAACGTCTGCATCACGACTTCGGCGTTCGGGTACTTGCCGTACCAGGCGTCGACGACGTTCAGCGCAAGCAGCAGTGTTGCCGCGAATGCCGGCGCGCGGCCGGCCAGGCGGACGCCGAAGAAGTAGACGGCGAGGAGTCCGAGCACGGCCCAGACCACGACGGTGGACGTGGCCCCGTACAGCCCGCCGACGCCGTACCCCAGCGCGATGGATGCCGGCAGGAGGTGCGGGAAGGTCGAGATCACTTCGCCTGTGGCCGGATCGTTCAGGAACACGCCCATGAAGCGCAGGCCGTAGTACTCGGTCGGGGGGTAGTCATGCAGGAACAGTTCCTTCAGATCCGCCGGCACGGCCGCCACGACTTCGTCGTGCCGGAAGATCGTGCCGGTGCGATGGAGGCTGATGCCTTCATTCACGTACACGCCAGGGTCCTTCCCACCGAGCACATATTCAGTGGCCGGCAGAAAACGCCAGAGCGCGAAGGCGACGACGACCAGCGGCAGAACGGCTGAAGCACTTGCGCCGCGAGCGCCTGCGCCCTGACGCATCCCCCTTCGAAACACCAGGAGCAGCCCGGCGACCAGTGCGAGGTTGATTCCGGCCAGTCGCGCAAAGGAGTACGCCGAGACTGCGCCGAGGGAAAGGGCCACGCCGACCGACC
>CAZJTG010000161.1:0-4738 GCA_964548865.1 uncultured Solibacteraceae bacterium
CCGGCGCGGCCAGGACGAGTTGCGTGCGGTGATGCCCGAGGTCACGCACCTCGACCTCGGCGAGTTGATCGCGCCGACGCTCACGACCGAGCTGGGCCGGTCGCTGACACGCGCGCGCGTCCAGCAGTCCCAGCGGTATTTCGCCGACGCCGACCGCGTCCTGATCCTGCTCCACAACGAACCCGACCCGGATGCCCTGGCGGCCGGTCTGGCGCTTCGCAATGTTCTGCGTCGCACGCGGACGACCGCGATCATCGGGGCGGTCCAGGGCGTCACGCGACCCGAGAACCTGCGGATGGCCGACTTGCTCGACATCCAGGTGGAGACGATCACGCCCGAGGAATTCTCGACGTTCGAGCGCATCGCGACCGTCGACGTGCAGCCGCACTATTTCGGCGACTTGCTGCCCCGCGTCGACCTCGTCGTGGACCATCATCCGGAGCAGCCCGGGTACGCGGCGGTCTTCAAGGACATCCGCGCCAACTACGGCTCCACCTGCACAATCCTGACCGAGCACCTGCGCGCCGTTGACGTCAACATCTCCGAACGCACGGCGACCGCGATGCTCTACGCCATCAAGTCCGACACGTTGTTCTTCGCACGCCAGACGAATCGCGTTGACCTCGAGGCCTTCACGTTCCTGTACCCGCTCGCCGATCCGGCCCTGATCAGGAAGATGGAAGGCGCCGACATCACGCTCGAACGCCTCGAGCACGTCACGCGCGCGCTCGGCGCGAGCCGCTTCCGCCACCAGGTGTTCTCGGCGTTTCTCGGAGAGACGGCCCGGGAGGACTTCATCCCGTACACCGCCGACTTCCTCCTGCAGCTCGAGGACGTGAAGTGGACCATCGTCTCGGGCATCGTGGGCGGTCAGCTCATCATCAGCGTGCGGAACCTCGGGTATTCGCGGAACGCCGGAGAGTTCGTGAAGTCGAATTTCGGCAACATCGGCAGCGCCGGCGGCCACCGCGCCATGGCCAAGGCCGTGGTGCCGATCGACAAGTTCCGGGGCAAGTTCGGCGACCTCTCGGGCATCGGCATCGCCAATCTCATCGGAGAGCTCGCCGAAACCTTCCTCAACGATCCCGCCACGGCGGCCTCCGCCAGACCGCCCAGGGCGCTGAAGACCGAGGCGTGAGCCTGGAGGATTGTCATGCGACGCGTCTATCTGACAGGTCTTGCTCTGGCGGCCGCCGTCCTGGCCGCGGGCTCACCCGCGCTCACCGCACAGAAACCTGCGGCCGTCGCGAACTATCTCAGTCCCGGCTACCCCGTGGAAATCGTCTCGGCGGCAAGGGCCGAACGCATCGCCTGGATCGCGTACGAGGAGGGCCGGCGTAACGCCTACACCGCGGCGGCGCCGGGCTTCACACCGGTCCGGCTCACGTCGTTCATGAAAGACGACGGCGTGGACATGACGTCGATCAGAATTTCCGCGGATGGATCGGTCGTCGTGTTCGTTCGCGGACACGCGCCCAACCGTGATGGCTGGGTGGCAAACCCATCGAGCAACCCCGAGGGCGCCGACCGCACCATCTGGGCCGCACGTACGGCTGCGCCCGGGGCGGCATGGAAACTCGCCGTTGGCGCGGCCCCTGAACTCGCCCCTGACGGCAGCGCGGTGGTCTTCGCCCTCGATGGTCAGATCTATCGCGCGACGACCGGTCCGGTCCGGCCGGCGACGCCGCGCGATCGCGGCGAGACGCCGTTCATCAAGGCGTGGGGCACGAACAGCGCGCCACGCTGGTCTCCGGACGGGAAGTACATCGCCTTCGTGAGCCAGCGCACCGACCACAGCTTCATCGGTATCTATGAGACCGCCACACGAACGTTGAAGTACATGGCTCCCGGCGTGGACTTCGACTCGAGCCCCACGTGGTCGCCCGACGGCAGACGCCTCGCCTTCATCCGGCGGCCCGGGCTCGCCTTCGGCCAGCAGGCACAGCCGGGCGGCGGCGGGATTGGCCTGCCGAACGGTCCGGCGTTCAATCCCGCGAACGCGCCCGGACGCGGCGGGCAGGGTGGCGGCGGTGGACGGCAGGGCGCGCCCTCCGCCGCCGGCGGCGCAGCTCAGACGGGCAGGCCTGGAATCACGATCGCGCCGGTCCCGGGACTCGAGCGGTCGTCGTTCCGCGGCGGCTATACCCACTCGATGTGGGTGGGCGATCCGAGAACGGGTGAGGCCTCTGAGTTCTGGCACACGACCCCGGACGAGCGGGTCTTCACGGCAATCAACAGCATTCAGTGGGCTGGGGACCACGTCATCTTCACCGTGCCGCGGCCGGGCGACGAATGGGATCGCTGGTTCTCGCTGCCCATTGGCGGACCGAAGACGGCCGCGCCGACGCTGCTCACGACAACCGACGGCATCATCGAAGACGCGACATCGCTGCAGCTTTCGAAAGACGGCCGGACGCTGTACTACACGACGAATCACGGCGACATCGACCGCCGTCATCTCTGGGCGGTCCCGACCGCCGGCGGCCAGCCCCGCCAGATCTCGAAAGGCGCAGGCATCGAGACCTATCCGATGCCCTTCGCATCCGGAGGGCGCCTGGCGGCGTTTTACGCGGATGCGAGGCGGCCGCTGTCGGTCAGCGTGATTCAGGCGGCCACGGGCGAGCAGAACCTGATTTACCCCAGGCTGCCCGCGTCATTCCCGACGGCCGCGCACGTCGAGCCGGCCGCGGTGACGCTCAAGGCCGCCGACGGATTCGAGTTCTACAACCAGCTCTTCCTGCCCAGGGACATCAAGCCGGGCGAAAAGCGGCCCGCGATGATCTTCGTCCACGGCGGACCGGTGCGTCAGATGTTGCTCGGCTATCACTACCGGCACTTCTACCACATGGCCTACGCCGTCAATCAGTGGCTCGCGGCCCAGGGCTACATCGTCCTGTCGGTCAACTTTCGCAGCGGCGTCGGCTACGGACGGTCGTTCCGCCAGGCACCTCGCACGGGCGGCGCAGGCAACGCCGAATACGCCGATGTCCTCGCCGCCGGCCGCTACCTGCATGCGCGTCCGGACGTCGACGCGACACGCGTCGCCATCTGGGGCCTCTCGTACGGCGGCGTCCTCACGGCTCAGGCGCTCGCGCGCAACTCGGATCTGTTCGCCGCGGGCATCGATCTCGCCGGCGTCCATCTCTGGGGCAGTTCGCTCGATCCCGCGTCCGTCTCATACCAGTCGTCGGCGATTTCCTCGGTCGACAGATGGACGTCGCCGGTGCTCCTCGTGCATGGCGACGACGACCGTAATGTGGCGTTCCAGCAGACGACGGGGCTCGTGCAGCTACTGCGCCAGCGCGACGTCGATTACGAACTCCTCGTGTTTCCTGACGACGTGCACGACAGCCTGATCCACTCGCGCTGGATTTACACGTTCGAGCGGATGGACCAGTTCCTGAGGAAGCACCTGAAATGGAACTGACCGCCACGCCGGCGCGCGAGTGAATCAGGCGCCGAGCGCCTGATCCAGATCCGCGATCAGATCGTCGGCGTGCTCGAGGCCCACCGACACCCGAAGCATGCCCCGCGTGACGCCCGCCGCCGCCAGCTGCTCGTCGGAGAGTCCGTACTGCGAGGTAAGCACCGGAAGGCTGCACACGCTCTCGACGCCTCCGAGACTCGCCGCCCGCTTGATCACCTGCAGACGATCGAAGGCGCGCGTCGCCGCGTCGTAGCTGCCGGCGTCGAAGCACACCATGCCACCAAAGCCGCGCATCTGCCTGCGGGCGATCTCGTGATCCGGATGGGACGCGAGTCCGGGATAGAGCACGCGCGCGACCCTCCCGCTCGCTTCGAGCCAGCGGGCGACCGCCATGGCGGACTCATTTTGGCGGCCGACGCGCAGCTCAACCGTCTTCAGCCCGCGCCCCAGGGCGTAGGCCGCGGCGGGGTCGAGGACACCGCCAAGGAGCTTGCGCGCGGGCTGGAGCCGGTCGATCAGCGCCTGCCCGCCGACGAGCGCGCCCGCGGTGACGTCGCTGTGCCCGTTGAGGTACTTCGTCGCCGAGTGCATGACCAGATCGACACCCAGTGCGATCGGCCGCTGATTCACCGGGCTGGCGAACGTGTTGTCGATGATCGAGATCACCCCGGCCTTCCGGCACGACGCGGCCACCTTCGCGATGTCCACGCAACGCAGTGTCGGATTGATCGGCGACTCGAACCACAGCACGCGCGTCGCCGCGCCGAGCAGCGCATCCGGCCGCGCCAGTTCGTCCATCGAAGCAAACCGCGCCGTGACCCCGAAGCGCGACAGGAACCGGGTCATGACCTGCAGCGTGCCGCCGTAGATCGCCGCGGCGCAGATCACCTCGGTGCCGGTCTCGAGCAGTCCGAACAGCGCCGTCGCCGTGGCGGCCATGCCGGACGACGTGACGAGCGCCGCGTCGGCGCCTTCGAGCGCGGCCAGTTTCAGCTCCGCGGCCCGAACGGTCGGATTGGCGTAGCGGGAGTAGATGTACTTCCGGCTGGCGCCGGCTTGAAACGCCTCGAGCTCCGCCGCGCTGTCGAAAAGAAAGGTCGTCGTCGAGTACACGGGCACGGTGAGCGGCGCGGCGTCCGGATCCGCGCCCTCGCCGAGGTGAATCACGTCGGTCGTCTGGTGATGCTTGTGGCCCATGATGCCCTGTTAGTTAAAGGTTCTCCAACCGCTCCCCTGCTGCAACCGAGGGCTCGATGAACAGCCGGTACGCGTCGTCGTAGCCCTGTTGCATCAGGTCTTTGAGGCCGTGCG
>CAZJTG010000161.1:4748-9075 GCA_964548865.1 uncultured Solibacteraceae bacterium
CGCCTCGTCGTAGGCCCCGCGGAAATCGAACGGGCCGAGGGGATTGTGCACCGGCCGGATCGCGAAGACGCCGCTGAACCTGGCCGACGCGGCGGCGAGCGCGTCGTCGAACGCCGCCGTCTCCATCGACCGCACTTCCGCACCGATGCGCGCGCGCAGGCTGACGGCCCGCGCCCTGAGGGCGTGCGGCAATCCCGGCTCCGGCGCGGGGCTGACCAGCACGACCTGCTCGACGCTGATCGCCGCCACTTCCTCGAGCAGGCGCACCGCCAGTTCCGGCCGGTCGGTGATGTGATGCAGCTCGCCCCGCCAGTAACCCTCCGGGGAAAACTGCATCGGCCAGGTGGCGGTCGCGATCGGCAGCCTGAGCGCGCCCACCAGGAAATCCAGCGCGAGATTCCGCTGCGGGCCGGTGAAGTCCACGGTTTCCGCTTCACGCGGACCACCGGCCGAACGTCGCGCCTCGAACCGGCCGCGCGCGTGGGGCGCGAGTACCGCCCCCACTAAATCGCGGCGGCTGTCCGTATCGTGCACGGCGATCAGCACTTCGCGAAACCCCGGCTGGCCGAGGTTGTCGGTCAGCACTTCCACGTACCGCCGGCCCACATCGTCTGCCGTCGGCACCGGCGTCGCCGATGCTCCCCGGACGAGCGTCCACAGCGCGCGCGACAAGGACTGCGCCGGCTCTTCGGCCGCCAGGGGCGCGCCGAACAGACGCCACCAGAAACCGCCAAGCGAACGACGACGGCTGCGCTCTTCCCTGGCCGCACGAAACGCGGCCGTGACCATCACGCCCGCGATCACGAGCAGCGTCAGAACGACGGCGCGGGGAACGACGGTCGGCAGCACGGGCGGGTCGAAGAGGAACGCGATCATCCGCTGATAGACCGCCACGGCCGACTCGGCGGCCCCGGGCAGGTTCGCGAGCACGAGCACCGTGCCCACGGCATACGTGGCGGCGGCCGCCACCAGCACCACGAGCGGCGAGAGGAGCACCAGCACCGAGGCCAGAAGTCCGATGAAGAACACGCGGAGCGCCGGCCGCCAGCGGTAGGCGCGAGACAGAGACGCCGACACCCACGGTCCGTCCACGTCCCAGAGACGCGCGCTGCCATCAATCGCGGCGGCCAGGGCGTTCGCGGCGCCTGGCCCGTGTCCGGCGACGACGTCGATCTTGACGCCGGCCTCCGCCAGCGCACGCAGAACGCCAGCGTGATACGCGCCGGCCGTCCCGGCGCCGCAGAGCACGAGGGCCGTGCGCGCCCGGGACGAGTACGACGGGTCCTTGCCAGGGCTCGCGTCGCTGCGCTCGTTTGCCGGCACGTCTACTCTTCTTCGTCGTGGATGGTCGTGAGTTTGAGAATCTCGAAGGTACGGACGCCGGCGGGCGTCGGTGCGTCCACCTCATCGCCCTCCTCCTTGCCGACAAACGCACGCCCGATCGGTGACGCCACCGAAATCAGCCCCCGGTCCGGATCCGAATCCTCCGGCATGACCAGCTCGTAGGTGAACGTCTTGCCGCCCTCGCGAATCGTGAGCTTTGACCCGAAGCCCGCCTTGTCGTGAGGAATCCGATCGAGATTCATGAGATGAATCTCCGACACGCGCTTCTTCAGCATCGATACGCGTGCTTCCACGAAGCGTTGCCGCTCCTTGGCTGCGTGGTACTCCGCGTTCTCGCGCAGATCCCCCAGCTCGCGGGCGCGCTGGATTTCCCGCGGCAGTTCCTGCGTGAGCTCTTTCTCGAGCACCGCGATTTCCACTTCGAAACGCTTGATCAGCGCGGCTTTCATGTCCGGACGTGAGGCTAACATAGAATCAGCGTGGCCGTGCCCGAGTTCCCGCGCATCAGCAGCCGTCAGCACGTGATCGTCAAGCGCTTCCGGCTCGCCGCACGGCGCCGCGACGACGACGTCGTGCTGCTCGATGGCGATCATCTGCTCGCCGACGCCCTGGACGCCGGCGTCCGCATCGACGTGGTCGCCGCATCTGCGGCGCACCGGGCGCTCGCGCTGCGCGCGCAATCCGCCGGCGCGGCGGTGTACGACGTGTCTGACGCCGTCCTGGAAGCGCTGAGTCCGGTCAGGAGCCCGTCCGGCGTGGTCGCGCTGGCCCGCTGGGTGCCGGCCTCGCTCGTCCGCGCGCTCGAGGGCGCGCGGCCGCTCGTCATCGGTCTGTCCAACGTGCAGGATCCGGGTAACGCCGGCAGCGCCATCCGATCCGCCGACGCGCTCGGAGCGACCGGCGTCATCGCGCTCGATACGACCGCGCATCCCGGCGGCTGGCGGGCGCTCCGTGGTGCGATGGGCAGTACGTTCCGGCTGCCGGTCGCTTCATCCACGGGCGTGGAAGCAATCGCGGCTGCCACGGCGCGCGGCATGCAGGTGGTCGCCGCGGTCGCCGGCGACGGCGTCCCGGTCGATCGCGCTGACCTGACGCCCCCGACGCTCCTCCTGCTCGGGAGCGAGGGTGCGGGCCTTGACCCGGCGCTCCTCGGGCGCGCCGGACTCCGCGTCACGATCCCCATGCGACGCGGCGTGGACTCGCTGAACGTCGCCGCCACCGCGGCCCTGCTCCTCTACGAAGCGAGGCGCCAGCGCTCGGCATGACCGGCCCCCTGTTCCCCGACGCCGACCCGATCGGATTGCCCGGCACGCCGCTGGCTGAGCGGATGCGTCCGCGGTCGCTGGACGAGGTCGTCGGACAGGCCCACTTGCTCGCCCCCGGACGGCCCCTCCGGCAGGCGATCGACCGGGGCCTGCTGCACTCGCTGATCTTCTGGGGCCCGCCGGGCACGGGCAAGACGACACTCGGCCGGCTCCTCGCGGCCGCGACCCGGGCCGAGTTCATTCCGGTGAGCGCGGTCACTACCGGCATCAAGGAAGTAAAGGACATCATCGGCGCTGCGCACGGCAGGCGTCAGACCCGCGGTGCCCGCACGGTGCTTTTCGTTGACGAGATTCACCGCTTCAACAAGGCGCAGCAGGACGCGTTCCTGCCCCACGTCGAGGCCGGGACGATCATTCTCGTCGGTGCCACCACCGAGAACCCCTCCTTTGAAGTGAACTCTGCCCTGCTGTCCCGGTCGAAGGTCTACGTCCTGACGCCCCTCACCACCGAGGACGTCGTCTTCATCCTGCGCCGCGCGCTCGACGACTCCGAGCGCGGCCTCGCCGACAGCGCGGTAATCGCGGACGACGCGGCGCTGTCTGCGCTCGCGATTCACGCAAACGGTGATGCCCGCGTCGCGCTTAATCTGCTCGACCAGGCCGTGTCCGCGCTGCCCGTACTCCCCGACGGGCGGCGCCGTCTGGACCAGGCTGCCCTCGCCGGTCTCATCGAGCGCCGCATCCTGCTCTACGACAAAGGCGGCGAGGAACACTTCAATCTGATCTCGGCGCTCCACAAGTCGATGCGGAACACTGACGCGGACGCGGCCGTGTACTGGCTCGCCCGCATGCTGGAGGCTGGAGAGGATCCGCTGTACATCGCGAGGCGAATTGTCCGCTTCGCGTCCGAGGACGTGGGCAACGCGGATCCACGCGCGCTCGAAGTCACGCTGGCGGCAAAGGACGCGGTGCACTTCCTCGGCATGCCGGAGGGCGGCACCGCGCTCGCGCAGGCGGTGCTCTATCTGGCCGCGGCGCCCAAGAGCAACGCCGTCTACGTCGCGTACGGCCGCGCGTCCGCGGATGCCACCGGGGACGTGGCCTCGCCGGTGCCGCTGCATCTTCGCAACGCCCCAACGCGCTTGATGAAGGATGTCGGGTACGGCGAAGGGTATCGCTACGCGCACGATGACGCTGATGGCGTCGCGGGGATGTCGTGTCTGCCGGAGCACCTCGACGGCCGCCGGTACTACGAGCCTGCGGATCGAGGGATGGAGCCGCGCATCAGGGAGGCGCTGGAACGCGCCGCCGCGCTGCGCCGCTCGAAGACCTGAGCGCGCGCTCGTCCCGAAGGCTAGAGGAACGTCACGATTCCCGTATCGAGCGAGTATTCGGCGCCGACCACGACCAGACCGTCCGTGCGGACCAGGTCTTCGAGCAGCTCGGATCCGTGCAACAGATGATCGACCGAGGCGCGCACGTTCGCGCGCGCCGCCTCGTCCACGAGCGCGTTCTTGTCGAGCGCCGTCCGGCCGGCCAGCACCGACTGTACGGCCGGCTTCACGCGATCCACGATCGATCGCAGGTTCCTGGATCCCGCCGGCGCTTCGCCCAGCAATTCTTCGACCGTCGCGATAATCGCGCCGCACTGCGAGTGCCCCATGACCACGACCAGCCTCGTGCCAAAGCGGGCCGCGGCAAACTCGACGCTGCCCACC
>CAZJTG010000162.1:0-9069 GCA_964548865.1 uncultured Solibacteraceae bacterium
GGGGAGATGGCGTCTACAAATCGACGGATGCTGGCCGCACCTGGACGAACGTCGGGCTGCGCGACTCGCAGCACATCGGCCGCATCGTCGCGCATCCCAGCAATCCGGACATCGTGTACGTCGCCGCCATGGGCCACCTGTGGGGACCGAACGCCGAGCGTGGGCTCTACAAGACCCTCGATGGCGGGCGCAGCTGGACGCCAGTGTTGCAGATCAATGCCGATACCGGCGTCGTGGACGTGGCGATGGATCCGTCGAACCCGGACATTCTGTTCGCGGCCGCCTACCAGCGGCGCCGTACCGCCTACGGGTTCCACGGCGGCGGGCCGGGCAGCGCGCTTTACAAGTCCACGGACGGCGGCGTCACGTGGCGCAAGCTCACGGGCCGCGGCCTGCCGGCAGGGGAGTACGGCCGCCTCGGCATCGCGGTGTACCCGCGAAACCCGCGCATCGTGTACGTCTCCATCGAGCAGGGCGAGAAGTACAACGCGTCCACGGCGTACATCACGCCGAAGGGCGGCGTGTTCCGATCGGACGATGGCGGCGAGACGTGGTCGTTCCGGAGCACGTGGAATCCGCGGCCGATGTATGCCAGCCAGATCACGATCGATCCGAACGACGACCAGCGTCTCTACATGGTGAACACGTACAGCGTGTCCACCGACGGCGGCCGAACGTTCACCGCGTTGCCCCAGTCGCTCCATGGCGACGATCGGCTCGTGTGGGTCAACCCGCGCGACTCGAGGCACATCATCAAGCTGGATGACGGCGGTGTAGGCATTTCCTACGACCGCGGACTCAAGTGGCTGTACGTGTCCTCGCTTCCAGTGAGCCAGTACTACCGCGTGGCCGTGGACCAGGCCACGCCCTTCAACGTGTACGGCGGCCTCCAGGACAACGGCTGCTGGGTGGGCCCGAGCGCCACGTATCTTTCCTCGGGCATCCTGAACGAAGACTGGCGCAGGCTCTGCGGCGGAGACGGGTTCTTTACCGTGCCGGATCCCGAGGACGGGCGCACGGTCTACGCGGCGTCGCAGTACCTCGGCTTGTCGCGGGTGGACATGCGCACGGGGCAGGCGCAGGACATTCGACCCGGCGACCCGCGTGGTGCGATCGGCGCGCGGCGCAACTTCGACGTCTGGAGTGACGGTCTGCCAGAGCCAGAAATGGGCAACGCGATGCATCCGGCGAACTGGGATTCGCCCATCGTCGTGTCCCCCCACAGCGCTCGCACGATCTACGTCGGCATGAAACACCTGTTCCGGAGCCGCGATCGGGGACTGACCTGGGAAGACCTCGGCCGTCGCACCACGGCCACCGACCGGCGCACGCAGACGATCATGGGATTCGAGGTCGCCGACCACATCCCGTCGCTCGACGACGGCGTGCCGTACTGGCCGACGATTTCCGCGCTGGCGGAGTCTCCACGTGTCGAAGGGCTGCTCTACGTCGGCACCGACGATGGGCAAGTGTCGGTGTCGCGTGATGCCGGCAAGACCTGGACCGAGGTCAGCCGACGGCTGCCCGGACTCCCGGAGCGTTCGTGGATTTCCGGCATCGAACCGTCGTCGCATCGTGACGGCACGGTGTACATCACCGTGGACAATCACCGGTCCGACGATTTCCGCAACTACGTGTATCGATCGGACGATTTCGGGCAGACGTGGTCGTCGATTGCCGGCAACCTGCCTGCGGGGCGCGTCGCGCGCACGATTCGCGAGGATGCCAGGAACCCGCAGCTCCTGTATCTCGGTACGGAAATGGGCCTGTTCATCAGTCTCGACGGCGGCCGGCAGTGGCTGTCGTTCCGGCAGAACATGCCGACGCTGCCGATCAACGACCTGGTCGTGCATCGGCGCGATCAGGATCTCGTGCTCGGCACGCACGGGCGGGGGATCTGGATTCTCGATGACGTGACGGCGCTGCAGGAGTGGACGCCCGAAGTGGGCGCGCGTGCCGCGCATCTCTTCACGCCGCAGCCTGGCATCCAGGTGCGGTACACGAATCTCAAGGCGCACATGGGCGACATGGTGTTCCGCGGGCAGAACCCACCGGCGGGCGGCATCATCGACTACTGGCTGGGCGCCGAAGGCGGCGATGTGTCGCTCGGTGTGTTCGACGGTGCCGGCGCGCGCGTGGCCACCATCGCGCCCACGCGCCGGCGAGGGCTCAATCGAGTCGTATTGAATCTGCGCCGCGACGACGTGGTTGTTGCCGTGCCGGGCGCCCCAGCGGCGCCGACCGGGCGCGGAGGACGCGGGGGCGGGGGCGGCGGCAACCGGCTCCAAGGGACCTGGGTGCCTGCCGGCGAGTACACCGTGCGGCTCTCGGCGGGTGGCGTGACCTCGGAAAAACGGATGACCGTGCGCGACGATCCGCGCGTGGACGTGTCGCCGGCGGATCGTCAGGCCTGGTCCGAGATGCTGACGGAGATCGCGGATGTGTTCCGCCGCGCCGTCATGGTGGCATCCGCCTTGTCGGGACGCCAGACGGCGACTGCCGAGGACCGTCGCTTGGCGGGCCTGCTGCCGGAGCGGGTGAGTGGTCTCTACGGCGAGGTCGGGCAATTCGCCGGACGTCCCACGGCTGACCAGCGATCGCAGTTGGTGTACTACCGCGAGGTGGTCGATCGGCTCGAGCGGGCGGGGCGATAGTGGGCGCTGACGAGTCCGTCGATCGCCTCAATGCCGTCGGTGTCCTGCGGCGGCGCGAGATCGAGGCTCGCGTACTGGCGCCCGTCATCGAGGCGCTCGGCAGGGTTTTCGGGCGCGAGCGCGTCGTGGAGATCGTGCGCGACGCGATCGCGGGCATCGCGCGATCCCAGGGACAGGCGATGGCTGCCGCCCGCGACGACGTGTCGCTCGTCGGGTTCGCCGGCACGCTCGAGCCGTGGACGCGCGACGGCGCCATGGAAATGACCATGCATGAATCGACGGCGGACCGGCTGTCGTTCGATGTGACGCGGTGCCGCTATGCGGAGATGTATCGCGCGCTTGGCATCGCGGATCTGGGCGCGGCGCTGTCGTGCAGCCGGGACGGCGCGCTCGTCGAAGGCTTCGCTCCCGACGCCACGCTCACGCGCACGGGCACCATCATGCAGGGCGCGGCGTGCTGTGAGTTCCGCTACGTCCGCGGCGGGGCGAAGTCCAGGACGTGACCTCGACAACTTCTTCAGCCGATTGGAGTGTGTGATGAAGCGTGTGACTGCCGCAACGATCTTGATGCTCTTGGCCTCGGTTCTGACGTCCGCGCAGGAGCGGCCGCCGAGCCCTCCCGGCACGGCCACCGCGATGGTGGGCGGCCAATGGGTCAAGAACGCCGCCGGCGCCATGGCCTACGAGGGCGGCAAGTGGATTGAAGTGACGTACAGCCGGCCGATGCTGCGTCAACGGGCGAACATCTTTGGCGCGGGCGCTGACTACGGGGTCGCGGTCCGCGCCGGCGCAGCGCTCTGGCGTGCCGGCGCCAACAACACCACCGTGCTCAAGACCGAAGTGCCGCTCGTCATCGGCGGCCGGACGGTGCCCGCGGGCGAGTACGGCGTGCTCATCGATCTCCGGGGTCCCACAGAGTGGACGCTCGTCCTCACGTCGCAGCCGCGCCAGGCGCAATTCGACGCCAACAACAAGACCGACCTCATCGGCGCGACCAACTACGACCCGAAATTCGACGTCGCCCGCGTGCCGATGCAGGTGGACTCGAAAGTGGCAGCCAAGCTGGACCAGTTGACGATCTTCTTCCGCGACGTGACGCGAAACAGCGGAACGATGGCGATTGCGTGGGAGAACACGGTAGCGACGATCGACTTCGCGGTGCGGTAGCGGGGCGCCGGCGAGCGGGCAGATCTCGTGCCGTCAGCGCGACCGACCTCCGTCGGGCCGCGTCAGGCGCGCGACATCGAGATTGAGCTGACGCAGTACGGCAGCAAAGCGCGGGTCGGCGCGCAGGGGGTCATAGGCCAGGCCGTGCATGCCATACGCCAGCACGCGGTGCGGGTCGCTCCGCACCGCCGTCTCGAGAGCACTCATCGCGCCCTCGAGATCCCCGAGTCCCAGCCGCGCGTAAAGCTGGGCCACTTCGCGCTCCTGCGTCCCGACGGGGTGCGCGTCGATGCGGCGCAGCAGCGCGCGCGCCTCGTCGCGCTCACCCGCGCGTCCCAGGATCCCCGCCGCAGCGCCGATGCGCACCAGCCCCGCGTCCGTTCGCGCGATCAGCCGGCGCGCCTGCGCCGCTGCTTCTTCGCGACGGCCCGCGAGCTCCAGCACGTGCGCGTACCATTGGTTGAGGTTGATGTGTTCCGGATCCAGCGCGAGCGCCCGCTTGGCGATGGTGATCGCCTCCTCGAATCGCCCGAGCATGGCCAGGGTCAGGAGACGGTAGGCGTTGTTCTGCGTATACAACGGGTCCAATCGATTTGCGGCTTCGAAGTAGTCGAGCGATTCGCGCGAGAGGCCCATCCGGTACAGCACCTCTCCCATCCGGTAGTGTGCTTCCACGAACTGGGGATCGAGGGCGATGGCGCGCTCGTACTCGCGGCGCGCCGCGGTCCACTCGCCCGCTTCCGAATGCGCGTGCCCGAGGGCCTGATGCCCATCGGCGAGCGAATCATCGAGCGCGATCGCCCGCATCGCGGCGGCCCGCCCCCGGGCCGCGACCTCGCGTGCGCTCACAGAGACGTAGTACGGCTGCGCAAGCAGCGTCGAGGCGAGCATCGCGTGCGCGCGGGCATAGCCCGGGTCGCGGGAGATGGCGTCTACGAGGTGCCGCTCCGCCTCGAGCAGTCCTGCGCTGCGCCCCTTGTAGAGCGGCAGCGCGCGCAGATAGAGATCGTACGCCTCGAGATTCTTTGTGCCGCCCCGTGCGCTCATGCCACGTGAGCCACCGGCAGCCACCAGCCGCAGCTGCAGCGCCGAGACGATCTCCCTGGTGATCTCGTCCTGCACGGCGAACACATCAGCCAGGGCGCGCTCGTAGGTCTGGCTCCAGATCACGCGCTCGTCGCCGGCGCTCGTGAGCTCCGCCGAGACGCGAATCCGATCGCCCGCGCGCCGGACCGAGCCATCGAGCACCGCCGCGACGTTCAGCGCCGCGCCGATCTCGCGAGCCCCGCCCCCTTGCTCCTTGACGCGGGCGGCCGAGGCGCGCCCCGCCAGTCGCAGCCCAGGAATCTGCATCAGCGCACTGGTCAGCTCATCGGCGATGCCGGCCGCGAAGTAGCTGTTGGCGGTGTCGCCACCGACCGAGGTGAACGGGAGCACGACCAGGGACCGCTCGTCGGTGGTGGCGGCCGCGTCGGGGGAGTCGCCGGCCGGGCGCCACGTGATCACAGCGCCCACGATGCTCGCTACCGCGACAAGTGCGAGTACCGCCACGACGGCCAGGCGACGAGACCCGCCGCGCGCAGCACGCGGGTTCGCTTCTGTCGACACCGCGAGCGTCGCCGCCGGGGCCAGGACGCCTGCGGCCAGCGCCTCGGCGAACGCGCCACAACTGGAGAACCGGTCGGCCGGGGACTTTTCGAGCGCCCGATGGACGGCCGCCGCGACGCCGGGCGGCACCGCGGGCCGGGTGAAGCGGATGTCCCGCGGCCGCTCCGTCATCAGGCGCGTCACGATCGCGGGCGTCGTGGGGCCCGCGTGCGGGGGTTCGCCGGTGAGCATTTCGTAGGCGGTGGCGCCAAGAGAGAACTGGTCCGAGCGGGCATCCACCGTGTGCGTGCCCGCCGCCTGTTCCGGGCTCATGTAGTGCGGGGTGCCGAGGGAGAGTCCCGTCTGGGTCATCTGCTCACCGCCCGCCTGCGCCACGGCCAGGGCGATGCCGAAGTCCGCAATGATCGGCTGGCCGGCCTGGAGCAGGATGTTCTCGGGCTTGAGGTCGCGGTGGACGATGTTCCGGGCATGGGCAAAGTCGAGCGCACGCGCCAGAAGCGCGACCAGCCGGACCGTCTCGTCGACAGGCAGTTGGCGCTCAGCGTTCATGCGCGCCCTCAGTGTTTCCCCTTCCACGTAGGGCATGACGTAGTAGAGGAATCCGTCGGCCTCGCCGGAGTCGAACAACGGCAGCAGGTTGGGATGCTGCAGGTTGGCGGTGGTGCGGATCTCGTTGACGAACCGCTCCGCGCCCAGCACGGCGCCGAGTTCCGCCTTGAGCACCTTGATGGCGACCTGGCGCCTGTGCTTGAGGTCCTCGGCCAGGTACACCGTGGCCATGCCGCCCTCGCCGAGCTCGCGCTCGATCCGGTAGCGGTCGGCCAGGGCGGTGGCGAGGCGGTCCTGGGCTGTCCTCATTTCGCGAGGCCACTCCGGGCCGTGATCCGTTCCACCAGCGCGGGCAGGGCGTGAGTCATATGATCCGGGCGCCCGGGCTGCGGTCGCCTCACGGGACTGTCTCGACGGCGTGCTCAAGTGCCCGCCGGAACGACGGCGGATCGATGGCGGGGTACCGGTACAGATGCGGCTCTATGGCCGCGAACGCCTCCCGAAGCGCCTCGGGCGTCACCAGGCCACGCGCGATCATCTGGCGCACGTCGTCCAGATCCTGCACATGGCCTCGTTCGACTTTCGACAGACCCTGCGCGACGAGATCGAAGTGCAGGAACGTCAGCGGACCCTCCTGCGAGATGAAGCGGCTGCGATCCTCCCAGCCCGGGCGCACGGGAATGAAGTCGTCCGGCGACGCGAGCTCCACGTTGATCTGCAGGCGTTCCTTCAGATCCGGAATCGCCCGAAAGACGGCGTCATCCTCCGGGACGATCTTGATGTCGATGTCGATCGTGGAGTCACGCCAGCGCGACAACACGGCCGTGGCGCCACCGGTCAGGTAGACGCGCGCGGGCACCCGAGCCGCCCGCCCAAGCTCACGCATGAACTGGCGGATCCTGGCTTCGTCGGCTAATGCGCGCATTCGAGCGCTCGCTCGAAGCTGACCAGGCGCCGCACGAGCGCGTTGTAGCGGCCGTGCGCCGCGTCGCCGTGGGCCGCCACCAGCGCGCGATACAACCGGTGTTCCGGTCGGGCGCCGATGTCCGGGACGTTGATACCCAGCCGTTGGAGACGGGGGCGGCCGACCGCCACGAGCAGGGCAGGAATTGATTCGACGCCGGCGTTGAGATCGTACAGTCCCTCGACGACCACGTCCGCCCCAGGAAGACCGTCTATCGGCTGCATGGCGCGATTATAGACGCCTCACTCATGATGCCCCACGTCCGGTCAGCGCACCTACCTGGCCGCCTTGTCCTTGAACACGGCCACCCAGATATCCCCTTCAGTCCCCGTCTCCGTGTACGAGAACCACGTGTTGTCGTCCGCGATACGGATCGGCAGCGCCACTCCGCTTCCGCCCGATGGGTTCAACCGCTCGCGCAGCGTCTCGCCCTCGAGCAACTCCATGACGACGAAGGCCACGTCATCGTGCGAGCCGAACTCATGGATGGCGAGGATGTTCGGATGCGAGAGCGCGGCGATGGCCTTGGCTTCGCGCTCGAAACGCGCCCGGGCCACTTCGTCGTTCATCAGATGCGGCGGCAGGACCTTGATGGCAACCTGACGATCGAGCCTGGTGTCGCGCGCCCGGTACACCTCGCCCATGCCGCCCGCGCCGATGGTGGCAAGAATCTCGTAGGCGCCGAGGCGAGTACCGGCTGCGACTGGCATCAGGGGTGATTCTACCGCCGAGCTTCCCCTCAGTCCTCTCCGCAGGTTAGAACCCGCGCACGGGGGTCAAGGCACGAAGCGGGCTCGCCGTGGCGGAGGGCGGGAAGCGCTTCTACAATACGATTCGAATCGCCGATGCTTTCCCCGCGATCGCACTTGACCGTCCTCGACGGCGGATTGGCGACCGAACTCGACGCCCGCGGATTCGACCTCGCGGACGCGTTGTGGTCGGCCCGGCTCCTGGCTGACGCCCCCGAGGCGATCGAGGCCGTGCACCTCGACTACTTCGAAGCCGGCGCGGACATCGCCATCACCGCCAGTTACCAGGCGAGTTTCGAGGGCTTCGCGGCGCACGGTTTCTCTCGGGACGAGACCGGCCGCCTGCTTCAACGATCGGTCTCGCTCGCGCGATCGGCGCGCGACCACTTCTACCTGCAGCACCCGGATAGAGGGCGCCCCCTCCTCGTCGCTGCCTCGATCGGACCGTACGGGGCCACGCTTCACGACGGATCGGAGTACCGCGGAGACTACGACCTGAACGAAGACGCCCTTTCCGCCTTCCACCGTCCGCGCGTGGCCGCACTCCTCGGCGCCGCGCCGGATCTCCTCGCTTGCGAGACCCTGCCGTCACTCCGTGAGGCCCGGGCGATCGTGCGCGTGCTGCACGAACATCCGCAGGCCCGCGCGTGGGTCACCTTCACGTGTGGCGACGAGGCGCGGACGTCCGCCGGCGACTCCATCGCCGAGTGCGCGCGGTTCCTCGATGCTGAACCACAGGTAGTGGCGATCGGGATCAACTGCGTGGCCCCGGCGCTCGTGACCGCCCTCGTGCGCTCGCTGGCGTCGGGCACCGACAAGCCGGTCGTCGTCTACCCGAATTCCGGCGAACTGTGGAACGCCGGCGGGCACTGCTGGGAGGGGACGGCCACGCGATTCACCGCGCACGTTGACGAGTGGATCGATGCCGGGGCATCGTGGATCGGTGGGTGTTGCCGGACGACGCCGGCGGACATCCGCAGGGTCCGTGAGGTCGTGGACGCGCGAACGAGGACACTGGGTCCTGTCTGGTAGACGCGGCACGCGCGCGGTCAAGCCCGGAGGAAAATATCAGGCTCCAGGACGCGCTCGACTGCCTGGCCGTTCACGCGACTGACGTAGTAGACCTTCGCCCCGGCCCGCGCCGACACCACGCGGGTGACCGTGTTGTCTTCGAAGTAGATGCCGGCGTCGTTGTCGCACGCGTAGCCCGGCTTCATTTCTCCGGAACCGATGAGCTTCTGGTACAGCGGTCGCCGCCCCGGCTCGGCATCGTAGTGGGGGCTGTGGCTGCCCTTGAGAAACCCGAGGCCCTGCACGGTTGTCAGCACCTGCGGACGTGAATCCGTGGTGCCTTCTTCAAACCAGCAGAGCGACCCGG
>CAZJTG010000163.1:0-9019 GCA_964548865.1 uncultured Solibacteraceae bacterium
TAGCGCTGCCAGGCGAACCAGAGGATCGCGGCGCGCATCTCGGGAGGGATAGGCGGCCCGTCGACGTCGCGCGCGACGAGCGCGGTGCCGATGGTCGCGCGGGTCCGACGCAACACGACGCGGCAGCGACGAACCTCGCCGCCGTGGTCGGCCTCGAGCTCGATTTCGAGTTCGTCGTCGTCCTGGTCTGCTGGTGCGGCGGGAATCGTCACGAGCGCAGCCGGCTGGCCGCCTTCGCCGGGGTCGAGCGAGACCGTGGCGCCTTCTGGACCGGAGATGATGGAGAGACGCGTGGTTCCGTGCCCTGGCGCGTCGGGGTTGCCGAGGCCGAGGCGGAGGACTGTGGCCCCGGCGCCGAATTCGGTGGCGAACTGAAGCGGACCGACGTCCGCGCCTGGCCATGAGCCCATATGGAGCCTCGCGAGCCGTGTCTGGCGTGGATTCTACGGTACTTGACTCTGTCTGGCGCTCGACTAAATTGGACTCCGCACGGCCTCTATGTCCCCTGGCCCCGTCGGTTCCCGTCGCATTCTGGCACCGGCGCGCCGGCGCCGCACGGCCACCGGTGCCGTTCTGTCCGCGGTCTCCGCTCTCGCGGGTCACAGACGAACACGTGTGATGCATGTCGTCCGACCTTGACGCCCTGCGTGCGCGGGTCGAACGGCTCGAAGCCGCCGTCGGCGACGTACGCGAGGAACTGCGCAACTGCCTGAGCGTCGCCGGTCTGCCGCAGGACTCGCTGATGATCGCCCGCCGCATCGCCGATCGCATCACGGTCCGCCTGCTCGAGGACATGGGCGGCAAGGAAGATCGGGACAAGGCGAAGAGTCTGTTCGACGAACGCATCCGCTATCTCGAGTCGCAGCCCGTTCTGAGCCGCGGGCTCGTGCCGCAGGAGATTCTCACGCTCCTGCACATGGTGCGGGTCATCGGAAACAAGGCGGCGCACGACGTCCTCAAGATCAAGCCCGGCCCGGGCGACGTCGACCTGGTGCTCCGGTCGGTCCTGCGCGTCGTCGAGTGGTACTTCTCGGAATTCGCTCGCGGCCCGAAAGTCGATCCGCTATTCATGGGCGTGGCGGCGCTGCCGACGCTCCGGGGGGCCGAGCCGCCTCCGGCCGTTCGGGCTCCGGCGCTCACGATCAGCGGTCCCGGCACGGCCGACGGGCCGCGCAGGGTCTTCGTCTTCACCGAACGGCTGCTCGGCTTCGGCCGGCAGAAGACGAGCCGGGATCCGCGCGTGCAGGTCGTCACGCGGCTCCTGCCGGCGCCCGACGCGTCGCATCCGTTGTTCAACAGAAACCTCCAGAACGTCAGCCAGTTCCACGCGCAGATCTGGTGGAACATGGGCCGCGCCGAGATTCGCGACGAGGACTCGGACAAAGGCGTGTATGTGAACGAGGCTCGCGTGGCGCCGGGGGTGTGGACCCCGTGCATCTTCCCGGATCCCGCGCACGTCAAGCTCGGCCCCGAGGGCGTCGAGTTCAGCGTCGCGGAGATCGCCCGCGTCGTCGACGGCGCTCACGTGATCTGTCTGAAACTCGCTCGGCTCCACAACTGGCCGCTGCACGAGTATCTGATGGTGAGCAGCCCGCTCGTGACGATCGGATCGAGTCCGGACGCGGTGGCCCATTTCGCGGACGGCCCCGCCGCGGCGGCGACGATTCGGCTGGGCCGTGCCGGGTGGGTGCTGCACACCGACGACGGCGTCCAGACGGTCATCGAGCCCGGGCGGACGCACGACATCGCCGCGACGGGGCTCTCCGTGAAACGAACGAGTGAAGAGGACTTCCTGCACTGAGGTCCTGATGTGGGCGCCGGGCGACACCATCGCAGATGAAACCGCCGAGTGGGATCGCATGACTGCTCATTTCGACTACGACACCGTCGACTGGCGACTCGTCTCGCGCATCCTCGACGAGAACAGCCGTCGGCTGAGCCGCACGCGCGCCGGCCGTTCCGACACGGGCTCGAGTGCGCTGAAACAGCCGCTCCTTCTTTCCGGCGACGCGCTCCGCGCGCGGGCGGCACACAACGAACTCAAGATGCACGAGTTCGTGTGGTCGACGCGCCGGGCCGGGCCGCCCGACAACGTCGACGCGGTCCGGTCGCTGCTCTTTGAAATCGCCGATCTGACTAACGACGGGCTGCTTCCGGCCGGCCGGCTGCGCACCTGGCCGATCGGCGCGCATCAGGCCTCTGCGAGCGGAGGGGTGGCCGTATCCGGGCCGGAGGCCAAGGTGGCTCCGGACGACATCCCCGAGGCCGTCGATGCCTTCTGCGCGATCGTCCACGCGCGCTGGCCTGAGCTCTCGGTCGATCCGGTGCCGCTTGCCTCCTGGGCCGAATGGCAACTCAACGGCGGGCCGCTGCATCCGTTCTATGACGGCTGCGGGCGCATCGCCCGGTCGTTCGGCGCGGCGCGGCTCATCCGCGGCTCGACGCTCCTGCCGCTCTACGACTCGCCGTCGGCCTACTTCAGGCACGGCAATGGCGGGAATGAGTCGTTCGCGGTCTACGTTCGCGCGCGCATCGACGACTGCGCGGCATGGCTGGCATCGGCCTGACGACCATGTGGCAGGTCGGCGACACGATCGCAGATCTCTACGAGGTCCGCGGCATCAACACGGAAGGCGGGATGTCGATCGTGTACTTCGTCTGGCACAAGGCCTGGCGGATGGAGCTAGTCATCAAGTCGCCGCGGCCGGAGGTGCTGGCCGACGGCACGGCGCGTGCCCGCTTCCTGCAGGAGGCCGAGACCTGGGTGGACCTCGGTCTGCACCCGAACGTCGTCACCGCGTACTACGTTCGCGAGATCGAAAGCTTCCCGCGCATGGTCATCGAGAAGATGGACGGAGGAAGCCTCAAGGCGTGGCTCCGGGCGCGAAGAGCGGTCGACCTCGCGACCGCCCTCGACGTCGCCGTCCAGATTGCCTTGGGCCTGGCATATGCGGAGCGGCGCCGGCCCGGCTTCGTGCATCGAGATGTGAAGCCCGCCAATGTGCTCCTGACGCCCGATGGCGAGGCGAAGGTCACAGACTTCGGGCTCGTCGGCGCCGTCGGCGCGCGCGTGGGCACGCCGGCCTACATGGCGCCGGAAGTATGGGCCGCACCCGATCGGGTGACGAGGAGCGCAGACGCCTACGCGTTCGGCGTTCTGCTGTATGAGCTCCTGGCCGGTCGGCGCCCGTTCGAACGCGGCGAGTCCGGGACGAGCCTCGGTCAGATTCAGGGTGGCCGGGCGGCGGAAGGGTCGCTGGGCGCCCTGCGCGGCCCACGTGTTGACGGGCCGCGCGATCAGAGTCTCGTATCGCTCGGCGAACAGCTCGATATTCAGGCGCTGCACGATCGGTCCGTGGGTGCGTGGACCTCCACCCGCGAGCGTCCGGACGTCAGCGGCGAGGATCTCGAGTACTACGAACGCGCTCACCGGGACGGGGTGCCGGATCCCCCGGACCGCTTCAATCCCGGCCTGCCCGACAGATTGAATCGTCTGTGCATGTCTCTTCTCGCGAAGGACGCCGGGGAGCGGCCCGCCCGCATGGAGGACATCGCCGAGGAACTGCGGCAGGCCTACGCCGCGGCCACCGGTCACGCGTACCCGCGCGAGGACCCTGAGGACTCGCGCTTGCAGGCGGACAGCCTCAATAATCGCGCGCTGAGCTACCTCGATCTTGGCAGGCCGGAGCTGGCCGAGGCGGCGCTCGGCGAGGCGCTGGCCGCCAGTCCGTCGCACGCCGAGGCGGAGTACAACCTCGCGATGCTGCACTGGCAGAGCGGGGAGACGACAGACCTTGAGGTCGTCGCGAGGATTGAGAACGTGGGCCGGAACGCACCGGCGGCCTGGAGAGCTCCGTACCTGCTCGGCCTCGCACACATCGCGAGGCGCGACGCGGAGGCGGCGCGCGCCGCGCTGGGCGTCGCCGCCGAACGGTCGGCTGGCGAGCCCGACGTCGAGGAGGCATTGGCTGAACTGGCGGGCGACACGTCCGGCTGGGCCAGGCGCCTCGGCGAACCGCGGTGGGTACCGGACGGACCTTTCGGCTACGTGAGTGGCGCGGCGCTGGCTCACGACGCGCCCATCGCCGTCGCGGCCTTCGAAGAGGAAGTGAGCGGTGCGTTGAAGGTCTGGAACCTGGAGGAGCCTCGGCCGCTCCGCGTCATGCGCGGGCATCCAGGCGCGCCGGCGTCGGTGGCGATCTCGGCCGACGGCCGCCGGGCGATCAGCGGCGGCCGCGATCCGGCACATCTGCTCCTCCCCGGGCGTACTCCGCCCGGAGATCGCTCGGTGCGCGTTTGGGACGTCACGACCGGATCGACGTCGGCCGTTCTGTCAGGGCACACCGGCTATGTGGAAGCCGTCGTCTTGACCCGGGACGGTCGCGTCGGAGCGTCGTCGGGTGGCGACCGGACCATTCTCGTCTGGGACATCGATCGCTCGGAACTTCGGTGTCGGCTGCTGGGGCACGACTCTGCTGTCCGGGCGCTCGCCGTCTCGGGCGATGGCTCGCGTCTCGTGTCGGGCGGCGACGACGCCACCGTGCGCCTATGGGACACCGGCTCGGGCGCCTGTCTCGCGGTCCTGCCAGGACACGGGGCCGCGGTTCGCGGCGTGGCGATCTCGGAGAAGAAGGACCGAGCCCTGTCGGGGGGGCTGGACGGCACCGTTCGGCTGTGGGATCTGGAACGCTGCGAGTGCCTTCGGGTCGTGCCGGCCGGCGCGCGTAGCGTGAGCGGCGTGGGCTTTCTCGGCGACGGATCCTGTGCGTTTTCATGCGGCACAGACCGTGACCTTTCGGCGCTGCGTCTCTGGCATCTCGACAGTGGCGACTGCATTCGCAGTTTTGGCGGCAAGCCGGACGTGGCCGGCACGCTGGCCGCTGTTTCGGGCGACGGCGTGATCCTGTCAGCGGGAAGCCGGCGCATCACGTTCTGGCATCCCGGGCGCCTGGAACCGCCGGCCCGCCGGTTCGTCCTCAGCCGCGTCACCCGGTCGGCGGTTCAGTTGGCCCACGCCCGGACCGTCTCGCGGCTCACCGAGACGGCCCGCGGACACATGCAGACGTCACGATGGCGCGACGCGACGTCGTTCATTCGCGAGGCCCGCGGGATCCCCGGTTACGAACGCCATCCTGAACTCCTCGACCTCTGGCACGCGCTGTCGCTGAAGGGCCGGCGGACGGGCCTGCGCGCGTGGTGGGAGGCGGCCGCGACGACGTTTCCGAAGCCCGTGCGCTCGCTGGCCGTTTCCGACGACGGGCGGGTCGCGGCTTCGGGCCATGTCGACGGCGAGCTTCGGGTCTGGAGCCGGGATGGTCGATGCCTGCACCTGCTCGAGGGTCAGCGCTTTCATAGCGACGTTCTTGCGGTGGCGATCTCTCGAGACGGCAGGTTCGTCGTGTCGGCCGGAGCCGCTCGTTCGATTCACTGCTGGCAGGTGGAGACCGGCGCCTGCACACGGGTCTTCGACGGGCACCGCCGCGAGGTCCGCTCTCTGGCTCTCGCCGAGGACGGACGTCATGTGTGGTCCGCCAGCCTGAGCGAGGAGCGGGCGGCGTCGGTGTCACTTGGAGGCAGCCACCTTGGCCAGGCGGGCGAGCGAACGGTGCGACTGTGGGACGTCGAGTCCGGCGCTTGCGTGCGGACGATCGATCTGGACTTCCTTCAGGCCGGCTCCCCGCTCGAGCGCCTGGCGCTGCTCGCCGATGGCCGCCGCGCCCTGGCGACCAGCAAGGACCGGTCGCAACGACTGTGGGACATCGGCTCGGGGGCGGTGGTCGAGCTGGGTTCGGATCTGCAGCCGGGTGTCGCCGCGCTGTCGGCATCGGGGCGGCGCCTGCTCGTCGCGGTCGGCCGCACGGTGAGACTTCTCGAGATCCCGAGTGGAGCCGTCGTACGCGAGGTCACCGTCGAACGAGAGCGCGTTGAAGCGATTGCCTTCCTGTCGGACGAACGTTTCGCGCTCGTCAGTGGCACCACGACGATGATGGGAGCCCACTTCAGCCAGGTCGGCGATCTGAGCCTCTGGGACTTCGACGCCGGCACCTGCCTGGGTGCGCTGACGGGCCATAAGGGTCCGGTGCCGCTCGTCAGCGTGGCGCGCGACGGCCGCTTCGCCGTGTCAGCCGGCGGCGACTCGACCCTGCGGTTCTGGGAGCTTGACTGGGAGTTCGAGCCTGCGTCGGCCTGACGACCATGTGGCGAATCGACGACACGATAGCCAACCTCTACGAAGTCCGCGGCATCAACACGGAAGGCGGGATGTCGATCGTGTATTTCGTCTGGCACAAGGCCTGGCGGATGGAGCTGGTCATCAAGTCGCCGCGGCCGGAGGTGCTGGCCGACGGCACGGCGCGCGCCCGCTTCATGCAAGAGGCCGAGACCTGGGTGGATCTCGGCCTGCATCCGAACATCGTGACCGCGTACTACGTGCGGCAGCTCGAGGACTTCCCGCGCATCGTGATCGAGAAGATGGCCGGCGGAAGCCTCAAGGCCCGGCTCGTTGCAGGCGGTATTCGTGACCTCGCGACGGCGCTCGACCTGTCGATTCAGATCGCCTCCGGCCTGGCGTACGCGCAGCGGCGGCGGCCGGGCTTCGTACACCGCGACGTGAAGCCCGCAAACGTCCTGCTCACGCCCGCCGGCGTGGCGAGGGTCACCGACTTCGGGCTCGCCGGCGCCGCCGGCGCGCGCGTGGGCACGCCGGCCTACATGGCGCCGGAAGTCTGGACCGACCCTTCGGGTGTCACGCCGGCCGCGGACCTGTATTCCTTCGGCGTGATGTTCTACGAGCTCGTGACAGGCCGGCGTCCGTTCGACCGCGGCGAGGCCGGAACGAGCCTTGGACAAGTCCGCGCCGGCCGGGCGGTCGAGGCCTCGCTCGGCGCCGTCGAGGCGCCCGGCGCGCCATCCACTGCCGGCGAGACCTCCCTCGGCGGCGAACTCGACATCCAGCGCGTCGCCGACGCTTCGCTCGGCGACCGCTCCCGTGTGGATCCATCGCACGTCGTCTCGGAACCGCAACTCGAGTGGTTTCGCGAGATGCACATCGACCACGTGCCCGATCCGCCGAGCCGGTTCGCCCGCGGCCTGCCGGCTTCCATCGACGATCTATCGGCCTCGCTTCTGGCCAAGGACCCGCGCGCCAGGCCCGCCTCGATCGATCGCGTGATGCACGCGCTCAAGGCCGCCTATGAAACGCACGTCGGTCCCTACGCGCGTGAAGAGCCGCACGAGGCGGAACTCGTGGCCGACGCGCTGAACAACCGCGCGCTGTCCTACCTCGATCTGGGCGCCGAGCGCCAGGCCGCGCAGCGCTGGACCGAAGCACTCGCCGGCGCGCCCACGCATTTCGAGTCGACCGCCAATTTCGGGTACTGGCAGTGGGCGAAAGGCCTGATCGATGACCTCACGCTCGTGGCGCGACTGTCGGACCTCGAGGGGCAGTGCGCCGGCCGCCGCGAGTACTGGGACGCTCTTGCCGCCGTCCATCACGAGCGTGGCGACCGCGAAGCGGAGCAGGCGGCTCTCGGCCGCCGGCCGCCCGGCAGCGACGATGCGGCGTCTCCAGCCGTCTGGTCCGACGGCCGGCCGAACGTCGGCGTGACTCGATCTCTCCGCCTGCCTGCCCCGGTTCATGCCGTAGCCTGTTCGCCCACTGGCGCGTTTCTCGCCGTCGGCGGGAAGGACGGCCTGCTGAAGCTCCTCGCCGCCGATTCGCTGGCCACGGTGCAGACGTTCGAAGGGTCCGGCGCATACACGCAGCGCGCTGTCGGGTTCTTCGGCGAAGGCAAAATCTTCGCGGGCACGCACGGATACGAAATCTACGGCTGGCGGATCGATTTGCCGCGACCGTTCGCCAAGCTGGCGTGGCAGCAGCAGCCCTCAGGCGGCAAGCTCTTCTGCGAGAGCGCGTGCGCCTTCGCGCTGACCGACGACGGCAAGCGCCTGGTGGCGGCCTATCACGCGCCCATGGGCGAGGAGCTTCAGCCGATTCTGCTCTTCGACATCGTGAACGGCACGTGCCTCGGCACCTTCGCCGGCCATCTGATCTCGGTGGAAGATGTCGCGCTCGTGCTGGCCGGTCGCGTCCTCGCGTCGGCCGGTCCGGCCTGGGACAACGCCATCAAGCTGTGGGACGTCGCGACGCAGGTGTCCGTGGGCGCGCTCGAAGGGCACCACGGCGCGATCCATGCGCTCGCCGCCGACCGCAGCGGGCGGCTCCTGCTCTCCGGCGGAGGCGATGGCGAGGTGAGGCTCTGGGACGTCGAGTCGCGCACGTGCGCGCGGGAGTTTCACGGGCACACCGGCGCGGTGTACGCCGTTGCCTTCGCCGGAGACGAGGAGTTCTTCGTGAGTGCCGGCGCCGACGCGTCGCTGCGCCTGTGGCATCGCTCGTCCGGCCGCTGCCTCCGGACCGCCGCCGGTCACACCTCGTCGATCTACGCCCTCGCCTGCTCGCCGGCCGCTGACGAGGTCGTGTCGGCCGGCCAGGACGGCACGGTGCGCGTCTGGAGCGTCCGGCCGGCCGTCGTCTCGCACTTCGTCTACGTCCTGTCACGGCCGCGAAGTGCCACCGAGCTGCTGCGAAGCCACCAGCGGGTGGACGCGTACCTCGGCCGCGCGCGTGAGCGCCTGCGAGCCGGCGCCTATGGCGAGGCGTACGAGACGTTCAGAGAGGCGCAGCGGATCGAGGGCTTCGAGGCCCATCCCGCGATCGTCGAAGGCTTGATCGAATGCGGCCGGTACGGACGCCGTACGGGCCTTCACAGCGCCGCCTCGGCGGCCGAGTTCCAGCACGATGCCGCGGTGACGGCCGTTCGCTTTTCACCGGACGGCTCGAGGCTCGCGACCGGCGCGAAGGACGGCCGCGTTCGCATCTGGGACGTGGCCTCCGGACGGGAGATTCGCGCGCTGCCGGCGCGGCCGAGAGCCGTCACCGGCCTCGCGTGGCTGCCGGACGGCCGGCGCCTCGCCTCGACGACCGAAACCGGCACGCTCGAGCGCGACCAGACCTACG
>CAZJTG010000164.1:0-5113 GCA_964548865.1 uncultured Solibacteraceae bacterium
CCGAGGCGAGCAGGAACACGCAGTCGTTCGTGGAGCACTCGCCATCGACCGTGATGGCGTTGAACGTCTCGTCGCACACGCGCGACAGCGCACCCTGCAGCACTCCCGGCTGCACGGCCGCATCGGTCGTCATGAATCCGAGCATCGTCGCCATGCGGGGTTCGATCATGCCGGAGCCCTTGGCGATGCCGCCCACCGTGAACGTCCCGCCGGCTGTCTGCACGGATACCGACTTGCTCTTCGGAAACGGATCCGTCGTCATGATGGCGCGCATCGCGGCGTCGCTGCCGTCGGCGCCGAGCGTCGCGGCCGCGGCGGTCACACCGGCGCGGACCTTGGCGATGCTGAGCGGCACACCGATGACGCCCGTCGAGGCGACGAGTACCTCGTCGGCGGAGCAGCCGGCCGCCTGCGCTGCCGCGGCCGCCATCTGGCGCGCGACCTCGAGACCGGCCTCACCGGTGCAGGCGTTCGCGCAGCCGGCGTTCACGACCACCACGGCCGCGCGTCCACGCGTGCGCGACAGATGGTCGCGAGACACGACGACGGGCGCGGCGACCGCCTTGTTCGTCGTAAACACCGCCGCCGCCGGCACCGCGCCGTCCGCGGCAATCAACGCGAAGTCGAGCGGCGCGGGCAGCGACGGGTTGCGGCGCTTGATGCCGCACGCGACACCCGCAGCCCGAAAGCCCTTCGGCGCCGTGACGCCGCCGGCGACGTTCTGAATCTTCATGGCGCTCATGCGACGGAGAAGCGGCGGACCTTGGCCGGCGCCGAGAACCGCGCGACATCGCTGAGCGACATCACCATCGCGTACTGCTGGCACGTGCGGAACAGCGGACACGTCACGCAGTCGGTGCTGATCTTCTCCGGCAGCCACAGGTGCGGCACGATGGAGAAGTTCTGGCGCACGAAGAAGCGTGCGTCGTGCGTGAACGCACAGAGCATCTCGAACTCCGCGGCCTGCGCGCGTCGCCGCAACTCGCCCACGAGACGCGCGGCGAGGCCGACGCGCCGGAAATCCTCCTTGACGACGAGCGATCGCACTTCGGCGACGCGCTTGGAGAGCGGCGCCAGTTCGGCGCACGCCTTGATTTCGCCGGCGGCTTCGACGACGACAAAACGATGCGCGTGACGGCGCAGCTCGTCGAGCTCGCGCGGCAGCAGGTGTCCCTCCTGCGCGTGCGAGGTGATGAGCTGATGCAGCGTGTCCGCGTCTTCCGGAGTGCCGGTGCGAATCGTGAAATCAGTCAACGTTGTCTCGCTCCCTCAGCGACGGGCCGAAGCCCGCCCTGCGAAAACACCGAACCAATCGCGGCGTCGAGCATGTTCATCGCCTCGTCGATCTCCTGCTTCGAGACGATGAACGGCGGAAGCAGGCGGATGACGGTGTTCGACGTGCGGTTGATGATGAGCCCCCGCTCGAGCGCGGCCGCCACGACCGGCGCCGGGTCCTCCGCGAAGTCGAGACCGGCGATGAGGCCGAGCCCGCGAACATCGGTGACGACCGCGTGCTTCGCCTGCAGCGCGCGCAGGCCCCCCAAGAGATGCGCCGACATCTCAATGATGTTGGCCTGGAGCCTTCGATCGAGCTCGGCCAGGAACACGAGGCCCGCGCGGCACGCGAGCAGATTGCCGCCGTACGTCGTGCCGTGATCGCCCGGGAAGATGGTCTCCGCCACCCTGCCGGAGACCATGGCCGCGCCGATCGGCATGCCGCCGCCAAGCGCCTTGCCAAGCGCCACGAGGTCCGGCGACAGGCCGAGCGTCTGCGATCCGAGGAACCGGCCGGTGCGGCCGCACCCGCTCTGCACCTCGTCGGCGATGAGCAACGCGCCCGTCTTCGCGCATGCGTCGTTGATCGCCTGGATGGTGGCCGCCGGGATCGGCCGCACGCCTCCTTCGCCCTGCACGGGCTCGACGATGATCGCGGCGGTCTCGCTGTCCACGAGCGCGGCGACCGACGCCGGGTCCTTCGCGTCCGCGAACGACACGCCCGGAATCAGCGGCTGGAACGGTCCGCGGTAGTGTTCGTCCCACGTCACCGACAGCGATCCCATCGTCCGCCCGTGGAACGAATGCGTGAACGCGACGTACTTCGTGCGGCCGGTATCGCCCTTCGTATGCCAGTAGCGGCGAGCGAACTTGAGGCACGCCTCGTTGGCTTCCGTGCCGCTGTTGCAGAAGAACGCGCGTTCGATGCCCGCGAGCGCCGACAGCCGAGCGGCCAGCTCGCCCTGCAGAGGATGAAAATACAGGTTTGACGTGTGGGCGAGCGTCGCCGCCTGTTCGCCTATCGCCTTGGCCAGCGCCGGATGCGCGTGTCCGAGCGACGCCACGCCGATGCCCGAGAGGAAGTCCAGGTACCGGCGGCCCTTGTCGTCCACGAGGTACATGCCCGAGCCGCGCTCGAAGACGACGGGCTGCCGCTTGTAGGTCTGCAGCACGTGCTGCGCTTCGAGGATCTTGATGTCTGTCGGCGTCAATGTGCTCATCTGCGTCCCTTTGCGTTCCTTCAGCTCCGGCTCCCCACTCCGGCCAGTACCAGCGTCGTTCCGGGCGCGTCGTCCACGCCGTGAACCGCGTCCAGGCTCCTGCCGCTCACGATCCGCACGCTCGACACGCCCTCGAGCAGCGCCGTCCGGCAGGCTGAGAGTTTCGCGACCATGCCCGCGGTCGCCGTGCCGCCGGCGATGACGCGATCGATATCCGCAGTGTCGAGCGTCGCGATCGACTCGCCCTGATCGTCGAGCACGCCGGCGGTGCCGCCCGCAATCACGAGTTCGCCCGCGCCAATCGCCGAGGCAATGCGGCACGCCATCACGTCGGCGTTCACGTTCAGAATGCCGGGATCGGTGGCCGAGGCCGTGTCGGCGATGCCGAGACTGGCGACGACGGGTACGTAGCCGTGCACGAGCAGCAGCTCGATCAGCGACGGATCGGGATCCGCGGGATCGCCGACCTCGCCGAGGTCCACGACCGCGCCGGACGTGGACCGATGCGCGGCCGTGCGCGTGGCGCGGCCGAAGCCTGCGTCCACGCCCGTCAGCCCCACGGCCGGCACGCCGGCGGCGACGAGCGCGGCGACGAGGTCCGTGTTCGAGGTGCCCGCGAGCACCGAGACGACCACATCGAGCGTGGCCTTGTCGGTGATGCGGAGGCCATCCATTTTCTTCGGCGCGATGGCGCGGCGATCGAGCTCCGCGTCGATCGCGCGGCCGCCGCCGTGCACGAGCACGAACGGGCGATGCGCGACGATGGCCGCAGCCAGTCGCGCCACTCTGGCGCGGTCGGCCGCGGTCTCGAGAAGCTCGCCTCCGAGTTTCAGGACCAGCGATCCGCTCACAGCAGCCCCGTGTTCTCGTCGAAGCCGAAGGCGACGTTGAAGTTCTGCAGCGCCTGGCCGGCCGCACCCTTCAGCAGGTTGTCGATCACGGAGACGATCACCAGCCGGCTGGTGGACGCCTCGAATCGCCATCCGATGTCGCAGAAGTTCGTATGCGCCACGTGCTTGATCTCCGGCAGCGCGTCGCCGGTGAGCCGGACGAACGGTTCGGTCGCGTACGCCTGCTGGAACGCGTCCCCGATCTTCTCGCTCGTGGCGCCCGCGGCCGCCTTCACGTAGATGGTCTCGAGAATGCCGCGATCGAGCGGCACGAGATGCGGCACGAACGTCACCATGGCGCCGAGCGCCTGCTCCATTTCCGCAACGTGCCGGTGATTCAGCACGCCGTACGCCGCGACGGACCCGTGATTCTCGGAGAAGTGCGTCCGATCGGACGGCGCGCGGCCCGCGCCCGAGATTCCGGACTTCGCGTCGATCACCACGTCCGCGTTCGGCTGCAGCAGTCCCCGCTGTGAGAGCGGCAGCAGCGAGAGTAGCGCCGCGGTCGGATAGCAGCCAGGATTCGCCACCAGCCGCGCGTCCTTCACGTCGTTCCTGAAGAATTCCGTCAGACCGTAGGCGGAACCGGCCGGCAATGTCTTCGTCGCGGGATACCACTTGTTGCGCGCCGCATCGCCCGTGATGCGGAACGCGCCGGACAAATCGATCACGCGCACGCCCGCGTCCACGAGCGGCGGCGCGAGATCGGCCGCGGCATTTTCCGGCACCGCAAGAAACGTGAGGTCGGTCTCCGCAGCCAGCCGATTCTTATTAAGGGGCTCGACCTGTCCGTCCCAGATCCGGCTGAGGCGGGGTAGCGGCCGGGCGGCGGAATCCGCGCTCGAGGACATGGCTGCCGTGAGCCGGACCCCCGGATGCCGGGCCAGCAGGGCTACCAGCTCCTGGCCGGCGAATCCCGTCGCACCCGCAATCCCAACACGAACCGGAGATGAATAAATATTCATCAAGACGTGTAGATATACACTGTATAAGCTTGTTCGTCAACAAGCTGACTTAGGCAAATAAGCTCGGCCAGTAAGTACGAACCTCGGCTTGCGCGGCCATTCACTCGATGTATAATTGCTCGGCTCACTGAATAGATATGAAGAGTTGGCGACAGTCCCAGATCCTCGATGTCATCGACCACGACGCGGTCGCGTCGCAGGAGGGGCTTCGCGCGAAGCTGAGGGACCGCGGGATAGTCGCGACTCAGGCCACTATCTCCCGCGATCTCAAGGAGTTAGGACTGGTCAAGCGCGCCGGCGACGGCGCCTACGTCCGGCCGGGCGCGGCCCAGTCCGGCACGCATGACCACCTCAAGCGGGCCGTGAAATCGTTGATGCGCGGCCTGGAACGCGTGGACGCGATGCTCGTCGTCCGCACCGATCGCGGACAGGCCCAGGGACTGGCCGAGTGGATTGATCGGGCGCAGTTCCAGGAGGTGGCCGGTACGCTTGGGGGCGACGACACAATCCTCCTGGTCTGCCGCGGTTCGGCGGCCGCCGAATCGATCGAGAAGATGCTCACATCGATCGCGAAGAGCCAGGAGAAGAGCCAGGACAAGTAAGCGCACGAGCGAAGCGACGTGCGCCCGAGCGAACGGAGCGGGGCAGTGGGGCCCCGCGAGAGAGCTCGTAAGGGGGGGTGCGGCGGGGACGAAGTCCCCCCGCAATAAAAATGCGAATTGTGCTTGCGTATTCCGGCGGCCTCGAGACTTCGGTGGCCATT
>CAZJTG010000164.1:5213-8984 GCA_964548865.1 uncultured Solibacteraceae bacterium
AAAAATGCGAATTGTGCTTGCGTATTCCGGCGGCCTCGAGACTTCGGTGGCCATTCCGTGGCTCGCTGAGAAGTACGGCGCCGAGATCATCACGGTGACGATGGACCTCGGCCAGGGCAAGGAACTGGACGACGTGCGCGATCGCGCGCTTGCCAGCGGCGCGCTCCGGGCGCACGTGCTCGACCTGCGCGAGGAGTTCGCGCGCGACTTCATCCTGCCGGCGCTTCAGGCCGGCGCGGTTTACGAGGGCCGCTATCCATTAGCCACGGCGCTCGGCCGGCCGCTGATCGCGAAGCACCTCGTGCATATCGCGCAGATCGAGGGCGCGACGGCCATCGGCCATGGATCGACAGGGCAGGGCAACGATCAGGTGCGCATGGATGTCTGCGCGCACGCGCTCGATCCCAGCCTCACCATCATCGGTCCGGCCCGCGAGTGGGGGCTGAGCAAGTCCGATGAAGTCGGCTTCGCGCGCGAGCGCGGGATTCCGGTGCCCTCCACGATGGAGGGGCCCTACAACATCGACGTGAACCTCTGGGGCCGGTCGATCGCCGGCGGCGTGCTCGACGACCCCTGGGCCGAGCCGCCCGAGGACATCTTCACGCTGACGAAGGCCCCCGCCGACGCGCCCGACGTGCCCGCCATCGTCGATGTCGAGTTCGACCAGGGCGTGCCGTCGAAACTGAGCGGCGTGCCGATGACGATGACCGAGATCATCCAGAGCCTGGAGACCATCGCGGGCGCCCACGGCATCGGGCGCATCGACATGATCGAGAACCGCTCGGGCGGGGACAAATCGCGCGAAGTCTACGAGGCGCCGGCCGCCGTCGTCCTGCATACCGCGCATCGCGAGTTGCAGGCGTTCGTGACGCCGCGCGATCTGGAGCGGCTCACTTCCGAAATGGGCGTCAAGTACGCGGACCTCGTGTACCAGGGCCTGTGGTTCACAGCCGCGCGCGAGGCGATCGACGCGCTGGTGCGGCACGTACAAAAGCGCGTCACCGGCGTGATTCGAATGCGGTTCTACAAGGGCGAAGCCCGCGTTATCGGCCGGCAGTCACCGTTCGCCGACGTCCGGGCGGCCAACCCCTCGGCGAAGGTGTCCACGCTGCCGACGAAGAAAGCGTAGGTAGTGGAAAGGTTCGTCGGGGCGCCGCCCTGGACGAGCTTACTTCACGTCGATTCCATGTCCCGGCGATCTCTGGCGAGGTCCGGGGACAGGCCGACCGACTAAGATCCAGCCTGGCTTATGGGCCCGCCGATCCAGTCGCTCGCTCGATGGACGACACTTGTCGGAACGCTGGCGGGCGCCGCCGCCATCCCTCTGGCGCAGCCGGGACCGCCCGCGTCGCCGCAGACCCAGGCGCCCGCTCAGCCTGGCCGGGGCGGCGTGGCTGCTCAGGGCGCGGAGCCGGATCTGCCGTTGGTCGCGAGGTTCGATCGTAACGGCGACCACCGGCTCGACCGTGCCGAGCGCGACGCCGCGCGCGACTACCTGGCCGCGAACCCGGGCCTGCGGAAGCCGACGCGAGGCAGTCAGCTCCCTCGCGGCGGTTCTGTGGGGCCGGTGCTCGCGCCGAAGGACGTGCGCACGTATCCGCCGTCTGTTTCGCTCTACGACGCGAACACCGTGCGGACACTGTTTCTCCAGTTCGCGGACGCCGACTGGGAACAGGAACTCGAGGCGTTCTACCACACCGACGTGCTCGTGCCGGCCACCCTCGTGGTCGACAACCGCTCGTTTCCGGACGTCGGAGTCTCGTTTCGCGGCAACAACTCGTTCGGCAACGTTGCCGCCGGCCTTAAGCGGCCGCTGTCGATCGCGATGGACTGGGCGCGAGACCAGCATCTGCTCGGCTACCGATCGCTCAACCTGCTGAACGCCAACCAGGATCCGACGTTCCTGCGGTCCGTGCTGTACCTCGACGTGGCGCGCGACTACATTCCGGCGCTGCGCGCGAACTTCACGCGGGTGGCGATCAACGGCGAGAGCTGGGGCCTGTATGTGAATCAGCAGACGTTCGGCCGGGAGGCCGAGCGGGAGCTCTTCAAGTCGTCCGGGGGGACGCTCTGGAAATCACCGAACAACTCGTCCGGCGGCGGGTTCTCCTATCTCGGGGAGGACATCGCGCCCTATCGACGCTGGTACGAAATGAAGGGCGCGGACAACCTTGCGGCCTGGCGCTCGCTCGTCCAGGCGACGAAAATCCTGAACGGTACGCCCCCCGATCAATTGGAACGCGCCCTGGCGCCGGTGATGGATATCGACGCGGTGCTGAGATTCCTGGCCTTGGACATCGCGCTCGCCAATGGCGACGGTTACTGGAATGACGGGAGCGACTTCAACGTGTATCTCACCGCCGCGGGTCGTTTCGTGCTGACGCCGCACGACGCGAACGAAGGCTTCCGCGCCCGCGGGGCCAACGGCGCGCAGCCCGATCCGCTCGTCAACCTGACAGATCCCAACAAGGCGCTGCGCCACAAGTTGCTCGCCGTGCCCGCCCTCCGCGACCGCTATCTGCGCTACATCGCAGACATTGCGGAGAAGTGGCTCGACTGGAACCGGCTCGGCGCGCTGGTCGATCGTTATCGGGCGATGATTGCCGACGATGTCGCGCGCGATACGCGGAAACACGAGACGGCCGAGGCGTTCATGACCGGTATCTACGGTGCGGAGGGTGCCGCGCCCGTGGCGACGACCCTCAAGGGGTACGCCGAGATCCGGCGCGCGGTGCTGCTGGCCCACCCGGAAATCACGCTGGCCCGGCAGCGCCGATAGAGAAGAGGAGCGAACCCATGACCCCGAGAATCATCGTCGTCGCATTGGTCCTGACGGTCGGCGTCGTGGCGCAGCAGCCGAACCCACGTCAGCAACCCGGTGCTGCGATCACGCTGTTCGCGCCCGACCAGCACGACCTCTACGACGGCCATTTCGTGCTTTCGGCAAACCGCATCTATATGGTCGGAGGCGTGAAGGATCCGGCCGGCTGGGATCACCTGGACAACGATGCGAAGAATCTGAAACCGGTCACTGGCACGGCGGAGATTGACGTCAACGACCTGACGAACACCGGCAGGTTCGAAGCCCGGCTGAAGATTCCGGAGGGCGACCTTGTACTCGCGATCGACAGGTTCAACGAGTTCAATCCCTGCCAGAACGGCGGCGTCGTCGCGTTTCTGCACGAGCACGGCTCGGACTCCGGCTGCGGCGACAACAACTGGCCCAAGACGTTCGTCTTCCTTGCCGGCTGGGGCTTCGGCCACGCGACGCTCAACGGCACGCCGTTGTACGACAACTACGAGATGCACTTCATGGTGACGCAGGGCATTCGCGATCGGAAGACGCTGCGCGTCAACTACCCCCTGGCTGGCAAGAAGCTGCCAGCCGGCGAGGTCAACCCTGCGACGCAGCAGATCGATTTCTACATCAGGAGCCCGCAGCAGAATCCGAAGAACAGGCCGGCCCGCGAAGTGTTCATGCACTTCTTCGGGATGGAGGTCACCTGGAAGTGACGACGGCCGTCTTGACCTGAAGCTGACTCACATCCCCGGGACGAGACGTCCCGGGCTTTTCGACCCACGCCATCACCAACTGCGTGCCGCTTAGTGCGATTCGAGGATAGCCGCTCGTCCGGTCGCTCGAGATCGTGGCCACCGTGACCGGCGGCGATTTCGCGCCGGCGAGTTCGACGCGACGAAGCCTGAACTGCGCCACGCCGTTGGCGTACTCGATCCAGGAGACGATGGCCGAACCATCGTCCTGAAACTCGG
>CAZJTG010000165.1:0-8911 GCA_964548865.1 uncultured Solibacteraceae bacterium
CTCGGTGAAATCCTCGGCGTCCGAGAGCGAATGCTGATTCGTGACGAGAATGGTCGGCAGTTCGAGCGACCGCTGCCCGAGCGACGTGCGCGCGGGCGACGCCGGCAGGCCCCGCGGCGTCATCGTCAGGTAGCCTCGCCGCGCGAGCACGTCGATCGCGTAGACGTTCACGAAGCCGCCGTTGTTGTGACGGACGTCGACGACGACGCCGGCCTTCGCGCGGTTGTCCGCGTCGAGGTCGAGCGCGAGCTGACGCAGCGCGCCCTCCGACATGTCTCGGATATGCACGTAGCCGAGCCTGCCGTTGCTGATCTTCTCGACATAGGCACGGTTCGATTCGATCCAGTCGCGATAGAGCAGTGTGCGCTCGGCGCCGCCGGCGATGGGCTGCACCACGACCGTGCGCGCATCGGCGCCATCCGCGTTCGCCGACACGCGCAGTTCGGTCCGCTTGCCGACCTGGTGCATCAACTGTTCATCGAGGTTCGTTGAGGGCCCGACGTTGACGCCGTTGACCGACAGGATGAAATCCCCAGCCTTGATTTGTTTCGAAATCGCCGCGGGCCCGAGCGGAATCACGCTCGTGACCTTGAGCCGCCCCGCCGACTCGTACGCGTCCCGATCGAACATCAGGCCCAGCCGTCCGTTGTTCGACGCCTGCGCGCCCGCCGGGCCGGCGCCTGACGCGCCGAGATGAGAGGCATTGAGCTCGCCCATCATGAGGTTGAGCACGCGGCGCAGCTCATCGGGTGTTCGCACGCCCGCCACGACGGGCGCGAACTGCGCCCGGACCTCGTTCCAGTCCGCGCCGTGGAATTTCTCGTCGTAGAAGCCATCACGCATGTACGTCCACGCCTGACGGAACACCTCCATCTTCTCCTTCGAGAAGTCCACGTCGAGCTCCGCGGTGATGTTGATCGCCCGGGCCTGGCGCGAGTCCACGTTGACGACGTTGACGCGTCCGCCCTCGAGGTAGAACACGTCGCGGCTGTCCGACGTGAACTGCGCGTTCGTTTTGGCGCCGGGCGACGTCGTCAGCTGCCGCGACTGGCCGGCGCCGGCGCCGCCGCCGCGCCCGCCCCCGCCTCCGGCGGGCGCGTCGAGCGGATAGACGTAGAGATTGCCGTCGCCACTCGCCAGCAGCCAGCGGCCGTCCGGGCTGATCGCTTCGGCGCTGTAGTTCGTGCCGAGATTGAGGATGCTCATGCGGCGCCGGATGTCGTTAAAGTCGATGTCGATCGGCTTCGCGTCCGCGCCGCGACCAGAGCCTCCGGTAACCCCCGCCCCGTTTCCTCCGGCTCTTCCTCCGGGTCCTCCCGTCCGACCGGGTTCATCTCTGAACAACTCCCGGAACTGATCCTCGGCGAACTTCGGCGCGCGCAAGGTGAGGTCCACGCGGACGACCGACGTGTCCTCGGTGCGCTGGCTGCTGTTGAACACGAGGAACGTGCCGTCCGGGCTCCACGACAGGACGTTCGTGTTGGCGTTGGGAATCGCGCTCACCGCGCGGCTCTCGCCACCCGCCACCGGGACGAGATACGCGTTCCTGAACGACCGCGTGCTCAGGCCGAGATACGCCACCCACTGGCTGTCCGACGACCACTGCAGATTCCTTGGCGATGCGCTGATGAAGCCGGACGCCACCACGCGTTCCTGCGTTGACGCGAGATCCATCACGACGACCTGCTTGTCGTCGCGGACGAACGCCAGCTTCTGTCCATCGGGCGAGAACTTCGGGGCGTCGTCTCCCTTCGCGTCCTTCGTCAACTGCGTCTCGGCGTTCGACACGAAGTCGTACATGAAAATGTGGTTCACATCGGCGCGTTCCGACACGTAGACGATGCGGCGGCTGTCGGGCGCCCACGCGATCTGGCCCTCGCTCGCGAGGCTGCGTGTGACGCGGGCGGCATCGCCGCCGTCGCGCGCGGAGGCGGCGAAGATCTCGCCGCGGGCGACGAACGCCACCTTGCGGCCATCCGGCGCCAGGGCGAGATTCGAGAAGCCCGTCGTGAGCGTGAGGTGTTCAGAGACGGGGCCGACGGACGCGCCGCGGCGCCGGATCGGCACCGGCGCCGCAATGCCGGACGCGACGTCGAGCGACCAGATCGAGAAGTCGCGTTCGAACACGATCGTGCGGCCGTCGGTCGAGATGTCGGGCCAGAGCACACGGCCGGCGCGGAACTGCGTGAGCGGGCGCGGTGCGCCGCCGATCGGCTGACTCCAGATGTTCTCCGCGCCGCTGCGGTCCGACATGAAGAGCAGACTGCGGCCGTCGGCCGCCCACATCGGCCAGTAGTTCTTGCTGCCGCGATCGACGACTTTCTCGTAGGTCGACGTCGAGAGCCCGCGCTGAATCCAGATCTCGGACTCGTCGAGATGCGAGTGTCCCTTGCGCCACCACTGACCGGGACCGTTGCCGCGTGCGCTGAAGGCGAGGCTCTTGCCGTCCGGCGAGGCCGCGGCGGCGAATTCATTGGTGAAGCGGTCGGCCGTCACCTGCATCGGCATGCCTCCGGACACCCGGACGCGATAGATGTCGCCGCCCGCGATCTCGCGCGAGCTCGACGTGAAGTAGATCCACTGGCCGTCGCGCGACCAGCCGTCGAGCAGCTCGTTGCCGTCGTCGAACGTCAGCCGCCGGAGGTCGCCCGTGGCGAGCGTGAGCAGGTAAATGTCGCCGCCGCCGGTGCGATCGGACACGAACGCGACGGTCCGGCCGTCCGGCGAGAACGTCGGATGCGACTCGTTCGCGGCATGGGACACGAGCAGGCGCGCGTCGCCGCCGGCGAGCGGCGCCGTCCAAAGGTCGCCACCCGACGCGAACGCGATTTCCGAGCGATCGGGAGAGATCGTCGGTTCGGTGAAGTACGGCCGCGGGTCGGACGGCGGCGCGGGTGTCTGGGGCGCCGGTGACGTGGAAACCCTCGCGGCGCCGAGACTTGAGAGACCGAGCGCCAGGGCAGCAAGAACAGCGAGTCGGGCAACCGGTTGTGACATGGCGCCAATTATCGACCCGATCCGGCCTTGCTTGCCTTCGCCACGCCCGGGTACATTTACGGGAACCGAAAGGGTCTGGGGGGATTTTGGCTCATACGCGCTGGCTACCGGTTTCGCTGCTGGTTCTTCTGACGGGGGTGCTTGCCCTCCGCGCGGAAACGAGCCCGTCCAGACTCCCTTCCCTCGGGAACGACGCCCTTACGCACGATTCGGCGGACGACCTTGCGAAACAGGCATACCAGATCCTGAAAGTCAGCTGTTTCGAGTGTCACGGCGCGGCGAAACGCAGCGGCCTCGACATGCGAACGCACGCGTCGATCACCGCCGGCGGATCGAAGGGACGCGCGATCGTTCCGCACAAGCCCCAGGAGAGCCTGCTCTACAGGTTCGCCACCCAGGCGCACGAGATCAAAATGCCCCCGCCCCCGGGCGAGCGGCTGAACGAAGCGGACCTCGACGTCCTCTTCAGGTGGATCGAGGCCGGCGGCTCGCTCGAGGGCGTGGAGGAAGCGGCCAACGCGCAGAAGAGCGCGGAAGAACTGCTCAAGTCGGAAGAGCGCCCCATCAAGCCGGCCGAACGCGAGTACTGGGCGTTCAAGGCGCCCGTGCGCGCGCCGGTGCCGCAGCCCAGGACGCCCGGCTGGAACACGAACGCCATCGACGCATTTCTCGCGAGCGCGATGGAAGCCAGAGGCCTCCGGCCGTCCGGGCCGGCCGATCGCCGCACGTTGATCCGGCGCGCCTACCTCGACGTACTCGGCCTGCCGCCGACGCCCGCCGAGGTCGAAGCGTTCGTGGCGGACGGGACCCCGCAGGCGTGGACGAAGGTCGTCGACAGCCTGCTCGCGTCGCCGCACTACGGGGAGCGGCAGGCGCGGCACTGGATGGACCTCGTCCGCTATGCCGATTCCGAGGGCTACGAATTCGACGTGGACCGCGCGAACATGTACCGGTACCGCGACTATTTGATCGACGCGTTCAACAAGGACAAGCCGTACGACCAGTTCGTCAAGGAACAGCTCGCGGGCGACGAACTCGACTCGGTCACGCCCGAGTCGATGGTCGCCACGGGGTTTCTCCGTCTCGGTCCATCGGGTGGCGGCAACAATCAGGACGCGCTCGACGACCTCCTGAGCACGACGTCGCTCACCTTCATGGGCCTCACGGTCGGCTGCGCGCGCTGCCACAACCACAAGTTCGATCCGATCCCGCAGAAGGACTACTACCGGCTGCAGTCGATCTTCGTGCCGGCGTCCGACGTGAGCTACCCGCTTGCGCCGTCGCACGAGGTCGAGGCGAATCGCGCGGAAAGCCAGCGGATCGACGCCCTGCAGCGGCCTCTCCGTCAGCAGAAGACGCAGATCGAGTCGCCGTTCCAGCAGCAGATCCTCGATCGCGAGATCGCAAAGCTGCCGGAGTACATGCAGGTGGCGTGGCGCACGCCGCCGGACAAGCGGACGCCGGGGCAGAAGCTCACGGTGACGCAGATCGAACGCACCATCACGATTGCCGACACGACGCGCAAGCTCGTCACCGAGGCCGACCTCGTGGCCCTCATGCCGCCGGACGTGAAGACCAGGCATGACGCGGTGAAAGCGCGGATAGCGGCCCTCGAGAAGCAGCGCCCGCGTCCGCTGCCGACCGCGCTCGCGATCGGCGAGCGCGGGCGCGTCCCGCCGCCGTCGTTCTTCCTCCATCGCGGCAGTCCCGATACGCCCGGGTCGCGCATGACACCCGGCGTGCTTTCCGTGGCGACGAGCGCGGAGTGGACCTTCCCGGAGCCGCCACCGGACGCGAAGTCCAGCTATCGACGCCGGGGCCTGGCCGGATGGCTGACCTGGAAGGGCAACCCGCTCACGGCCCGCGTGATGGTCAACCGGATGTGGCAGCACCACTTCGGCGAGGGAATCGTCCGCACGCCCGGCAACCTGGGGAAGATGGGCGAGCGGCCGTCGCACCCGGAACTGCTCGACTGGCTCGCCCTCGAGTTCATGGATCGCGGCTGGAGCATGAAGCCGATGCACAGGCTCATGCTCCTGTCGCGCGCGTACCAGATGGGAAGCGTCGACATTCCCGGGAACGTCGCGATCGATCCTGAAAACCGGATGTTCTGGCGGGCGCCGCGCGTCAGGCTCGATGCCGAGACGATTCGCGACAGCATCCTCGCCGTCGCCGGTTCGCTCAACCCGGCGATCGGCGGACCGTCGATCTTCCCCCACATCGACCCGGATCTCTTCGAGGAAAGCTCGCGCCGGACGTGGAAGGGAGTGCCGGATGCCGATCCGTCAACGTGGCGGCGGAGCATCTACGTCTTCCTCAAGCGGAGCATCCGGTATCCGATGTTCGAAACGTTCGATCAGCCGAATCTCGTAAACTCGATCGATCGCCGCAACCGGACGCTCATCGCGCCGCAGGCGTTGATTCTGATGAACAACGGGATGGTGCTGACCCAGGCGAAACAGTTTGCGGAACGCCTGAAGCAGGAAGCCGGCGCCGATGTCGATCGGCAGGTGGAACGTGGATTCCGCGTGGCGCTCGGCCGGCCGCCCGACGCGTTCGAGCGGCGGACGTCGATCGAGTTCGTGAAGAAGAGCCCGACCGGGCTCGTGGACTTCTGTCACGCGCTCATGAATCTGAATGAGTTCGTGTTTTCGCAATAACGACGAGGTAGCGGAGTGAGTCATCGTCACGGTCCGGAATGCGGGAACCTCGAGAAGCTGTACTACTCGCGGCGCGAGCTGCTCACGAAGCTTGGCGGCGGCATCGCCGGCGTGGCGTTCGCCGACATGCTCGGCCGGCAGGGCCTGCTCGCCCAGGCGGCGCAGAGACCCGGTCTGAATCCGCTGGCGCCCAAGCCGCAGCACTTCCCCGCGAAGGCGAAGGCGGTCATCTCGATCTTCTGCTATGGCGGCGTCAGCCAGATTGACACGTTCGATCCGAAGCCCGACCTCCTCAAGTGGCAGGGCGAGACGATGCAGGGCGTAGGGCCGGTGCGGACGATCATGGGCAACCCCGGCGGCCTGATGCCCTCCCCGTGGTCGTTCAAGAAGTACGGCCAGTCCGGCATGGACGTGTCCGATCTCTTTCCGAACCTCGCGCAGCACGTGGACGACATCGCGTTCATCCGGTCGATGCATGCGGTCAGTCCTGCCCACGGACCGGCGCTGTTCCAGATGAACACCGGCAGCATTCTGGCCGGTCACCCGAGCGTCGGCAGCTGGATTACCTACGGCCTCGGCAGCGAGAACGAGAACCTGCCCGGGTTCATCGTCTTTACGGACTACCGCGGCGGTCCGATCAACGGTCCGCCCAACTGGAGCAACGGCTTCCTGCCCGCCGCCTATCAGGGCATGCAGATTCGCGACAAGGGGTCGCCCATCGTCGACCTCAAGCCGCCGATCGATCGCACGGAACAGCAGCAGCGCGACTGGCTGAGGTTCCTGCACCAGCTGAACGAGAAGCACCAGGACATCAATCCGATGGACACGGAGCTCTCCGCCCGGGTGGCGTCGTACGAGCTCGCGTTTCGAATGCAGACGCACGCGCCCGACGCGATCGACATCAGCAAGGAAACCGCCGCCACGAAGAAACTCTACGGCGTTGACGAGAATCCAACGGACTACTTCGGCCGGCAGCTGCTGATGGCGCGACGGCTCGTTGAGCGCGGCGTTCGATACGTGCAGATCTTCTCGGGCGGCGGCAACTTCGAGCCGAGTTGGGACGCGCACTGGAATCTGAAAGAGAACCACGGCATGCACTGTGCCGAGACCGACGCGCCCATTGCGGGACTCATCAAGGACCTGAAGAGCCGCGGCATGTTCGATTCCACGCTCATCGTGTGGCACGGCGAGTTCGGGCGGCTTCCCATCAGCGAGCGCATGTCCGGCCGCGACCACAACAACAAGGGCTTCACGGTGTGGCTGGCCGGCGGCGGCGTGAAGGGCGGGACGTGCGTGGGCTCAACCGACCAGTACGGCTACGCCGCGGCGGAGAACCCCAAGTCGATCTACGAGCTGCACGCGACCATCCAGCACCTGATGGGGCTCGAGTACGAGAACCACACGTACCGCTTCAACGGACGTGACATGCGGCTGACGGACGCGCACGGGAAGGTGATCAGGGAGATCCTGGCGTAGATCTCCCGCGCGCGGCCGCGACTCCGGAGCCTACTTCTTGCCGCGCAGCGACTGCGCGTACGCCACGACCGCCCACGCCTGTTCCTTCGTCATCTGATCCTGGAACGCCGGCATGCGCGGTTCGCTGCGGCCGTTCCAGACCTTGTAGAACACCACGCCATCCGGGTTTGCCGCGGCGCCGGCGGCACGAGTCAGATCCATGTGTTCGGCGTGATCGCCGTCCGCATCCGGACCGTCGCCCTTCCCCTCGTTGCCGTGGCATCGCGCACAGCGTTTCAGGAACTGCGCCTTGCCGGCCGCGAGCATGGCGTCGTTCACCGGGAGCGGATTCTTCTCCTCCTTCGCCGTTGCAGGCAGTGTCCAGCCCTTGGCGCCGGAGGGTTTCTGCGTGGCCGCGGCGGCGGACAGGAAGACCGCGCACCAGAGGAGCGAGATGACGAAGAGAAGGCGCTTCATGATGTGGAGATTGTAACTGAGGGCGCGAGACCTGAACCGCCCGCGGTCAGTCACAGCTGACCCCTGACGAACCGTACGATTTCGGGGAACTCGCGCGAGTCCACGAAGTGCCCGCGGTCCGTCGACTCGAAATAACTGCACTTGAGTTGCGAGGTGACGAACCTCGCCTCAGTTGCTGGAATCAGGGGATCGTCGGTGGACTGAAAGATCGCGATCCATTTCTGATTGCCACGAATCCGTTCCCACTGCCAGGGCCGGCCGTAGTACCCGCTGGCGGCTTCTCCGGCATCACCGAGGTCGGTGTGGCAAACGCCCACCAGCACCGAGCCGAGCAGGCGATGCGTCTCCGCGTATCGCATCGCGGCCACCGCGCCGGACGAGTGCCCGACGAGAATCGTGTGTTCGTCGGCGCCGAGTTCCTCGATGAACGGCAGCCAGACCTCCGCGCGCGCCCTGACGTTGTCGGGAAACGTGCGGTTGATGACGGTAAGACCGATCCGTTCCAGTTCCCGCTCGAGCCAGGGCAGCCAATGATCGCCGGCGGTCGAGCCGCCGTTGCCGTGAATCAGGATGGCCTTCGTCACTTCGCGCCGAGCGCGGCCGCACCGGCCTTCGCGCACTGCGCGTCCTGCTGACCCGTCACGCCGCTCACGCCTATCGCGCCGATCACCTTGCCTTCGACGACGAGCGGGAGGCCGCCTTCGAGGGGCATGAAGCCGTCGATGGGCAGCAGGGCGGTCCGGCCGCCCTTGGTCACTTCTTCTTCCAGCCCCTTCGTCTCGCCCTGGAAGTAGACCGCGGTTCTCGCCTTGCGGATCGCAATGTCGATGGCGACGAGCTTGGCGCCGTCCATGCGTTGAAACAGAAGGAGCTGGCCGCCGTCATCGAGGATCGCGATCGAGACGGCCCAGTTGTGCTTCCGTGCCTCGGCTTCAGCGGCGGCCGCCATGCGTTTCGCGGCCTCGAGCGTCAGCGTGCGTCGTGTGGGGAGCTGCTGGGCGTTCATGGGCGTCACCATACCGGCAATCGCGAGGGCACACAGGGCTGCGGGCGCGAGAAATCTGAACATAGAACCGCCTTTGGGTGTGGAATCCGATGCATACGATAGCTTCACCGCGCAGAGGGCGCCAAGTACGACTGCCGCGCCCGCACGGTCATGCCGGGGCGCTTGACCCGGACCTGGATCGAGTGGAGCTTGCCGTCGCGCTTCTGCGGCTCGAATCCGATCCAGTATTGGCGATGCAGCTCGTCGGCGACGCGCCCGAACTGGCTCTTCAGATCCGCGGTGTCCGACATCTCGAAGTAGCCGCCGCCGCCGACGG
>CAZJTG010000166.1:0-8903 GCA_964548865.1 uncultured Solibacteraceae bacterium
GGGGGGGTGCGCGGGGGCGAAGCCCCCCGCACTATTTATAGATTCAACCAGTGACTGAACTTGACCAGGAACAGGTTCGTCGCTGGCGCCTCGAACGCGCGGCCGAAGTCGCGGCCGAAGTCGAACTGGCCCACGGTCGCGAAGTCCTCGCGGCCCTGCTGCCACACGACGAAGAGCGCCGAGCCTGGCCGGTATTCCCACCGCAGCACGTTCGTGGTCCTGAACGACCGGACGTTGAAGTCCGGCGTGCCGTTGTAGGCGAACGGCGCGTATCGCGCGGCGTACGCTTTCGCGCGCCCGTCCGCCAACTCCTTGAACCCGGAGTAGGCGCCGGCTGAGACGAATGGCTGGGCGTACATCTGGATCGAGAGCGTCGGCGACACCGTGTAATTCACCCGGGCGTTGATCCGCCACGTGGTCTGGTCGATGTGCCCGAAGATGTAGCGGGTCTGGCCGTTCACCGTGGTGTTCGTGATCCACTGCGAGTCGGAGTTGTTGCGCGAAATGCCGAAGCCGCCCGAAAGCCAGAGTGCGCGGTTCGGCCGAAAGACGACGGACGGGCCGACATCCCAGCCGCGTGAGTTGAAGCCGTCGGCAAAGCCGGAGGCGTTGAGGTTCAGGGACACGAGTCGGCGGTTGTCCGTGTTCAGGTACATCCAGCCGCTGCGGGATTTGTTGGTCCGCACGCTCGGCCCGCCGCGCGTCACACGATCCTGCAGGCCGCTGCCCTGCAGGTTCAGCCCGCCGCCCATCGACCAGTTGCTGACGAGCGTGTAGTGCGAGTTGATGTTGATGCCGTAGTAACGCAACTGGCCGCCGGTGTTCCAGCCGGCCCACTGATTGAAGTTGATGTTGCGGCTGCGGAAGAAGCGGGTCGGACGGTCGCTGCGTATCTGCAGCCAGTTGCTCTGCGAGACCTCGTCGGCGCGCTGCTGAAAGCCGAGGTCGTTGATGTCGAACCCGGCCGACTTATAGCCGCCGTACATGTTGAACCGCGTCCTCTGGCCGCTGATCTTCCCGAAACTGATCGCCCCGGCGTGACCGCTGAGCGACGTCCGCGTGGGGTCGTACCGCAGGTGCGTGGCGTCCGGCTGCTGGAAACTGTGCACGTTGCTGCGCTGCAGGCGGTCGATCGCGGCCGACGATCCCGCCACGTGGCTCGCCGCCCAGAAGCCGCTGAGGCTGTACTTGCTGCCTTTCAGACGCCAGTCGCCCTCGACGCCGCCGGTCACGGCGTTGCGAGCCAGGAACGACAGCTCCGACGGCAGGCCGCGGCTCGTGTTGGTCATCGCGAACGACAGGCGGGACTGGTTGGCGAACTCGCGGCTGGCGCGCCCGACGGTATAGCTCGTTGCCGGCTCCACAGGGGAGTCTGCGACCGGCAGGCCGATGCCGCCCGTCAGCCGGGCGTTCTCGCGCGTGGTCACCGCCTGCAGGACGCCGACCGAGAAGCGGCCGACCCGGCCCGTCACCTTGGCGGCACCCGCGATCGTCGAGTTGGTCGGCTGCACCGCGAATCCACCGGCCGGAGCCGGCGCGAACCGCTGCGGCGACCGGCCGATGCGTCGCGAGTAGAAGAGGCCCGTGCACTGGCCGTCGTTGCAGTCGATGTTGAACGAGAAATTGCCGGAGCCCTCGACGAAGAACGGTCGCCGCTCGGCAAAGAAGGTCTCGAAGGCGCCGAGGTTGACCACGGCCGGGTCCGCCTCGACCTGGCCGAAGTCCGGGTTCACCGTCCCGGTCAGCGTGAGACCGCCCATCCGGTACTTGAGATCGAGGCCGCCCGCGGCCGCGCCGTTGGGAGACGACGCCAGCGGGTTGCCCGGCGCGAGCGGCCTGGAGGAGAGGCTCGTCGACGCATACGGCAGCAACTCGAGCTTCTTCGCCGCTTTCGGGAACGCGAGCCCGGTGACCTGTCCGAACTGCGAGACGAATCCGGACACGCTGCGCGCGATGAGCGGCCACGTGGACGTTTCGTTGTCGTGCGCGAGCGTTCGCATCACGGCGAAGCCGAACGTCCCGGGCGCGGACGGATCGAACCGAAGCTGCGAGAACGGAATCTTGAACTCGACGGACCAGTGATCGCCGCTGCGTTTCACGGCGACGTCCCAGACCGCATCCCAGCTGCTGTCGTTGTTGCCGTCAGAGAACCAGTACTTGTCCTGCTTGACACCGGCCGTGTTCACCGCGAACTCGTACGCCGTTCGCCGGTCCCGGTACGAGTCGAAGAAAATGCGGATCCAGTCGGAGGGCGACATTTCGTCCCGGCGCGTGAGCACGCCCACGAGCTGATCGGGATGCGGTTCGTCGAGCCGGACCGCCACGTAGATCGCGGACGCATCGTAGGCCACGCGCACGGCGGTCGGGTGCGCCGGCGTCCCGCCTTCCTTCGGATCGCGCTGCACGAAATCGGTGACCGGCGTGGCCCTGGTCCACACCGCGTCCGACAGTTCGCCGTCGAGTCTGACGGCGTCGGCGGCCGTGGCGATCGCCACAGCCTCGATGGTGCGTCCCGGCTCTCGTCGATCGTTCTCGGCCGGGTGCCAGTAATGGGCGCGAACTGCGGGGCCGGCCAGCAACACCGCCGCCGTCAGCAGTCCCGATATACACAACCGTCGCATTCCCTATGACCCTCGTGAAATTGAAAACAGCCGTGGGATTCGCGGCTGCAGTCGTTAGACGGGGGAGTACCCGGAAAGGTTGTTGTACTGTTCGGCCATGCGCATTCTCATTGTCGCGATGGGCGCGATCGCCGCTGCTGTCGCAGCGAACGACGGATTCCCGTCACCCGATCAATCACCGTACGGCGCGGGCAACCCGCCGCCCGCGTACGCGCTCGCCGAGCCCGGCATTTCGCCCGATGGGCGCGACATCGCGTTCGCCTCCGGCGGCGACATCTGGACGGTACCGGCGGCCGGCGGTCCCGCGCACCTGCTCGTAGGAGATCCGGCGACGGATCGCCGGCCGCTCTTCTCGCCCTCCGGTCGCGAGCTGGCGTTCGTCTCGACGCGCACCGGCGGCGGCGACATCTACATCCTTGAACTCGCGGGTGGCGACATGCGGCGGCTGACGTGGGACGACGGCCTCGAGCAACTCGAGGGGTGGTCGCGCGACGGAAGGTGGATCTATTTCAGTTCGACCGGCCGCGACATCGCCGGCATGAACGACCTCTTCCGCGTCGCCGCATCGGGCGGCACGCCGATGCCCGTGACCGGCGAGCGATACACGAACGAGTTCGGCGCGGCGGCGTCACCCGACGGCACCCGCCTGGCATTTGTCGCGCGTGGCATCGCCTCGAATCAGTGGTGGCGGAAGGGCAGCAGCCACATCGACCAGTCCGAATTGTGGATGATGAGCCTCGACGACGACGGTCAGAAGCCGCCCGACTACGTCCAGATCGCGCCGCGGGGAGCGCGCATCATGTGGCCGATGTGGAGCGGCGATGGCCGCGCGCTCTACTACGTCTCCGACCGCGGCGGTGCGGAGAATATCTGGACCAGGCCCGCGACCCGGGCCGGCACGGATCGCGCCGTCACGTCCTTTCGCACGGGCCGCGTGCTCTGGCCGTCGTCCACGCTCGACGGCGGCACGATCGCGTTCGAGCGCGACTTCGGTCTCTGGACGCTCGATACCGCCAGCGGGCGAACGCGGGAAGTGCCCGTGCAACGTCGCGGCGTCTCCGCCGTGCCGGCCCCCGAGCGCGTCCGGCAGACGAATCAGTTCAGCGACCTTGCGCTGTCCCGTGACGGCCGGAAGGCCGTGTTCATCGCGCGCGGGGACGTGTTTGCCGTGTCGGCCCGCGAGGGCGGCGACGCCACCCGGGTCACGGCCACGCCGTCGATCGAGTCCCAGCCCGCGTGGGCACCGGACAGCCGCCGCCTGGCCTGGGTGAGCACGACACAGGCCGGAGAACACATCTATCTTCACGATTTCGTTTCGGGCACGACCGAGGCGCTCACCTCCGGGGCCGCGGCCGACCTGTCGCCGGTTTTCTCTCCGGACGGCAGCAAGATCGCGTACCTCCGGAACCGGCGCGAGCTTCGCGTCCTCGACGTCGCCACGAGGAGCGACCGCATCGTCTCGACGGGCGTGTTTGCCGACACCATCGACTCGCCGAAACCGGCGTGGTCGCCGGACGGTCGATGGATTGCACTCTTCGCAATTGGAACGAAGGCGTTCACGAACGTCGAGCTCGTGCCGGCCGTTGGCGGCACCCGCGTCCCCGTCAGCTTTCTCGCGAATGCCTTTGCCAATTCCATCGCCTGGAGCGCCGACGGCACGTACCTGCTGTTCGATACGCGGCAGCGAACCGAGAACGGCCAGCTCGCGCGCGTCGACCTCGTGCCCCGCACGCCCCGATTCCGCGAGGATCTCTTCCGGGACTTGTTCGCCGAACCCGGCACACCGAGCCCGGAACCCGGAACCAGACGCCTGAACCCGGAACCCGGCTCCCTGCGCTCCGAACCCGTTTTCACCGACATCCGTCAGCGCCTGTCTCTGCTCCCGACGGGCCTCGACGTCGGCGAAGTCGCGATCAGCCACGACGGAAAAACCGCCGCGCTCCTCGCGGCGACCGCCGGACAGCCCAACGTTTATGCCTGGCCTCTCGACGATCTGGCCACCGAACGTCCCGTCGCGCGCCAGATCACGACGACCGTGGCGGCCAAGGCCGACGCGCAGTTCTTCCCCGACGGGCGGGAGATCATGTACCTGGAAGCCGGGCGGATCCAGATCGCGAACCTCGATCGGCGCGATGCGCGGTCCCTCAATGTCACGGCCGAGTTCACGACGGACTTCGCCGTGGAGCGCGCGGCGGTGTTCGACCAGGCGTGGACGCTGCTCCGGGACAATTTCTTCGACCCGGATTTCCACGGCGTCGACTGGGAGCGCTCCCGCGAGCGCTACGGTCAGCGCGCGGCCTCGGTGTCAACCGCCGACGAACTGCGGCGCGTCATCAGCCTCATGGTGGGCGACCTGAATGCCTCGCATCTCGGCATCAGCGTGCCGGCGCCGGCGGCCGTCGTGGGGCGCCTCGGGCTCGAGTTCGATCGACGTGAATACGAGCGATCGGGGCGGCTCGTGGTCGCGTCCATCGTGCCGCTGGGGCCCGCCGCTCTCGGCGGATCGATCGGCATTGGTGACGTGCTCACCGCCATCGACGGCCGGCCGGTTGGCGCCGGCATCAGCCTCGACGAGCTCCTGGCGCACACGATCGACAAGCGGGTGGTGATCACGGTTTCGGGTTCGACGGGTGCGACGGGTTCAACAGGTTCAACGGGTTCAACGGGTGCGGGGACGCGGGATGTCGTGGTGCGGCCGGTGTCGCAGGCGACGGAGAAGAGTCTGCTGTATCGGCAATGGGTGGAGCACAACCGGGAGTACGTGCTGAGGGTGAGTGGCGGCCGGCTGGGCTACGTCCACATGATCAACATGAGCGCGGCCGCGCTCGACCAGCTGCACATCGATCTGGACACCGTCAATCACCAGCTCGACGGCGTCGTCGTCGATCTTCGGAACAACAACGGCGGATTCGTGAACGCCTACGCCCTGGATGTGTTCGCGCGCCAGCCGTATCTTCGGATGGCGACGCGCGCGGTTCCCGAGGCTCCCGCGCGGAGCGTCCTCGGACAGCGCGCGCTCGAAGCAGCCACGACGCTCGTCGTCAACCAGCATTCGCTGTCGGATGCCGAGGACTTCACCGAGGGCTATCGCACGTTGAAACTCGGGCCCGTCGTCGGAGAGCCTACCGCGGGCTGGATTGTCTACACGTGGGACGTGAGGCTCGTCGACGGATCGCTCCTGCGCCTGCCGCGAATGCGCGTCAAGGCGGCCGATGGCGGTGACATGGAGCTCTCGCCGAGGAAGGTCGATGTGGCCGTGTCGCGCAAGCTGGGTGAATCCGCCGCCGGCATCGACACCCAGCTCGACGAAGCGGTCAGGGTGCTGCTGCGGCGGCTGGGACGAGCGGAGTAAGCCCGCCCGCCGAAGCGCGGGCGCGAAGGCGCCCTACTTTTTCGGAATGTGCACCTGCACGCGACTGCGGACGGTCGCGTTCTTCGCCGTGGTCTCGATCCGGATGTAGTGCGACTTGCCATCGCGGTCGTCGTCCGAGGGTTCGACGCCGAGGACGTAATAGGACGCCGTCTCGCGCAGCACGCGGCCCAGGACAAAGTCGGGCGTGCCGGCCTCGATGGAGAAGAGCGCGCCGCCGGCGCGGCCGGCGAGCTGTTCCAGGCCGGAGGTCAGCGTCATCCGATCGGCCATGACGCTCTCGAACCGGTCCACCGGCCGGGTCGTCGGCCGGGTCGTCGCCGAGTAGGCGTCGGCGAAGGCCGTGTCGAGGTGAAGCACATAGAGGTTCGCCTGCGCGTTGGCGATGTCGTCGCCCACCCGCTGCATCATCGTGCGGACGTCCGGCCGCCCGCCGGGACGCGTACTGGCGACGAGCCCGCCGCTCACGAGCAGGATCGTCTTGCGGCCAGGAATGTAGCCCAGGCTTCGCGCCAGCCGGACCAGATCGTCCATGCGCTGCGACGCCTCGCCTTCCAGGTGGCTGGCGAGGCCGTGCGCCTCCATGCGCACCATGTCGGGGCAGAGGGAATCGGCCTGTCCCGCCACGCACTCGCGCGAAATGACCTTGTTCGCCGTATCCGTGTCGTTGGCCGTGATCTCTGAAATCTCCGACGGCGAGAGGTTGAACGTCCCCATGTTGGACGCGCGCATGCCGAGCACGCGATCGAACGCCCGGCCCACGGACGCATGATCGTGCGTGATGTCGAGTCGTGGAGCGCGGTACGGGAACTCGTACAGCGCCACCATGTCCTGCGCGCGAAGCTGGGCCAGGAACGCCTTGAGTGATTCGCGTACCGGCAGCATCGCGGCGGCCGACAGGCCCATCTGATCGACGGCGACGATGAACACCCGGGCGTCATCGGGAACCATGCCCGGGGTCCGCATCGGCCCGTCGATGTTGGAGGGCTTCTCGTAGGCGAAGTGCACGAGTTCCGCGGAGACCACGCGGCGCGGCCGGCCGTCGAGCCAGGCCTGGAAGTCGTCGAGGCCGAGTCCCGCGATGGGACTGCCGCTGCGGTCGACCACCTGGACGTCCACGCGGACGAGCTCGACGCGGGACGTGAACACCGGGACCTGTGTGCCCTGCTGTGCGCGGAGAGCCGGCTCGTGCGCGACGAGCAGCACGGCCGCGCCCGCGAGAACGCCGCCGGCGGTCGCCCGGCGAAGGGACCTACGCAGCATAGTGGACTCCCGAGAGCCTCATCTTACGCCCGAACCTGACCGCCCGGCCGTCGCTCCGCCGTAGCGCCCGGCGGCCCGTTCGAGCTCCTCCCCGATAGACGCGGCCAGGTGGCCGGGCTCGATCACCCGGACGCCCGCGCCGAATCCCAGAATCCAACTTCTCAGCGCCCAGTCGTTTGAGACATGCAGGGTGACTTCAAGACCGCCGCCCGCCAGTTCCGCCACGGTCTGCGATTCATGCCAGACCCGACCGCGGACGAAAGGCGCCACGGCTGCATCGAACTCGAGCACGATCCGCTCGGGGTCCCCCCAGAAGACCCCCATCGACTGGGAGAAGAGGTTGTCGGGCAGCTCGCGGCTGCGCCGGAACGTCTCCTCCTGAACGGTGAGGCGTTCGATTCGCCCTGCCGCAAACGTACGGAACTCGTTGTAGGCCGGCACCCAGGCAATCAGGTAGACGCCGCCCGTCGCCAGGGCCAGTCGATACGGGTGCACCTCGTACTGCTTCGCGCGGTTCCGGCTGGCGGAGAAGTAGCGCATCGACACCATGCGGCGCGACCTGGTCGCTTCGAGAAGCCGTCTCGTGACGTCAACCAGCTCGCGGTCCCGCGAACCGCTGCCCGGCCCGACCTTGGCGGAGAGGACCTGGGGCAGGGTTCCCAGGAATTCCCGCATCCGGTCGTTCAGGCTCCGCTCGATCTTGGTGAATGCCTCCCGGAGCTCGGCGGCCAGAGGCCAGCCCGGCATGGCCTCGACGAGCGCCCGGCTCAGGTAGAGCGAGGCGACGTCGGACACCGAGAGGCCCTCCTGGAGAGCCCGGAAGGGCTGGGCCTCGAGCTTCCAGCGCTTGGTCTCGTTCTCCTCACCCTCGTCAAAGACCGCAAACCCTGCTTCCTGAAGGGCTTGCAGGTCACGGCGGATGGTCCGGGTCGTGACCGAGGCCTGGCGAGCGAGGTCATGAATCGTGACCCCCGTTCGGCTGGCCTCAATGCTCCTGAGGATCTGCCACTGCCTGATGACTTCAGCGTTGCGCATGGGGGAGTGCAGATTGTACGACCTGAAAAACAACCAATTGCCGGCCTCTGAAACCCAGGGCCCCCGAAAGCGTCAAATAGTTCAGTGTGACCTTGGTTGTCACACAGCTTGCATACCGTAGGGAGGTAAGGAGAGCACACATGGCCCGTACCGAAGGCACCTCAGCCCGCCAGTTGGACCTGCTGGACGACGTTCCGGCACCGGTCTTCCGGGCGCGCCAGCCGCAAGTGGTTCGACCGACGCTGCGCCTGCTGCGCCGCGACGTCTACGCCGAGCTCGCTCGCCGCCGCCGCCGCGCCCAGATTGCCGCGCGCCACGAACTCGAGAAGGCGTAGCGCCCTGCGCCTTACGGCGTGGCGCGTACCGCGTCAGGCGTACCGCATCCACTCTCTACGGAAATACCCCCAGCTCCAAGTACGACCGCCCGATCTTGTCGATCGCGGTTCGGAACGCCGCGGCCCGCAGATCGCCCAGCGCCGGGTCCTTCTTCAGCGCGTCACGAATCCCGTGATAGGCGACGATCATCGTTTCCTCGAGTCCCGAGTTGACGATGTCTTCTTCGCCCGGTCCGCTGACGAGCATCTTCCTCTCGTCCTCTGAGACCGACTTGCCCG
>CAZJTG010000167.1:0-8872 GCA_964548865.1 uncultured Solibacteraceae bacterium
GGATGCCAATCACATTGCCGGGGTCGCCGTCATATACGGGCAGGTGGGTATGGTAACTGGTGGCCAACTGTTGTCGAATTTCGTCGAGCGATGCCTGCAGGTTGATAGCTTCGACAGCGTTGCGCGGCCGCATGATGTCCTCGACGGTGATGTTCTCGAGATCGAACAGGTCGAAATGCAGTTCCTGATTCGACAGCGTCCAGCGCCTCAGGTAGGTGTAGCTCACCTGCGCCGCCAGGCCCTCCGAGAGACGACGCCGCAGGTCCACGATGAAGCTGTGGTTGCGGCCGCCGCCCAGGTTCCGCATGACCGACGCCTGGTTGACGAGCGGGTTCATCTGCCAGAAGTTGATCGGGTAGCCAAGGGACTTCGCCGCAGTGAAGTACGCCCCGGTGCTGCCAGTGTTGAGGAGTCCGGCCAGGCCCGACGGGTTTGGGAAGAACGGATCGAGGGCGCCCACATTGCCGGAGGCAATGAACTGCGAGGCATTGGCGGCGCCGATTCCGTTGCCACCACTCGGGCACGCAAGCGTGCTGGCGATGTAGGCGCAGGGATTCCCCGCCGCCGTCGCCGGCAAACCGCTGAAGTGCGCGAGGAAGATCGGCAAGGGACTGGTCCCCGGAATCCCGGTATACCGGAATCCGTCGGACGCGCGACCCGCGAGTACGTTGGCGCGCAGGTTCGCCTGGGCCAGCTTGAACTCGTTGTAGAAGTTGTTCTCGTAGATGTTGACGGCGTTCCAGTTCTCGTTCGACCACGGCAGCATGTTGCGGTTGCCGACGTAGCGCGCCTCGACGGCCATGTCCCTGCCGAGCGAGCGCTGCATGCCGACCTGCCAGGAGTCCGCGTACGGCACCTGGATGTTCGGATCGAAGATCCGTGCGTTGTTGGCGGTCGTCGCGAGAATCGGCAGCGTCGGCGACGCCTGGAAGGCCGGCGGCCCGAGGCGGCCGGTCTCACGGAACAGGATCGGCCATGACTCGCCGGCGGGGACCAGGGGGAACGCGGTCGAGGCGGTGCTGCGCGTGGCGTCGCGCGTGCCGCCAGGGTTCCCGTTGAAGACCGCCGTGAACCGATCGAAGCGTTCCTTGATGTAGCTGCGCGAGAAACCGGAGCTCACCGTCGCCGTCTCGGGGTCGCCGAGAATCGTTCGCAGGATCCCGCTCTGGACGTTCGGCCGCCACGAGATGCCGACGTTCGGCGCCCAGTTGTCGTAGTCGATGTTGTAGCCGGGATCGTTGGCCGTGTAAGCCACGAACTGGGGAACGATGCCGGGATTGCCGAGCGTGCCCGGCTTGAACAGGTTGCAGAAGCGGCCGCCCGTGCCCGCACCGCGGCCGGACGGGCCGCAGACGTCATCGATACCGGTCTTGGTCGCGATGCCGTTGGTCGGCACGATCGCGTACTGCAACTCGTAGCGGAGGCCCGCGGTGAACGTCACCGTCGGCTTCCACCGCCACTGATCCTGCGCGAAGAACGAGTACTCGTCCTGCCGCTGCCTGCGGATGATGTGGCCGTTGTACACGTACTGCGTGCCCGCCTCATCGAGCCGCGCCGTTCCAGGGATCGACGCGACGCGGCCCGTGAGCAACGCGTACAGCGCGCGCGCGTTGGTCCGGTCGGTCGTGGACGAGCCGGGAAAGTTCGCCGCGTTCGCGAATATCGATTCGGCCGGGTCGAACGTCGTGTTGAACCCGAGGTTCACATTCGGGACGTTGTTCCAGTCGTCAATCCAGTTGATAACTCGGGTGAAATCGCCGCCGAACGTCAGGCTGTGCGCGCCCTTGAGCCAGTTGAACGAGTCAGCGACCGTCCAGTTCCAGGTATTCCGCTCCTGAGGCGCGTTGGCGAAGGGACCCCACGCCGCGTTGGTCAGGCCGAAACCCAGGTTCAGGTTGTAGCCGCCCTGGTTGGCGAACATCCCAGGCGTCTCGTTGATGAAGAAGGCGACGGGAGACCACTGCCAGCCGCCACGCACCTCGTTGACCATCGACGAACTGAGCGTCGAGCGCAGCGTCATGGACGCCGTCGTCCGGAAGGAACTCTGGTTCGCAAAATGCGGGAAGCCCGGGTAGGACGGATCGGCCGAGTTCAGCGTGTCCGGCGTGTCGTTGAAGCGCTGCCAGTAGTACGAACCCTGCAGCCGGTGCTTTGGGGTGAGGTTGAACGTCAGGTTGGTCGTCGGTGCGTGCCGGTACGACTTGCGATCCACGAACCACGCGAACGTGCCGGTGTTCGGGCTGCTCGCGATTTCAGTGACCGTGCCCGTCGTGCCTGCCGCCGTCCGCATCGCCTCGAGCAGGGCCTTGACGGTCGGATCGTGTGTCGCAAGCTGACCATTGGCCGCCGCGAGGGCCAGCACGTTGACCGTCGTCGGGGACGCGAGGTTGTAGGTGAAATTGCCGGCCAGCGCCGACGCGCGGATCAGCGTTCGGTTGCGCTGCGTCTGAGCTGGTGCGTAGACCTCTTCCTGGTTGAAGAAGAAGAACGCCTTGCCACGGCCGTCGAACAGGCCCGGCAGGATGATCGGGCCGCCCACGCGGCCTCCGTAGATGAAGTTGGTGTTTGCCGGTTTCGGCAGGCCGGCCAGCCGCGTGAAGAACGCGTTTGAGTTGAAGTTCTTGTGCTGGTTGTACGAATACAGGCTCGTCTCGAACTTGTTCGTGCCCGAGCGCGTCTGGAAGCGAATCTGCACGGCACCCTGGCCCGTGGCATCCGCGCCGGCCGTGGCGGAGGTCATCGAGACTTCCTCGACCGCGTCGAGGCGCGTGCCCACCAGCGTGAAGAAGCCGTCGCCCGACTGCAGCAGGTTGCTGTTCGAAACGCCGTCGATCGTGATGTTAATCGTGTTCTGCGGCAGGCCGCTGATCGTGGAACCACGCGCGCTGCCGGCGCCGCCGATCGTCGTGACGCCCGGCATGAAGATCAGGAAGTTCAGCGCGGTGCGGTCGCTGCGGGGCAGCGTCTGAATGAAGTCGGCGTTGATGGTCGAGGTCACGGTCGGCGTCTGCGTACGGACGAGGTCCGTGCCAGCCGTGACGGTGACAACTTCAGAAATCGTTCCGACCTCGAGCCTGGTCGAAATGCTGTTCGTCGAACCGGTCTGCAGGCGGACATCAATCTCCGCCGTCTTGAAGCCGGTAAGGCTGATCGTGACTTTGTAGGCGCCGGGCGCCAGTCCAGGAAACGAGTAACCGCCGTTCGCGTTGGTCACGCCGTTCAGTGTTTCGCCGGTAGCGGGGTTCTTCACCGTCACCGTCGCGCCAGGTATCACGCCGCCGTCTCTGTCGGTCACCACGCCCGAAAGCGTGGCGGTCTGCGAGCCGCCTTGCGCAAACGCCGGGGTCGCCGCAACGGCCCACACCAGCGCGCACGCAAGCACGGCACTCCATGCTCGTCTTGCCATTCATTCCTCCAATGGGACCCGGCCGTACCCTCCCCTCAAAGGCCACAGGGTTACGGGGAAGCGCGGTCGGATCTAGCTGGCTATTGTAGGGCGGAGAGGGGGTTGGAAACCACTCAGGGCCCGACTATCCAATTTTTCGGAGAGTGCGCAGGACTCGGCCGGCCGGCTGGCCCTGAATGCCGATAATGGCGCGAATCACATAGTCACCGGGCGGGAGAACCCCTACGGTAATAGTGCCTGTCGTGGAGAATCGGCCCTCTTCGGCAGTGGCCGACAGGACGCCTGGGACTCTGAAGAGGGGTGGGCCGTCGGTCGTCTCCGAGACCTCGAACACGACGCTGAGCGGCATGCCGGCCGCGCCACCGTAGATCTCGACGTGCGCGAGGGCGGAGGCCTCGGTCGAAAACTGGAGACGCGGCTGGAATCCGCCCGACCTGGACACACCGAGGGACAGACCCCCGAGCTGCAACGGCCCGGCCGGCACCAACTCGGCCGTCACGACCGAGTCCACGACCCCGTACCTGCCGGTGCTGTCGATGGCGGCGACGCGGAGCCGGTAACGGCCGCCAGGTGCGGCCATGCCCACGGCCGTTGGCCAGGCCGGCATGTCGGTAGACGTACCGTTCCAGTACGCCACCCCACGGCCCTGATCGTCGAACAACGCCGCAGACGCGCTCGCGAGCGACGTGGACGGGTTCGCTGGTTCGAAAATCGTAACGACGTTCAGCGCGCCGCCGGCACCCCGGGTCGCCGAGGTCGCGACCCGAAGTGGGACCTCGCGAAAGGCCCGGCCGCTTTTCACGACATCAAAGGCGGTCGAAAAGGTCGGCGCGGCCTCTGTCGCGGGGCGCGTCCGGTTGTACGACAGGGTGGGACGCGTCCGAAGATCGATGTCCCGCCTGGTGGTACGGACGCTGAGGAGGTGAGTAGAGTCGAGCCGCTCGCCGGACTCCGTATCGAACGTAGCCAGGTAGTAGCCCGGCGTTTCCCGCACGATCCTCGTCAGGCCGGCTTCCGGCCCTGTCCCGGAAAGATGGAAGAGGGGCGCGCCGGTGACGCCGCGCAGATTCTCGATGCCCGGTCCGGCCGCGGCCGGACTGTAGTCGGGATGCACAACGTACAGCTGCACGCGGGCCTCCGCCGCGGCCTCCCCAACCTGCTTGAAATCCTGGGCCTGCAGATAGCAGACACCGCCGGCGGTGGACAGTCCGCCGGCACCGCTACCGGCGCTCGGAATCCGCGCCTGCTCCATCTGGCTCGGTCCCTCCATCGACGCGGAGAAGAACGCGACGAGGACGGGCTGGCCGCTCGAGACGCGCGCGACGGTTTCGAACGTCGTCCGCAACGTGCCGAGCGTGGTGATCGCGCGGCACGACGGGTTCATCACCGAACTAATCGGCGTGATGGTCGCGATGCCCCGCCTGAGGCGATCGCGATCGGTCGTTAGATCAACCTTGATCCCGCCGTTCGGCACGGTCACGAGCGCTACGCGGTCGCCCGCCGGCAGGTCGGTGACGAACTGGCTCAACACCTCTCGGAGTTTTTTCTCCTGCCCGATCGGCATCGACTCGTCGTCAACTACCAGAAGGATCGCACGCGGGTTGTCCACGGCGTTCGTGGCAAACGCCGGCGCGACGCCCGACGCCCCGCCCGCGCTGGCATACTTCACGAACTCGAGCGACTTGATCGGGCGCACCCTGCCGTCCACGCGGAGCGTGACCTCATCGAGCTTCAGATCGGTGACAGGCTGGCCGTTCCTCGTGACCGCGAAGAAGTCCACGGTGGCGGCCGGAGTCTCACCCGTTCGGCCGGCCTGACGGCCGGACGCCGAGACGGCGCCGGCCATGCACGCGATCGCGAGAATCATCGAGAAATCTCGGAATTTCATTGAAATCAATCCTACTCTGGAACTGCCGTAGACTCAGGGCCGTTGGTCATACACCACAGATTACGCCTGTGGCTCGGCGGCGTTGCACTCGCGATCCTCGTCGCCGCCGCGTTTGCCGGTGTCCACGACCATGCGTTCCTCCTGTTCGACGATGCGGACTATGTCGTCGAGAACGAATCGGTCCGTCGTGGCCTGACGTGGGAAGGTGTGCGCTGGGCGTTCGTGTCCTCGCACGCCGGTAACTGGCACCCGGTCACGTGGCTGTCACACATGGCCGACGTCGAGGCGTTCGGCATGCATGCCGGCGCGCACGCCCTGGTGAACGCCGGGCTCCATCTGGCGACGAGCCTGCTCGTCTTTCACTTCTTCTTCCGGCGCACGGCGCGTATGGGCCCGGCGTTTCTCGTGGCCGCGCTGTTCGCCGTGCATCCCCTGCACGTCGAGTCCGTCGCATGGGTGGCGGAACGCAAGGACGTGCTCTGCGCGTTCTTCTGGATGCTGACGCTGGCGTCGTACGCCAGATACGTCGACGCGCCGTCGCGCGCGCGCTACGCGACCGTGATGCTGTGCTTCGCGCTGGCGGTCATGTCGAAACCGATGGCGGTGACGCTGCCGGGGGTCCTGTTGCTGCTGGATGTCTGGCCGTTCAGGCGTGTTGCTGGGACTCACGCCCCGGCCGACGCACGGCCACACACCATCGATGCCCGAGGGAGCCTGAGCCTGGGCCAACTGTTCCGCGAAAAAGTGCCGTTGTTCGGCATCGCGATCGTCGCAGCCGGCATCACGTACCTGGCCCAGAGCGCGAGCGGCGCCGTGCAATCGGCCGAGGCGTTTCCCTGGGCGCTGCGACTCGCCAACGTGCCAGTCGCCTATCTGACGTACGTCGTCAAGACGATGTGGCCGGCCAATCTTGCTGTGCTGTATCCATACCCGGCGTCGATTCCCTTCTGGGAGAGCGCCGGCGCGGCGGCTGTACTGATCGCCCTGACAGGCGGCGCCGTCCTCGCCCGCAGGCGCCGGCCGTGGGTGACCGCCGGCTGGCTCTGGTTTCTCGTGACGCTCGTGCCGGTCATCGGGATCGTTCAGGTGGGCAGCCAGCCGCGCGCGGACCGCTACATGTACCTCCCCGCCATCGGCCTGTTCGTCATCGTGGCCTGGGGCCTGGCCGAACTGGCGTCGGCGTCGAGAGCGCGCGGACGCGCCGCCGCGGCCGTGGCGGCTGCCGTGCTGGCGGTGCTCACGCTGCTGTCGTCGCGGCAGACCGAGGCATGGCGCGACAGCATTGCGCTTTGGCAACACGCCGTCGCCGTGACGCAGGGCAACTTCCGCGCGCATACGAACCTGGGATTCGCTCTGGCGGAGGCCGGTCAGCCTGACCGCGCGATTGCGGAGTATCGCACCGCGATCGCGATTGAGCCGGGCTATGCCAACGCCCGCAACTACCTCGGCGCGCTGCTGTCGGAGCGTGGCGATCACGCGCAGGCGGCCGCCGAACTTCGGGCGGCGCTGGCATCCCGCCCGCGCTTCGTCGAGGCGCACAACAATCTCGGCCTCGCACTGGCCGGCCTCGGCCACGCCGGCGACGCCATCGGCGCGTTTCGCGAAGCGGTACGGCTCAATCCGGCGTTCGCGCCGGCCTGGAACAACCTCGGCATCGCGCTGGCCGACGCGGGCCAGATCGACGGCGCAATCGATGCGTTCAGGACATCGGTCGGGCTGCAGCCCGACTCAGCCGAAGCCCACTTCAATCTGGGTACCGCGCTCGCCGCGGCGGGGAGAACGGACGACGCGCGGCGTGCGTTAGATGCCGCGCGTCGTCTCGATCCGAGAATCCGGTAGGGGCCGCTATTGCAGACCGAGCTGGGCCGCAAACGCGGCGCCGTTGTAGAACAGCATGTCCTCGACGCACTTGCCGTTCTCGAAACGCAGGATCTCGAGGAAACGGACCGAGACCTTCTTGCCGGTCTTCTTCACGCCCATTGATTTCAGATCGCCGGTGTTCGTGCCGGTGAGCGTTCCCTCCACGACGACGTAGTCGCCCGCGGCCCACATGGTTGGAGTCGTGACCGCCAGATCCGAGAACCCGGCAAGCATCTCCGCCATGCTGGCCATCGCTTCCTTCTTGTTCAAGTCCTTGGGCTGGCCAATCTCGATGAGCTTGTAGTTGTCCGGGGTGGCCGCCTCCATCGCCTTGAGGTCGTGTTTGTTGAACGCGTCGAAGATGGCACGCGCGGACGCCAGGTTCGTCTGCTCCGTCGCATCGTTCCTGGCAATCACCACGACCGGTGCGGCGCCGGTGGCTTTCTCGGCCTTGCGCATCGGCGCCGGGTTGAGGCCGAGCTGCGCCATCATCGTGGCCTCTTCCACGTACCCCGCGTCGCGCGATCCGTGGGTGCCTGCCGCGTTGAGATCGAGGACGTGGCCGATGAGCAACCCGATGGCCTTGCCGGTGGGCTTCATCGGCTTGCCGTCCGGACCCGGCATCTCACCGGTGTTCGTGCCGGTGTAGAGCGCGGCGCTGGCGAGCCGATCGCCGTTGGCCAGGATCAAGCGCACCTCACCGCGGCGATCCGGGAACGCCGACGCTACCACCTTGTCGCGTTCCACGATGGCGGCGCGGCCGGTCACGCTCGGCGGCGTGCTGCCGATGGACTCCGACACGGCGTTCTCGGTGTAGCAGTTCTGGAACTGGTCCCAGGCCTTGTTGTTGAACTGATCCCAGCACTGTTTGTACATCTCGACGCGCGCCTCGGCGGTCGCCGCCGGCGGCGGAGGCGGGGGGGGCGGCGGCGCCGGTTCCGCGCAGGCGGCGGTCAGGAGCACCGCGGCGGCGGCAAGACGCCAGGCGCGGGACGGACGGAACGAATCGGACAAGTTCATCTTTGAATCCTCCAGAAACGGAACCAAATCCTAGCACCTGCCCGGAAACAACATCCGACAACGCCTGTTTGGCTAAATACAGCACGATTAGTGATAAGAAACAACGTTTTAGTACTTCAAGACATCTATGTTGTGATATAAATCGTTGTCTTTATTCCCAGGAGACGTTACCGACATGTCCACGCCCCTTCGCGACTTTCTCGAAATCCCCTACGACAAGCTCGAAGAGATGAACCTGGCCACGAAGGAGGCCCGGCTCAATCGCACGCCCGCGCACAAGCTCCGCGAGAAACACTCGAAGTGGCTCGCGGACGAAAAGCGCATCAAGGCCGTCACGGTCTGCTTTTCCGACCTCGAAGGCCGGATGCACATGCTGGATTACGACAAGAAGTTCCTCCTGAAATCCGCGGACAACCTGACGTTCGACGGATCGTCGATTCGCGGCTTCTCGCAGCAGGCCGAATCGGACCTCCGGCTCGGCATCGACTGGCCGGCGATGTACTGGCTGCCGTCCGACGTCTTCGGGCCGGGCAAGGTGCTCGTCTTCGCCGACGTGCTCGAGAAGGACGGCTCGGCGTACGTCGCGGACATGCGCGCCAAGCTGAAGGCGTTCACCGAGAAGAAGTTCGCCAAGGACGGCTCGGTGTTCAACGCGGCGAACGAAATCGAGGGTTTCCTGTTCAAGGGCCGCGACGCCG
>CAZJTG010000168.1:0-8830 GCA_964548865.1 uncultured Solibacteraceae bacterium
AACCCGCGACCTTTGGGTTATGAGCCCAACGAGCTACCGGACTGCTCCACCCCGCGACAGCCGCTCACGACGTAGCTGCGGCGAACGAACACCTATCCTAACACGGCACGCGGCCAGCGCCGCCGCAGACCCCCTCTGGGTCGGAAGATATCTCGGTGGCGTCGGGGGGGTACGATGCTGCCGTGACTCATGAGGATCGGCTCGCCCTGGACGAGCTCGACAGCCGGCTGCTCGTCCTCCTGCCGGAAACCTATGAGGAGGCATACGAACAGCTGACCCCGGTTCCCATGGGCTCCGCGGCACTCAAGTACGACGCGGCAGGACAGGTGGCCTGGAACGAGATCTGGGGCAGCTTCTGCGACCTGGCCATGGCCGGCGGTCCACCGCATAAGGGGCGACTGCTCGGGCCGAAGACCTCCGACGGAAGCCCGGCAAGCGACGCCGCGTACGCTGCCGTCGTAGCGGAACTCTGCCGCGGCATCGAGCTTGCCACCTCGATGCCGTGCGAACCGGCGCCTCGCGCCGGCTGGGTTCGAGTGGAGTGCTATTCGGACACGATGGCCGCCTGGCTGCTTCGGGCGATCGTGATGGAGAACGTGGCCGCCCGGGCCGAGGGCCGCGCGCTCGATCTGCCGGCATCGCCTGAATTCCGGCTCGAGAGGGAAATCAAGAACGTCATCACGGTCATCGCCAAGACGTCGCACTACTGGCTCGAGCACATGCCGCGATCTCAGCAGCGGGCGATCGCGAGTCTCTTCGGGGAGATGGCGCGTGCGACGCCGCTCGTCGCACCGCCCTTCGATCAGGATGACTCGGCAGGGGCCAAGCGAGACCTGGCGCCGCTGACTCAGCAGATCGAGCGGCTCACCGGCCTTACGCCGGCGCCGCTCACATCGGGAGCCGAGTGGATTGGATTCGAATGCGGCACGGTGCGCGCCGCCGTCTGGCTGATGCGTGCGCTGGTGACGAAGAACGTGTTGTCGAGGCGCGAGGGGGAAACGCTCTGGGTCCCGATCAACTCCGCCACCGATTCAAACGGCGCGCTCGTCTCGACGGCGCTCGCGGCCGTGCACCGGCTCGCGGTACTGCGCCGGATCCGCTAGATTTTAGGCAGGGTCACGCCGCGCTGGCCCTGATACTTGCCCTTCTTGTCCGCGTACGACCGCTCGCACGGCTCGTCACTCTGGAAGAACAGCACCTGGGCCAGGCCTTCGTTGGCGTAGATTTTCGCTGGCAACGGCGTCGTGTTCGAGATCTCGAGCGTCACATACCCTTCCCACTCGGGTTCGAACGGCGTGACGTTCACGATGATGCCGCAGCGGGCGTACGTGGACTTGCCCAGGCACACCGTCAGCACGTCGCGCGGGATCCGGAAGTACTCGATCGTCCGCGCCAGGGCGAACGAGTTCGGCGGCACGATGCAGACGTCCGACTTGATGTCCACGAACGACCGTGGGTCGAAGTTCTTCGGATCGATCACGGTGCTGTTGATGTTCGTGAACACCTTGAACTCGTCGGCAACCCTGATGTCGTAGCCGTAGGACGAGAGTCCGAACGACACGACGCCGGCGCTCACCTGCGAGTCCACGAAGGGCTCGATCATCCCGTGTTTCAGGGACATCTCCCGAATCCAGCGATCGGACTTGATCGACATAGGCCCGGTCTACAGCTCGATGCCCCTGAAGAAGTAGCCGAGTTCGAAGGCCGCGGTCTCCGGCGCGTCGGAGCCGTGCGTCGCGTTGTTGCCGATCGACGTCCCGAAGTCGCGGCGCAGCGTGCCGGGCGCGGCCTTGGCGGGATCGGTGGGCCCCATGGTGTCGCGCCATTTCCTGATGGCGTCCGGCGCTTCGAGGCACAGCAGCACGCACGGTCCCGACGACATGAACGCCGTCAGCTCCCCGAAGAACGGGCGCTCCTTGTGAACCGCGTAGAAGCCCTCGGCTTCCCGCTGCGAGAGGTGAGCCAGGCGCATCCCGCGGACGGTAAAGCCCGCCTCTTCGATGCGCGCGAGAATGCGCCCGGCCTGTCGAGCCTTGACGGCGTCCGGCTTGATGATTGCGAACGTGCGCTCAGTCATATCCGGACGATCTTACTACTACCGCCTGCCGACCCCGATGCTCACCAGGATGATCGTCGTGGTGTCGTGGTCGGTGAAGATGAAACGCAGCTCGGGCCGAATCGGGTTTCGCGAGTTCGCGTTGAACTCGAGTCCACCGCCGACCTGCAGCCGGGCTTCCGTGTGACCGGCGAAGTTCCTGATGCCGAGACCGCCCCCGGCGAACGGCTTGAAGTTGGGCTCGTTCGTCGTGAAGTAATAGAGCACGTTGCCCGACAGAAGGAAGCCGTTGTAGCCCTCGAAGCGGAGCAGAGACAAGTCCGCGTTCGTTTCAATCTGCTGGTTGGTGAATGGCCGGGCGGCCACTCCGCCACCGACGATGAACCCCGACCCGCCGCCGAGGAACACGCCACCGAACTGGACGCGCAAATCCAGCTTCTTGTCACCCTGGGCCGCTGCCGGGGTGGCACACGCCAATACCGCCGCAGCGGCGATCACCGTTCGTACGAACATCTTCACGGAAAGACCTCCTGTGTCAGCACAAGCGCTGTGCTACCAAAATACAACGGGATCCGCCGAACCGCTAGCGGAGGGCGTCCATCAACTCGTCGAGGGCGTGCCTGCCGGGACGGGTCTCGGTCTCCGGAAGAAACGCCAGCGGCGTCTCGACCAGGTTCATCAGGTCCACGAAGTTGTCCTGGTCCGGGTCGATGTAGATCATGCCCGTCGCGAACTCGCCGCGCCGCGCCGTCTCGTGCAGCGTGCGAAGCGCCGTCATCTTGTCGGACGGGTTGTAATCCTCCGCCAGCTTCTTCAGATAGAGGTGCGACCCGTCGTGCATCTTCACCTGGGTCGTCGACCCCGGCTCGTAATCCACCGAGATGTCCTCGAAGAACGGCACGAAGCTGATCTCGCCGAGCACCTCGTCGTGATCCTTCACGTAGGCATAGCTCTTGGTGGATCCCTCGTGATCGTTGAACGTCACGCAGGGCGAGATCACATCGATCATGCAGGTGCCGCGATGCGCGATGGCCGCCTTGAGGATCGACAGCAGCTGCTTCTTGTCACCGGAGAACGAGCGGGCCACGAACGACGCGCCGAGTTCGATGGCCAGCGCGCACGTGTCAATCGGCGGCAGATCGTTCACGACGCCGTTCTTCGCCTTCGACCCCATGTCGGCGGTCGGCGAGAACTGCCCCTTGGTCAGTCCGTAGCAGCCGTTGTCCTCGATGATGTAGATGAGCGGCAGGTTCCGGCGCATGAGGTGCACGAACTGGCCGACGCCGATCGCGCCCGTGTCGCCGTCGCCGCTCACGCCGATGCCCAGCATCGACGCGTTGGCGAGCATGGCGCCGGTCGCGACCGACGGCATGCGCCCGTGCACCGAGTTGAACCCGTGCGACGGATTGAGGAAGTAGGCCGGGCTCTTGCTGGAACAGCCGATGCCCGAGAACTTCATGACCCGCTTCTGGTCGACGCCCATTTCGTAGAACGCGTCGATGATGCGCTCCGAAATCGCGTTGTGCCCGCAGCCGGCGCAGAGCGTGGTCTTGCTGCCGCGATACTGAGCCAGCTCGAGGCCGAGCCGGTTCGTCTTCTTCGGCGGGACTGGCGTCGGGGTCGTTGTGTCGCTCATTACTGCACCTGTTCCTGTGCGCGAACGGAATCGGACACGCTGCGAGCGTCGATGGGCAAGCCGCTGTAGTGCAGCACGCTCCGCATCCTGGCCGCGAGCGACGGATCGAGATCGAGTCTCAGGAGGCTCAGCATCTGGGCATCCCGATTCTGCTCGACCACGTACACGCGGTCGAACTTCCGCACGAACGCCTCCACCTCGGGACCAAACGGATACGCGCGCAGGCGCAGGTAGGCCGTCTTGATGCCGGCCTCCTCGCGCAGCTGGTCGCGGGCCTCCTCGACGGCCCAGTGACTCGATCCGTAAGCGATCACGCCGATGGTGGCCTCATCGTCCGTCTCGAGCACCGCCGGCGGCACGAGCGTCCGGGCCGTCTCGAACTTCTTGGCCAGCCGATCGAGGTTCTGCACGTAGTCGTCCGCGCGCTCGGAATACTGCGCCATCGCGTTGTGTCCGGAACCGCGCGTGAAATACGCCGGCATCGGCGTGCCCGGCAGCGTCCGGTAGGGAATCGCGTCGCCGTCCACGTCCTTGTAGCGGCCCCACGAGGCGCCCAATTCCTTGACCTTCGCCTCGTCGAGCACCTTGCCGCGATCGAGCGGCTTGTCCGGGTACGCGAACGGCTCGGCCATCCACGTGTTCATGCCAAGATCGAGGTCGCTCATCACGTACACGATCGTCTGCAGCCGCTCGGCCAGGTCGAACGACTCCATCGCCATCGTGAAGCACTCTTCCATCGACGACGGCAGCAGCATCACGTGGCGCGTGTCGCCGTGTGAGTTCACGGCCGTCGAGAGAATGTCTCCCTGCGCCGTCCGCGTCGGCAGGCCGGTGGACGGTCCCACGCGCTGAATGTCGAAGACGACCGCCGGCACTTCGGCGTAGTAGGACAGGCCGGCGAACTCCGACATCAGGCTGACGCCCGGGCCCGAGGTAGACGTCATCGACCTGGCGCCCGCCCAGCCGGCGCCGATGACCATCCCGATCGCGGCGATCTCGTCCTCGGCCTGCACGATCGCGAACGTGGCCTTGCCGGTCGTCTTGTCCATGCGGTACTTACGCATGTAGCCAATCAGGGCTTCCGGCAGGGACGACGAAGGTGTAATGGGATACCAGGCGACGACCGTGACGCCGGCAAACATGCAGCCCATGGCGGCGGCCTGATTGCCTTCAATCAGAATCTGCCCGTCCGTCTTGTTCATCGGCGCGACACGGTACGGATGGCGAACCTGCAGGTGCTCCTCCGCGTACTTCTTGCCGGCCTCGAGCGCGCCGAGGTTGAGCTGCATGGCCTTCGGCTTCTTGCCGAGCTGCTTGGACAGCGCCTTCTCCATCTGCGCGAACTCGACGCCGAGCAGATGCGACAGCACGCCGTCGTAGATCATGTTGCGCACGAGACGCCGCAGCTTGGCGTCGGTGCACACCCCGGCCACGATCTTGTCGAACGGCACCGGATAGAAGATGAGGTCGTCGCGCAGGCTCTTCAGGTTGAGCGGTTCGTCATACACCACCGCGCGCCCCGGATCGAGCGACATCACGTCTTCCTTCGCCGTTTCGGGATTCATGGCGACCAGGAAGTCCACTTCACGCTTACGGCTGACGTAGCCGCGGTGGTTCGCGCGGATGGAGAACCAGGTCGGCAGGCCGGCGATGTTCGACGGAAACAGGTTCTTTCCGGACACCGGGACGCCCATCTGGAAGATCGCGCGCAGCAACACCAGGTTGGCGGTCTGGCTGCCGGATCCGTTGACGGTCGCGACCTGGAGCGTGAAATCGTTGACGACGGGGGTGCGTGGAGCGACCTCCGCCTCTGCGGCGCTGGGTGACGGTGAACTCATCCTGAAAAGTATATTCTGCTCAGCCTTTTCCGAGCGCATCAACCAGCGCGCGCCCCATATCGGCGGGGCTCTTCACGACATGCACGCCGGCCTCGCTGAGCGCATGCATCTTCTCGGCCGCGGTGCCCTTCCCGCCCGCGATGATGGCGCCCGCATGGCCCATTCGGCGACCGGGCGGCGCCGTCTGACCGGCAATAAACCCCACCACCGGCTTCCGGAAGGACGTCTTGATGAACGAGGCCGCCTCTTCCTCGGCGCTGCCGCCGATTTCACCGATGAGCACGACGGCCTCGGTCTCGGGATCCGCGGAAAAGAGCGTGAGGGCGTCAATGAATGACGTCCCGATCAGCGGGTCGCCACCGATGCCGATGCACGTCGTCTGTCCCAGGCCCAGGGCCGTCAGCTGGTGGATGGCCTCGTAGGTGAGGGTGCCGCTCTTGGACACGATGCCGACCCGGCCGGGCTTGCAGATATGCCCGGGGATGATGCCGGCCTTGGCCTGGCCGGCCGTGATGACCCCCGGACAATTTGGGCCCACGAGGCGCATGCCGCGCCGGCGCACGACGGTCATCGCCCGCATCATGTCCACCACGGGGATGCCCTCGGTGATGCAGACCGCCAGTGGCAGGCCCGCGTCGGCTGCCTCCATCACCGCGTCGCCACCGCCCGCCGGCGGCACAAAGATGACGCTGGCATTGGCGCCCGTCGCGCGGACGGCGTCGTCAACCGTGTTGAACACCGGCCAGCCCTCGTGGGTGGTGCCGCCCTTGCCGGGCGTGACCCCACCGACAACGTTTGTGCCGTATGCCTGCGCGGCCTTTGCGTGAAACGTCCCCTCGCGGCCGGTCAGGCCCTGGACCAGCAGGCGTGTATTTCGATCGATCAGAACGGCCATCTAATCCTCTAGTTCGCGTGGGGCCCCACCCCCACGCGCTTGTCACGGCCTCAGCCCCCTCGCTACGCTCGGGGCTTCGCGAGCGCGACCACTTTGTCGGCCGCCTCGCCCATCGAATCCGCGGTGGTGAAATTGAGCCCGCTGTCTTTCAGCATCTGCTTGCCGAGTTCGACGTTCGTGCCTTCCATCCGAATGACGATCGGCACCCGGACACCGAGGTCGGTCACGGCGGCGATCACCCCCTGCGCGAGCACGTCGCACCTGAGGATGCCGCCGAAAATGTTGATGAGCACGGCCTTCACGCTCTCGTCCGACATGAGGATACGAAAGGCGTTCTTGATCTGCTCGGCGCTGGCGCCACCGCCGACGTCCAGGAAGTTGGCCGGCTCCCCTCCCGCCAGCTTGATGATGTCCATCGTGGCCATCGCCAGGCCGGCGCCGTTCACCATGCAGCCAATCGTGCCGTCGAGCTTGATGTAGTTCAGCGAGTACTTCGACGCCTCGACTTCGAGCGGCGCCTCCTCGTCGAGGTCGCGCAGTTCCTTGAGGTCCGGATGACGATAGAGCGCGTTGTCGTCGAAGTTCAGTTTCGCATCGAGCGCGATGAGGTCACCGGCTCCGGTCACGATGAGGGGATTGATCTCGAGCAGCGACGCGTCCGTGGTGACGAAAGCCTGGTAGAGCGCCATCATCATCCTGACGCCCTTGCCGACCTGATCGCCGGCCAGACCGAGCGCGAACGCCAGCTGGCGCGCCTGGTACGGCTGCAGTCCGAGCGCGGGATCCACGAACGCCTTGTGGATCCGCTCGGGCGTCTCGTGGGCGACCTTCTCGATCTCCACGCCGCCATCCTGACTGGCCATCACCACCGGCTTCTGCGTCGAACGGTCGATGACGATGCCGAGGTACAGCTCGCGGGCGATCTGAAGCCCCTCTTCGACCAGCACGCGCTTGACGATGCTGCCGTCGGGCCCGGTCTGGTACGTCACGAGGTTCATCCCGAGCATTCGGGCCGCGGCATCGCGCGCCTCATCGGCGCTCTTCACGACCTTCACGCCGCCGCCCTTGCCGCGACCGCCCGCGTGAATCTGCGCCTTGACGACCGTGACCGATCCGCCCAGCCGTCCGGCCACGGCTTTCGCGTCATCGGCGGTAAGCGCCACTTCGCCCCGAGGCACGGCCACGCCGTACTTCCTCAGAATGTCCTTGCCCTGGTACTCGTGAATCTTCATGCGGGGGAGGATCTTATTACATTCACCTTGTCGATCATGTAGGGCCATGGAGTGGATTGGGGCGTTCTACGTGGCCCTACATGACTGACAGGGTATAAGATCACCAGTTGGAGTCAGTGTTGCGGGCGCGACAGTTGTTCACGAGTTCCGTCGGGACGAAGCTGCTCATCGCGCTCACAGGCCTGACCCTGGTCGCGTTCCTGATCGTGCACCTCGCCGGCAACCTGTTGCTGTTCTGGGGCGCCGAGAAATACAACGCCTACGCCCACGCCCTCATCTCGAACCCGCTGGTGGTGCCGGCCGAACTGGGTCTCCTCGCTGTGTTCCTGCTCCACGCCATCAAGGCGATGGCCAGCTTCCTGGGCAACCGGAAAGCCCGACCGGTGCCGTACGAGACGAAATCGTGGGCCGGAGGATCGAGCCGCAAGACGTGGGCATCGACCACGATGATCCTGTCGGGCGTGATCACGCTCGTGTTCGTTCCCCTGCACCTCGTAACGTTCAAGTACGGCCCTGACTACGCCTCCGCCGAGGCCGGCGTCCGCGACCTCTACCGGCTCTTGATCGAGGTCTTCCAGCACCCCGGCTACGTCATCTACTACGTCCTCGCGATGGCCGTCATCGGCATGCACCTGCGCCATGGGGTCTCGAGCAGCCTGCAGTCGCTGGGGCTGATTCCGGCGCGCTGGACGCGCGCGTTCCTGACGGTCGGAATGCTGTTGGCCCTGGCCGTTGGCGGGGGGTTTCTGCTCATCCCCGTCTACATTTATTTGTTCGTGACGCCGGGGGGAGCGGGCCTGCCATGACGCTCGACCCGAGGATCCCCTCAGGCCCCCTCGCCGACAAGTGGGACCGTCATCGCTTCGAGTCGAAGCTGGTCAATCCAGCCAACCGCCGCCGCCACTCGGTCATCGTCGTCGGCACGGGCCTGGCCGGCGCGTCGGCAGCCTCGTCGCTCGGGGAGCTGGGTTACCGGGTCCTGAGCTTCTGCATCCACGACAGCCCTCGGCGGGCGCACAGCATCGCTGCGCAGGGCGGGATCAATGCGGCCAAGAACTATCAGAACGACGGCGACAGCATCCAGCGCCTGTTCTACGACACGATCAAGGGCGGCGACTACCGCGCCCGCGAGGCCAACGTGTACCGGCTGGCCCAGCTGTCGGTGAACATCAT
>CAZJTG010000169.1:0-8769 GCA_964548865.1 uncultured Solibacteraceae bacterium
GGCGCGGCGAGCGAGGGCGCGCCGGCCGGGCCGCGCGGCGTGGACCACATCATTCATAACCTCGCCACGGGCCGCGACCAGCTGCTCGGGAGCGTCGGCGACGTCGCGTTCAATCGATCGGGCGAGTTTCTGGCGTACACCGTCGATGCGGCGCCCAGGGATGGCAACGGCCTCTTTGTCTTCGACCTCGCCAACGGCCGGGTGAATCCCCTCGAAAACGACGCGAAGACCTACAACCGCATGACGTGGAACGAAGACGGCACGTCGGTGGCGGTGCTGAAGGGCGCCGAAGTGGAGAAGATGCGCGAGCGGGAGAACGTGCTCGTCGTGTACACGAACATCGCGTCGCTCGTCACACCGTCCGCGCCGGCGCTCGCGCCTGTGGTGCTGGATCCGGCAAAGTCGGACAGGTTCCCGAAGGGATGGGTCGTGAGCGACCGCGCGGCGATCTCGTGGAGCGACGACAACCAGCGCGTCTACTTCGGCATCAAGAAGCAGGTGGCCGCACCGGGCACGGCGCGCCGGCCGAACACCGACGAAGTCGCCGATGTGGACGTGTGGAACACGATCGACGAGCGCATCCAGTCGATGCAGATGATCCGGCAGGAACAGGACCGCAACTTCACGTTCCGGTCCGGCTTCAACGTCGCCGGCGGCAGGTTCATCACGCTGGCCGACGAAACCATGCGCGACATCGACATCGCGGTGACCGGCAAGTGGGCCGTCGGCCGCGACAACCGCGGGTACGTCAAGGACTACGGCCGGCCCGAGGCCGACGTGTACCGCGTGGACACGACGACCGGCGAGCGCACGCTGATGTTCAAGAAGCTGATGAACCCGAACGGCCTCGGGATTTCGCCCTCGGGCAGGCAGTTCGTGTACTGGAAGGACAACAAGATCGGCGCGTTCGACCTGGACGCCGGGAGTTCGCGCATCCTCGGCGGTTCCACGGCGCCGAGTTTCGTCGATATGGAAGACGATCATCCAGGGCCGAAGCCCTCGTACGGCCTCGGCGGCTATACCAAGGACGGCCGGAGCGTCGTCGCGCTCCATCGCTACGACTTGTGGGAGGTGCCGCTCGACGGGTCCAACGCGAGGAATCTCACCAACGGGTACGGCACAAAGAACGAGATCCGGCTGCGGATCGTCCGGCCGGTCCCGCTCGATCCGACGACCGAGCACGGGCCCGGCGGCGCCGCCGCCGCGCGCCAGTTCGTCGATCTGTCGAAACCGGTGACGCTCTCGGCCTACGGCGAGTGGACGAAGAAGTCAGGGTTCTTCGAGCTCGCCAACGGTCAGCTGCGGGAAATCGTGTTCGAGGACGCGTCGTTCAGCACGCCGGTGCGCGCGGCGAAGGCCGACACGTTCGTATTCACGCGGCAGACGTTCGTCGAGTTCCCGGATCTCAGGATTTCTGGCGCCGACTTCAAGAACTCGCGGAAGGTGACGGACGCGAATCCTCAGCAGTCCGAATACCTCTGGGGCCGCCGCGTCCTGTTCGACTACAAGAACAAGAACGGCGTGCGCCTGCAGGGCATTCTCGCGATCCCCGACGACTACAAGGCCGGCGAGAAGCGGCCGATGATCGTGACCTTCTACGAGAAGAATTCGCAGAACATGCATCGCTACAGTGCCCCGTCGTACCTCACCGGCATGGGTTCGGCGCCGATGCAGGCGGTGACCGAGGGGTACCTGACGATGCTCCCGGACGTTCATTTCAATACCGGGTCCTCGCACAGCGACATGCTCGACTGCGTGGAAGCCGCCGTGCGCAAGGTCATCGAGATGGGCTACGTCGATCCGAAGCGGATCGGCATCAACGGCCACAGCTACGGTGGAGAAGGCGCGGCGTTCATCGGCGTGCGTTCCAAGATGTTCGCCGCGGTCGGCATGGGCGCGGGCGTCACGGATCTCTACTCGGACTTCAACCAGAGCTGGGGCTGGACGTATCAGGTGAACGGGGGCAGCGGCGCCAACGGCCACGACTACTACCTGTTCGGCCAGGGCCGGTGGGGCTTCACGCCGTGGGACAACCCGGAGGTCTACCGCTTCGAGTCGGCGATCACGCACGTGAAGGACGCGCCGTCGCCGTTCCTCATCATGCACGGCACGGCCGACCCGACGGTGTCGTTCACCGAGGGCATGAACTTCTACCAGGCGCTGCGGTACTACAAGAAGTCCGCCGTGATGCTGGCGTACCCGGGCGAGGGCCACGGCCTGCGCGGCGTGGCGAACCGCAAGGACCTGACGGTCCGATATTTCGAGTTCTTCAATCACTATCTGAAGGGCGCGCCGGCGCCGAAGTGGCTCGCCGAGGGCGTGGCGCTGCTCGACAAGAACAAGTAAGCCTGCGCCCGCGCGGGTTCGCGACTATCCGAGTACCTGCTCCTGACCATGGTCGTGCGTCTTCTGACGCATGACCATGTCGTAGTACCCGCCGCGCGCGGCCATAAGTTCGTCGTGCGTGCCGCGCTCGGTGACCTGGCCGTCTTCCATCAGCAGGATCAGGGTAGCGCGCCGTACCGTGGACAGCCGGTGCGCGATCACGAACGTCGTCCGGCCGGCAAGCAGGCCGGCGATGGCGGACTGAATCAGCTGCTCGCTCTCCGTATCGAGGTTGCTCGTCGCCTCGTCGAGAATCAGGATCTGCGGCGCCTTGAGGATCGCGCGGGCGATCGCGAGCCGCTGCTGCTGGCCGCCTGAGAGCTTCACGCCTCGCTCGCCGATGAACGTCCGGTACTGGTCGGGCAGCCGCTCGATGAACTCGTGCGCGTTCGCCCGCTTTGCCGCGTCGAGCACGTCCGCGTCCGACGCGTTGTGCCGCCCGTACGCGATGTTGTCGCGCACGGATCCGTCGAACAGGAACACCTCCTGCTGCACGATGGCGAGCAGGTCGCGATAGCTCTTGAGCGTGAGATCCCGGATGTCGCGGCCGTTGACGAGGATCCGCCCGCGCGTGGGATCGTGGAATCGCGCGACCAGATCGGTCACCGTGGTCTTGCCGGCACCGCTCCGGCCGACGAGCGCGACCACCGTGCCCCCAGGCACGCGGACGCTGAAATCGCGCACCACCGGCCGGCCCTCGCGATATTCGAACTCGACGTCTCGGAACTCGATCTCCTCCAGCACCGCCGGCGCCTCGACGGCATCCGGCTTGTCCGGCTTGTCGGCTGGCATTTCCAGAATTTCGAAGACGCGTTCCATCGCCGCGAGCGACCGCTGCACCTCGGAAAACGAATTGACGATGTTCCAGAGCGGGTTGAGAAGGAGGAACACGTACCACTGGAACGCCATGATGTCGCCGATGTTCGCGCGGCCATGGATGGCGAGATAGCCGCCGTACCAGACGATGACGACCGTGACGCTGGAGATGAGCATGCCCCAGGACGTCCAGAGGACGAGCTCCCTCCGGTGAGCGAACAGTTCCTTGCGAAGAATGCCGTGCCGGCCGCGCATGTAGTCGAGCAGTTCTCGAAGCTCGCGGCCGAATCCACGGACGACGCGAATGCCGGAAAAGGTCTCACCGACGTGGCCGTCCACGATCTCCGCGTCCTTGCGGATGGCGCGGTAGATCGGCCGGACGCGCTTCGCCGAGATGAAGCTCATCAGCATCACGCCAGGCACGATGGCCAACGCCGTGAGCGCCAATCGCCAGTTCATCGACAGGAGAATGGTGATCACGACGATCAGGCGGATGACTGAAATCGCGGGCGAAATCACGGCCATCTGCATCAGGCCGGTCGTCGTATCCACGTCGCCCGTCAGCCTGGAGAGGATGCCGCCGGTCTTCATGTCCCAGATCTTCGGGAGCGGCAGATGGAGGAAGCGGTCGAACAGCGCGCGCCTGATCGACAGCATGACCTTCGTGTTGAGCAGCCGCTGGCGATAGTCGCGCAGGAGCGTCAGCAGGGAGGACACGACGACGACGGCGAGGAACGTGAGACCCGCCGCGTTGAGCCACCAGATGCGGCCCGCGACGTCGAGCCCCTCGTTGAGCAGAACGTCGTTGATGATGAACCGCATGAACTGCGGTTCGAGGATCTGCAGGCCGGCCGACGCCAGCGACAGCAGAAAAACGATGGCGACCGAGTAGCGATGCGGCCAGAGCCAGCGGAGGTACTCGCGCATGTACGCGCGACGCCTGCGCGTCTTCTCTGGCGTTGACGCCTCGCGTCCTCCGCTCGCCTCCGCTCCCTCCGCTCCGTGGGCCTCCGGCTTGTCCTCCGTTGCCTCCGTGGTCTCGTCATCCAGCGTGCGCTGGCGGTACTTCTGGACGAACTCCTTGTACTGCCGGCGCGACGACCGCGGCGCTTCGTGCTTCATCCAGCACGCAACTTACAACCTACGACCCGCAACCTGCAATTGGCGTCGACGGTCAGCGTATTCGCGCCAGTCCCTTCCCAATCGCCACGAGTTCGCGGAACCCCTCGACATCCTGCGCCTGCGCCTGCGGCACGATCAGACGCTCAACCCGGCGGAGCAGTGCGTCCCAACGCGCCTCGTTCTGCGGCTGATCGCGAAGCAGCAGCCCGTACTCGGCCACGGCCGACGCCAGCGGCAGGTGCTGCTGCCGGCCCGTTCCGCCGGCGCGTCCGCCTGCGCCGCCGATCGGCACTGAGATCAGCTGGCTCCGCTCGTCGTCCGGGAGCTTGTACCGAGCCTTCACCATCATCCATTCGCCGGCGAACCTCGCCGCCGGTTCGGCGTCCGTGCGGGCCGGCCGTGGCTCGGCCTGGTATCGCAGCGGATCGACGTCGGGCCGCATCTCGTCGTCATCGCGACGCCCGCCGACGCCGGCCGGGATGATCTCGTAGAGCACCGTCACCGTCTGGCCCGCGCCGACCTCACCCGCATCCTTGCGATCGTTATTGAAATCGCGGGCGGAGAGGGCGCGGTTCTCGTAGCCGATGAGCTTCCATGCGGAGACGACCGACGGGTTGAACTCGACCTGGAACTTCACGTCCTTCGCGACGGTCTCGAGCGTCGCGCCGGCCTCGCGGATCAACACGCGTCGCGCTTCCTGGAGCGAGTCGAGGTACGCGTAGTGGCCGTTGCCCCGATCCGCCAGCATCTCCATCGTCGCGTCCTTGAGATTGCCCGAACCCACGCCGAACACGGACAGGAAGACGCCGGACTCGCGCTCGCGCTCGATGAGATCCAGGAGATCCTGCTGAGACGTGATCCCCACGTTGAAGTCGCCGTCCGTCGCGAGGATGACGCGGTTCACGCCGCCCGGAATGTAGGCTTCGCGCGCGATCCGGTACGCCGTGGTGAGTCCCTGCGCGCCGTTGGTCGAGCCGCTCGCGTTCAGGCGGGAGATGGCGCCCTGAATGTAGTCGCGACGGCTGGCCGGCGTCGGCCGCAACGCGACGCCGCTCGATCCCGCATACGTGACGATCGACAGCGTATCGTCGGTCGCGAGCGTGTCCACGAACATCGAGAGCGCGGTCTTGATGAGCGGCAGCCGCTCGGGCGGCGCCATCGATCCCGACACGTCGATGAGCAGCACGATGTTGCGGCCGGAAACCTCACGATTGCTGGTGGAGGCCGCCCGTGCCCCGATGAGCACGAGCTTGTGGCCCGGCGCCCACGGGCAGTCGCCGATCTCCGTCGTGAGCGCGATCGGCCGGCCGTCGCGCGGCGTCGCGTACCCGAACTGGAAGTAGTTGATGAGTTCCTCCACGCGAACCGCGTCCCTGGGCGGTCGCTGGCCGTTCGAGAGAAAGCGGCGCACGTTCGAGTACGACGCCGTGTCCACGTCCGCGCCGAACGTCGAGAGCGGCCGATCCCGCGTGGACTGGAAGCGGTTCGGGTCGATCGGGGCGTACTTCTCGCCGGTCTGCGGGTCGTAGTACGGATACTGGCGGGGGTACTCGTCACGGTACAGCTGATCGGTGACGACGGCGCCCGACGCGCGAGCCGCCGTGGCGGCACCACCGCGCCCGCCCCCGGCCACTCCGCCCATCTGGCCTGCAGCGACGCCTCCGGTGGGTGGCGGAACCTTGGCTTCAGTCACCGCTTCGCCTGGCTTGGACAACACGATCGGCAACGTGATCGACGTCGCGCCCACGGGCACACGAAGGGTGCGCGACGTCACCGTGTATCCCGTCAGGACCGTGCGCACCTGGTAGTCGCCGGGCACGATGCCCGTGAACCGGAATCCACCCTTGGCGTCGGTCACGACCTTGGCGATGCCCCGGCCGTTCTGTTCGAGAACGACGACCGCGCCGCCAAGCGGCGCGAGCGACGCGTTGACGACGGTGCCGTGCACGCTGACGGTGCCGCGGGCCTGCGAGGCGGCACGGGCCATCGGCCCAGGGCCGTTGGCGGATGGCAAGGCGACCAGGCAGTGCGTGCAAACGATGAACCCAAGCAGGGCGATGCGGGCGCGACCGGACATGTGAGCCTCCTCAATCGAGAATCAGGAACCAGGTGGCGGGGCAGGGCCCCGGCATGTCCGTAGAACGGGGTGGGCCGGGAATCTTGCGCGCCGGCCTGCGTGGCCGGGTCTACGTTCTGCAGGCCCGGGCTTCAGCCCAGGCCAACACCCTGTGGAACAATCGCAGGCGTGGCACGTACGCTGATTCGCGACCGGTCTTCACATGCCCACGCCCAGACCCGCGTGACGTTTGCGGAGCTCTTCTTCGACCTCGTATTCGTCTTCGCCATCACCCAGTTGGCGCACCACCTGCTGGAGCACCTGTCGCTCAAGGGCGTGATCGAGACCGGCCTGTTGCTCCTGGCCGTCTGGACCGTCTGGGTCTACAGCACATGGGCCATCAACTGGCTGGACGCCGACCACGACTTCGTCCGCTTCCTGCTCTTCGTCATGATGGGCGCGGGGCTCGTCCTGTCCACGACGTTGCCCGAGGCCTTTGGCCGGCGGGGCCTCGTCTTCGCATCGGCCTATGTCTTCATGCAGGTCGGCCGGACGGCGTTCACGGCGTGGTCGCTCGGCGAGCACGACCGCGCCTCTGCGAGGAACTTCAAGCGCATCCTGGTCTGGCTGTCGCTGGCCGGCGTCTGCTGGCTCGCCGGGGGCGTGGCCGAAGGCACGGCGAGAGTGACGTGGTGGGTCGCCGCGATCTTTCTGGAGCTGGGATCGCCCTGGTGGCTCTACTGGACGCCATGGCTCGGCTCGTCAACCATGAAGGACTGGCGCGTATCGGCGCACCACTTTGCCGAACGGTGCGGGCTCTTCGTCATCATCGCGCTTGGCGAGTCCGTGCTCGTCACGGGCGCGACATTCGCGCGGCTCGAGTGGTCGCCGGGGGTCGTCGCCGGCTTCGTGACCGCGTTCGCCGGCGCCGTGGCGATGTGGTGGGTGTACTTCGCGACGACCGCGGACGAAGCCACCAGGGAACTCGCGGCCTCCAGTCGCTCAGGCGAGCTCGCGCGAGCCGCCTACACCTACGCGCACGTGCCTCTCGTCGCCGGCATTGTCGTGACGGCGGTGGCCGATGAACTGGTGCTGGCGCATCCGATGGGCCATACCGAGCCGGCAACGGCGACCGTGATCCTCGGCGGCGCCGCGCTGTTCCTGGCTGGCAGCGCTCTGTTCAACCGCATGATGTGCGGCGCGTGGCCGGGCTCGCACGTGGCAGGACTCGCCGGCGTTGGCGCCCTGATTGCGGCCGTTCCGGCGGCGCCGCCGGTGGCGCTCAGTGCCGCGACGACGATCGTGCTGGCATCTGTCGGGGCGTGGGAGAGCTGGACGCGGACACCGGCTGCCGGCCCTGACGGGCCGGCTACTTCCACGTCCGTCCGCCGTCCGACGTCGTGAACGTGCGGCCATCGGCGGCGCGCACGGACGCCTGAAGGGCGCTCGTCGCGGCGACCGCGATGAGGTCGGCGTCCGTCGGCGGCGTGACGCGCACGAAGGCGCGGCCGTCGGTACTGAGGAGCACCAGTCCACTCTTGCCGGCGAGCCAGCAGACGTTCGGCTGTGGTGCCGATCCCGCGGCCAGCCCCTGCGGCGCCGGATCGATCGCGACGGCCACCCAGGAAGTGCGGTTTGTCGATCGTTCGACGGCGCCGCTGGCGAAGATGCGCCAGTAGGTGATACCCGGCGCGCTGGCCTCCGCGGCGGCTCCTCGCCCTCGGCCACCCGCGACGCCTTGCGCGAGACGATTGAGCGTCGCGTCCCTCGGATCACTCGAGGAGAACTCAGCGATGAGTCGTGCTTCCTCACTCGGTCGCATCAGCGCCGCATCGCGAGCGACGACGCCCTGGGCGGTCGAGACTACCGGCGAGGCGGCTGTGACCGAGACCGGCGGCACTGTCGCCGGCGTCGGCGCCGGCGGTGGTGCCGCGACTGTGGCGCCCAGCGCCGTTGGCGGCGGCGCGGCGACGGCCGCGGCGGGTCGTTGCCCGGCTGACTCACTCTTCGCTGCAGCCGACTTGCCAAGACTCGGCGAAGACGGCTTGACGGTCTGTTTCGACCGGAACTCGTCGTTCCGCACCTGATCCAGCCGCTCGGCGGTCTTCGCCTGAGTCTGCGCTGGCGACTGGTTTGCCACACCGCCGGCTGGAGGCTCGGTTGCCAGGCCTCGGGCCGGCGACGCTGCCTCACTCATCGTCATCTCAGGTTCGCGCGGGCGCGTGCTTTGCACGCCCACGTAGATCGCGAGCGACGCCGCCACCGTTCCGGCGATCGGCAGCCAATAGGTCAGCGGGTTGCGTTTGAAGGGAACGACGGTCGCCGGCGACGAGGCCGGCGCGCTCACCACATCCTGCGACGCGAAAAACGCCGCGGACATCGCCTGACAT
>CAZJTG010000170.1:0-8749 GCA_964548865.1 uncultured Solibacteraceae bacterium
AACCGGGACCGGCCAATCGACCCGGGAGCCACGCCCCCGTCCCGTCTGGCCTTGCCCCCCTCTACGGCTCAACCGCCCTGAGGGGAACCTTCCAACTGTATGGCACGGCCGACACGATGTCAACCGCCAAAAACAGGCCCATTTCAGGGGCGCTGCGCTGCCAGCCCGGACGTTCTGGCTGGCCTTCCCGACCGAATCGCGAAGTCACTACTGACGAAGCGGTGCCGGATCGAACGCGGGAAGCCTGACTGGGATCCACTTGGTCTTACCCTGCGCCACTGTCGCCAGCAGCGGGTCAATCAGGACCTCTCAAGGTACTAGTACGCCCGCGGCGTGTCAACCGTACGGGGCTCCGTGCGCGGTACGAAAATCACACCGACGCCGGCCTGATGCGTGTCGCGCTGGTACCGCGCGCGCACCATCGCAATCACTCGTGGACTGAAGTGGGAGAAACCGTAGACCGCCTCGCCTTCCGGCGACGCCGGATCGAACTCGAGCACGATGCCTCGATACCGTTGTGCGGCGATCTCCGCCACGAGTCGTGACTCAATCTCGCGATCCCCCAGGAGGACAACGCGCAAGGCGAACGGATCCGGCAACACCACTTCTCGCCCGGCCAGGAGCGGCCAGAGTGCGGATTCCGAAAGCACGGGCGCGTCGATCGCACTGACGCGCGCGACAAGCTCGCGCTCCGCCGCACGATGGCCCTCTGTCCTCACGACCGCCTGTTCGCGCCAGCGCACGCCGTTCTGGACCGCCATCCAAATCACGACAGAGGCAACCACCGCCGCCCCGAGGCGCCTGACGCGCGGGTTCGCACCTCCGACAATCGCGGGGATCAGGAGGGAAACCGAGATCCACTCAATCACCTGATTGGCCGGGACCGTGCCTGGGGACGATAGCGTCAGCACGAGCGTCGCCGACGCGCCGAGCCAGATCGCGACAGGCACCACCGCGGGAATCCCCGCCGGCTCCGCCGATCGCCGGAAGATCACGCCGGCTGACAGCGTGGCGACGGCAACGGCCAGTACGGCGCTTACGAGATGAGAACGGAAGAGACCAGAGAGGTAACTGCCGGACATAAAAGAGAGGAGCGTGCCTGCCGAGTCCGATCCGCCGAACATCACGGCACCCCACACGCGGAATGCGCGCCCGGCACTGGCCACCTGAACCAGCCCGAGAAACGCCGCGGCGCCGACCGCCATCAGGAGAGCGAGCTTCACGGCGAGCTGCCGCCGGCCTGTGAATACCGCGGCCGCAATCAAGGCCAAGGGAATCGTGAACGAGGTGACCTTGGTCGTGAACGCCAGCAGAAACACGAGCGCAGCCGGCCAGATCCGCGCGGCCCCGCCCGCACCGGCCGCCGACCAGACCGGCAGCAGCATCGAAATCCCAAGAAGATTCAGCCCGGCGGCCAGGACATCGGCGCGAATCTCGAACGAAGCCTGCAGTGCGAAGTAGGACGTTGCCGCGCCGGCAGTGAACACGCCACTCGTCAGCACAGGTGCGCCGGCCGCCCTCGCCACGCGATAGGCCCCCGCCGCGAGCACCGCCACAGAAACAACGCCGGCCGAGAGGCCTGCGGCGGCGAGCGGAAGGCCAGCCTCGAGCAAGCCGGCAATCACAAGGAAGAAGAGCGGGAAATACCTCGTCCCGCCGTAACCCAACTCACTGACGAGGTCGCGGTAGAAGACGCCGCTGCCGGACAGGTCTGCTGCCAGTGCGAGCCAGACGCCGCTGACGTGTGTCAGATACGCGCCCTGGAGTCCCGCCAAGACCTGGAACACCAGGCCCACGCCGGCAGCGCTGATCGCGAGCGTGGCCAACGACGCCTGCAGCCATTCCGCGCGCTCGGCAGGGCGCAGCACGACCTCTCTCAGCCCAGGCGTACGCGAACCGCGCGGCGGCCCACTTGCACGACCAGGGCCTGTCCAGACTTGTCGACGCGGGCCTTGATGTCCGTGACCCGCGAGTCGCCGATCCTGACGCCGCCCTGCTGGATCTTGCGCGTCGCATCGCTCGTCGATGTGGCGAGACCCGCCGCAACCAGCAATCTGGCGACGCCGATCGACGAATCAGCGAGGCCCACATCGACGACCGGCAGATCCTCGGCCACGACCTCTCCACGGCTGAACCTCGCCTCGAACGCGGCGGCCGCCTTCTCGGCCGCTTCGCGCGAGTGAAAGTCCTGCACGATCCGCATCGCCAGTTCCACCTTCGCCTGCTTCGGGTGCTTGTCCCCGGACGCCACGGCGGCCTTGAGCGCGTCGATGTCCGCCGGGGTCAGGTCCGTCAGCAGGAGGTAGTACCTCCACATCAGTGCGTCAGCAATCGACATCAACTTGCCGAACATCTCGTCAGGCGACTCGGTGACGCCGACATAGTTGCTCAGGCTCTTCGACATCTTCTCCACGCCGTCGAGGCCCTCGAGCAGGGGTGTGGTCATGACCACCTGCGCAGCCAGGTGGTACGCCGGCATGATGTCCCGCCCGACCATGAGGTTGAAGAGCTGGTCCGTGCCACCGAGCTCGACGTCGGCCTTGAGGTACACCGAGTCATACGCCTGCGCCAGCGGGTAGAGGAACTCGTGAATGGCGATCGGCTTGCCGGTGTCGTACCGCTGCCTGAAATCGCGCCGTTCGAGCATCTGCGCCACGTTGTAGCGTGCGGCGAGGCGAATGAGCCCCTCGGCGCCCAGCGGCGCAAGCCACCTGGCGTTGAAATCGACCACGGTCTTCTCGCGATCGAGGATCTTGAACACCTGCGTCCGGTACGTCTCGGCATTGGAGGCAATCTCGGCCGTGGTGAGCGGCGGACGCGTCTTCGAACGACCGGTCGGATCGCCGATCATCCCCGTGAAGTCGCCGATGACGAAAATGACCCGGTGACCGAGGTCCTGAAAGTGCTTCATCTTGCGAATGAGCACCGTATGACCCAGGTGCAGGTCCGGAGCGGTCGGGTCGAATCCGACCTTCACCACCAGCGGCGCGCCCGACTTCCGGGACTGCTCGAGCTTCGCCCGCAAATCGCCGGCGCGGACGACGTCCACACACCCTTTGGTGAGATACGCGAGCTGCTCGTCGACGGTCATGCGACTTCGGACTATACCTGACGAAGCGGGCGAGGCGCGCTGTGGTCAAACACCACGCGACGGCCCTCCACGCGCCAGCCGCCCGCGAGAATTCGCGCTATGGCTTCGGGATAGAGGCGATGCTCAACCTCGAGAATCCTCGCGGCAAGCGTTTCTACGGTGTCGCCATCCTCCACGGCCACGGGCGCTTGAAGAACAATCGGCCCCCCGTCCAGTTCGGGCGTCACGAAGTGCACCGTCGCGCCAGAAATTCTCACGCCATGTTCAAGGGCCTGGCGCTGGGCGTCGATGCCGGGGAAAGACGGCAGCAGTGACGGATGGATGTTCAGCACGGCATTCGGGAAGGCCTGGCAGAACGCCGGCCCCAGGAGCCTCATGAAACCCGCCAGGCATACGAGCGTCACGCCGCGGCTTCGTAGCTCCCTGACGAGCGCCTCGTCGTAGGCGGCCCTGGAGGCAAAGTCCCGCTGCGCAAGGACGACCGTCGGAAGGCCTCGGCTCACGGCGAACGCGAGCCCGGCCGCGTCAATTCGATTAGAAATCACGACGCCGATCGAGGCACCCAGCCCACCGGCCTCTGCGGCATCGGCGATCGCGCGGAGATTGCTGCCACGACCGGAGATGAGCACGCCGAGCACGGCCGTCACCGGCTCAGGCTCCCGGGGATTCCGGCACTTGCCTTGCTACGCACAGGGTCACAACCATGCCGAGTCACGACCATCGCCTCGATCCAGACCGATACTTTCACGTCGTTCATCGCAGCCACGGCGGCGTGCCGCTGTTCCTCAGACCGAAGGACTATCGCGATTTTCTGCAGATTCTGCGCGAGGGACTGGAGCGCTTTCCCATCGCCGTGCAGGCGTATTGCGTGAGGGACGACCACTGGAATCTCGTGGCCGGTCCGGCGGGAACCGGGATGCTCTCGCGACTGATCCAGTGGGTAGCGACTACCCATGCGATCCGCATCCGGCTCATGCGGCCGACGCTGGGCCAGGCGCCCGTCTACGAGGACCGGTTCGAACTCGAGACCATTGCCGCGCCGGATCGGCTCCTGCGCGTCTGTCGCGCGGTGGAACGCAGCGCACTCAGTGCCCGCCTGGTCAGGCGCGCTCAGGACTGGCCCTGGACGAGCCTGGCGGATCGGCTCCGTCAGGATCAGAGCGTCCCTCTCTGCGGGACTGCCTTCATGTCGTCCGATACCTGGGTGCGTCATGTCAACGCGTCCGATGAAGGAGAAAACGTCACCGGGCGAACCGTCCCCGGTGGCGACAGCCTCAGGCTAGTCCACCCGGCCGAGCCGCCACGCAGGCTCGGATCCGCCGTGCAGCGCGGCGATGAGGTCCCCCGCGTGCGCCGGCGCGCAGGCCAGCACCAGGCCCACACCCATGTTGAACGCGCGAAGCATCTCCGGCTCCTCGAGATCGCCGGCCCGCTGAAGCCAGGAAAAAATCGGCGGCACGGTCCAGCTGCTCCGATCAAGTGAGAACGTGCATCCCTCGGGCAGCATGCGAGGCACATTCTCAGTCAGGCCGCCTCCGGTGATATGCGCCATGCCCTTGATCCAGCCGCGATCGAGGAGGGGTGAGATCTGACGAAGGTACGACCGGTGTGGGCGAAGCAGCGCCTCGCCGACCGTGGTGCCGAGTTCGGGAACGTGGCTGCTCGCATCGAGCTTGAGGACGTCGAAGGCGAGGCGCCGGGCGAGCGAGTAGCCGTTGGTGTGCAGGCCGGACGACGGCAGTCCGATCAGCACGTCCCCCGCCGCGATCGTCGCACCCGTAATCATGCGCGTTCGCGACACGACCCCGACGATGAAGCCGGCGACGTCATACTCCCCCTCGGCGTAGAACCCGGGCATTTCAGCCGTTTCGCCGCCGAGCAGGGCGCAGCCGTTTTCGACGCAGGCACTCGAGATTCCGCGCACGATCTGCTCGGCAACGTCTGGAGCAAGACGGCCGGTGGCGAGGTAGTCCAGGAAGAACAGCGGCCGGGCGCCCTGCACGAGGATGTCGTTGACGCAGTGATTCACGAGATCGGCGCCGATGGAATCGTGAACGCCGGTCATGAACGCGACCTTCAGTTTCGTGCCGACGCCGTCTGCGCTCGCAACCAGGATGGGATCCGGTATCGACGGGTTCAGCGCAAACAGGCCGCCGAACGAACCCACGCCCGCCACCACGCCCTCCGTATAAGTCGCGCGTGCCAGCGCCTTGATGCGGCGCACTGTCTCATTGCCCGCATCGATGTCCACGCCCGATTCCCGGTAGTCGATCTTCGACATGCTATTCGTTGAGCTTCAGAGCGAGTTGCAGGTAGGCCGCCTCGTTCTCGGGGAAGGGCACCGGATATTCGCCCGTGTAGCAGGACGTGCAGTACGACGACCTGGCCTCGGCGACCGGCGCCAGCAGGCCGTCGATGCTCAGGTAGCCAAGGGAGTCCGCGCCGATGTAGCGTCGAATCTCGTCGAGCGTGTGGGTCGCCGCGATGAGTTCGGAACGCTTCGGCGTATCCACGCCGTAGAAGCATGGCGAAATCGTCGGCGGGCAGCTGATGCGCATGTGCACCTCGGTCGCCCCGGCGTTGCGTACCATCTTCACGATCTTGCGGCTCGTGGTGCCGCGCACGATCGAATCATCCACCAGCACGACCCGCCGGCCCTGAAGGATGCTCTTCACGGGATTCAGCTTCACGCGAACACCGAAGTGCCGGATCGACTGATGCGGCTCGATGAACGTCCGGCCGACGTAGTGATTGCGGATGAGCCCCATCTGCAGCGGCAGGCCCGAGGCCTCGGCGAAGCCTGTGGCCGCGCAGACGCCTGAGTCCGGAATCGGCACCACGACGTCGGCCACGGCGGGCTGTTCGGCTGCCAGACGCCTGCCAAGTTCCGTGCGCACTTCGTTGACGCTTCGGCCGAACACGTACGAATCCGGCCGCGAGAAGTACACGTGCTCGAAGATGCAGTGCGACTTGCGCGCGGGCGCGAATGGAAACAGCGAGTGCGGGCCTTCCGGGCCGACGACGAAGACCTCGCCGGGCTCGATGTCCCTCACCCATTCCGCGTCGATGAGATCCAGCGCGCAGGTCTCCGAGCAGACGATGTAGGAGTCGCCCAGCTTGCCGAGCGTCAGGGGCCGGAATCCGTGCGGATCGCGCACGGCGAACAAGTGGTCCTTGGTGAGGAGCACGAGCGAAAACGCTCCCTGCGCCTGCGTGACCGATTCAATCAGGGCCTGCTCGGGCGTCGCCCCTTTCGAACGCGCGTAGAGGTGCAGAAGCACCTCGGTGTCGCTCGTCGTCTGGAAGATCGAGCCGTCGCGCACGAGCCTGTCGCGCAACTCCCGGGCATTGACCAGATTGCCGTTGTGGCAGATCGCGATCTCGCCATGCGCGCAGTCGATCAGAATCGGCTGGGCATTCTTGAGTCCGCTCTCGCCGGCCGTCGAATATCGCACGTGGCCAACCGCATTCATGCCGGCGAGGCGATCGATGGTCGCCTCGTCGAAGCTGTCGGCGACGTACCCGACGGCCTTGTGCATCTGGAGCCGGCTTCCGTCGGAACTCGCGATGCCGACGCTCTCCTGTCCGCGATGCGGGAGCGCGTACAGGCCGAGGTAAGTGAGGTTCGGGGCCTCGGTGTGACCGTAGATCCCGAAGACGCCGCATTCTTCTCTGAAAGACATCTAGGGGTTCCTTCGGTTCCGCGGGGTCCTGAGGTTCATGCGGCGCGATCCCCGATCGCCGCCGCCAGCGCCGATGCCCACCGGGATTCCGCGTCGCCGAGCGGGCACGAGAGTGCGACCGTACCGTCGACCGAGATCTCCACCATCGCACCGCCGGTCACGCCCGTCCGCGTAGCGGGCACGCCCGCCTCGGCCGCCTTCGCCAGCACGGCCGCCGTCATCGACGGGTCGACACTGACGATGACGCGCGACGCAGATTCACCGAAGAGGGTGGCCGCGAGCCGATCGAGGCCACCATCCGACGAGGCGCTTCGAATATCCACCTTCGCGCCGATGCCGCCGGTTTCGAAGCAACACTCGGCAAGGGTCACAGCGAATCCGCCTTCGGCACAGTCATGGGCAGATCGAATCGCGCCCGCCGCGGACAGCCGGACGAGGAGTTGCTGCAGCGCTCTTTCACGATCGAGATCGAGCACGGGTGGCACGCCGCGCACCAGTCCGTGGAGGGTCTTGAGGTACTCGCTGCCGCCGAGCTCGCCCCGGTTCTCGCCGAACACCACGATGTCCAGGCCCGCGGCCGGGAAGGCACGCAGCGTAAGGCGACTGGCGTCCTCGATGACCCCGACGACACCGATGACCGGCGTGGGCAGCACCGCCTTGCCGTCGGTCTCGTTGTACAGGCTGACGTTGCCGCCGGTGATCGGAATGTCCAGCGCGCGGCACGCCTCGCCGAGGCCTGCCACCGCCTCGGCGAACTGCCACATGATCTCCGGGCGCTCGGGATTGCCGAAATTCAAACAGTTGGTCGCGCCGAGCGGCAGCCCGCCGGCACAAGCGACGTTGCGAGCCGCCTCCGCCAGCGCCAGCCTCGCGCCCTGGCGTGGATCGAGCTGGACGAACCGGCCGTTGCCGTCCACGGACATCGCCAGCGCGCGGCTGGTGCCCTTGACGCGTACGACCGCCGCGCCCGCGCCCGCGAGTGCAATGGTGTTGGTCCGCACCATGTAGTCGTACTGCTGGAAGATCCAGCGCTTGCTCGCGACCGTCGGCGAACCCAGCAGCGACAGCAGGGCCTCGGCGGGCTGGGGCATCGTCCGCAGGGCCTCCGCCGGAATCCTGGCCATCTCGGCGCGGTTCGCCGGCGCCTGCGTCGGGCGCCGATAGAGCGGCGCCTCATCGGTCAGCGCACGATTGGGGACGTCCGCCACGAGGACCCCGTTGTGCCTGACCTTCAGCCGATCGCCGTCCTGGACTTCGCCGATCTTCACGGCATGAAGATCCCACTTCTCGAAAATGCGCTCCACTTCCGCTTCGCGGCCGCGCTTCACGATGAGCAGCATCCGTTCCTGCGATTCGGAAAGCATGATCTCGTAGGGCGTCATCCCGGTCTCACGCTGCGGCACGTGCGCCACGTCGATTTCGACACCGACGCCGCCTCGCGACCCCGTCTCGGACGTCGCGCACGTCAGGCCCGCCGCGCCCATGTCCTGCACACCGACGCAGCAGTCGGTCGCCATGACTTCGAGGCACGCCTCGAGCAGGAGCTTCTCCATGAACGGATCGCCTACCTGCACGGCCGGACGCTTCTCTGCGGATTTCTCGTCAAATTCCGCTGATGCCATGGTGGCGCCGTGGATGCCATCGCGGCCCGTCTTCGCGCCGACGTAATAGATCGGATTCCCAACGCCGCTCGCCTTGCCCTTGACGAGTGCGTCGTGCTTCGCGATGCCGAGACAGAACACGTTGACCAGCGGATTGCCGCTGTACGTCTCGTCGAACATCACTTCCCCGCCTACGGTGGGAATGCCGATGCTGTTGCCGTAACCGCCGATGCCCCTCACCACGCCCTGGAGGATGCGGCGGTTCTGCGGGTCGCTCGGCGGACCGAACCGCAGCGCGTCGAGCAGCGCGATCGGCCGCGCGCCCATCGTGAAGATGTCGCGGATGATGCCGCCGACACCGGTCGCCGCGCCCT
>CAZJTG010000171.1:0-8742 GCA_964548865.1 uncultured Solibacteraceae bacterium
CGGGTTGTTCGGCGACACGGTGACCACGGCGCGCGTCCGAGGCGTCATCGCGTCCGCAATCGCGTCGAGATCAAGCTGGTAGTCAGGCTGCGTGCGCACGATCACCGGCTTCGCCCCGGCAATCATCACGCCCATCTCGTGATTGAAGTAGAAGGGCGCCGGAATGATGACCTCGTCGTCGGTATCGACGATGGCGAGGATGGCGTTCATGAAGCTCATGTTGCTGCCGGCGCTGATGACGAGCCGGCTGCCCGGGCGAACACGGATCCCGTTCTCATCGAGCAGCTTCTGTTCGAGCGCGGCCGCGAGTTCAGGCAGTCCCTCGACGGGACCGTAGCGATGGTCGGTCGCTTCTCCGCCAAATCGACGCACGGCTTCGAGCGCTTCGGGCGGCGGGCCGTACGCGACCATGCCCTGTCCAAAGGAGATGGTGCCGGGCGTGCTGCGCACCCAGCGGCCGACGGTGGGAATGACAGGCTGCTGAACTGCCGCGATTCGATTGCTTTGTTTCATTTCGCCGGTTCCGCGACGAAGGCGAGCCAGCGGCCGTTCGGACTGATCGCCATGCGCGTAATGCTCGTGACCGCCGGACTGACCGGTCCGCCGGGCACCACGATGAGATTGAACTTGTGTTGCCAATTCCCGGACGGGTCGCTCGCGACGCGTCGACCAATCTGCGTGCCGCTCGCCATCCAGAGCTCGCTGCCCTTCTCGGCCCACACCGCGTCCTGACTGACGCTGGCCCCTGCGCCCGGTGCGCCTGACGGCAACGGCGCGAACAGATCGCGGCTCGCGCGCGTCTTCGGGTCGTACTCGCGCACCATGCGATTGGCGCCGGTCGTCATGTAGCTCACCGTGCCGGTGGCGGGACGCGCGAGCACGGACCGTCCGATGCCGGTCGCGACCACCTCGGCCGTGCCCGTCTTCGTGTCGCCGATCTGGAGCGTGGCTGGTGCGCCCTGGCCCGACCCGAGAATGAACATCGCGACGGTGGTCGGACTCAGCCAGGCGTGGTAGCCGACGGGTTTCACGCTCTCGAACACCACGCTGTGATGGGCGCCGGTGGCGAGGTCGTACCTGACGAGCAACTGCGTCCCGTCGGCTGCGGCCTGTCGAATCACCGAGAAGGTCTTCCCGTCCGGCGTCACGGCAGGTGAGTACTCGCTGTCTCCCGTGCTCGTGAGCTGCTTCAGCGTCTTTCCGCCGATGTCGTACCGATAGATGTCCGTCTGCTTGCCGTCGCGATTCGATGAAAACAGCACGGCGCTGCTATCGGACAGAAACGACGGCTGGTTGTCGTAGCCGGGGCTGTTCGAAATGTTGATCCAGGTGAGGGGCTTGCTTCGCTCGCTCATTTCGAGCGGCAGCGCCATCAGATACACGTCGGTCGCTGGCGGCGCCTGCTGAAACGGACCGGCTGCAAGCGCGGATGTCGCGAGAATCACGGTGAGGATTAGGCGCATCGGCGCAGTATAGGCCACCGCGAGCGTCACCCTCGCGTTACCACTCTCCTGCTCCGATGCGCGTCGAGCACGCCGGGACTCAGCCGCTTGCTCAGGTACACCTTCGACTCGAGCGGGTCGTCCGCGGACTCGAGTTTGATCACGTTGAACTCGAGGCTGTCGAGCGTGCCGCGCATGCCGAAGTACCGGTTCTTGGTCTTGACGATGACCTCGTCGTAACCCTGGGTGACGGCCCAGACTTCCTGTTGTTCGGTGAGCGCGCGAAAGTGGCCCTTGCCGCGCCAGTCGAGCCGCGTCGCGCCAAGCCAGTTGTAAAGAATCTTCCGGTCCGTGAAATCGATGACGCCGCGCAGTCGGTCGACGAGATCGGCCAGCTTGGGATCCGTCTCCGACTCCCGAAGCTCGTGCGAGACCTTGTAGGACACCGGCACCAGCGTGCCGGGATCGTCCTCGAGCGGTGCTTCGGTCATCAGAATCTGATACTCGCGGTCGGTCAGGCGGTTCACGATCTCCAGGGCGGACTTCCGCGTCGGAAAGTCGTTGAAGTACTCCTCGATATAGGCGATCTCGAGCGCGCCCTGCTGCAGCGGGTATTCACGGATTGCGTACGGGATTGAGGACATGGGCGTCCGGCCGGAGCCGGATGCCTAGTTTATCCCCGCCGGGCGTCAGTACTTGAAGCGGACCGTCACGAACCCGTTCACGCCGGGTGCGAGGACGAAGCGGGGATCGGGGCTCGCGTAGTACCGCTCGTCCAGCAGGTTGCGGAACGCGCCCCGGATCTCGACGTGGCGATGCAGGATCAGGGTCGCGCCAACGTCGAGATTCGTGTGGCCCGGCGCGCCGACCTCACTCGGTCCCGGACGGTCATCATCGGCATACACCGCCACGCGCGCAAACGCCGACAGGCGATTACCGAAGGCTTTTCGAATCTGGAGCGAGAACTGATCCGCCGAAATGTCCTCGAGATGGCTGTTGTCGTCGAGCAGCCGGCCGCGTCCGATCTGCGCGGCCACCTGCGCCGTGAATCCCCTGCCCAGGTCCGCCTGCATCTCCGCTTCGAACCCGCGCACCCTGGCGCGGCCGCGGTTGCGGAACTCGAAGACGTCCAGTGCGGGCGTGAAGCGCTCGACGAGATCGGTGATCCGGTACTGATAGAAGTACGCCGCTGCCGTGAAACGGCCGGTCGAGTAACGGGCGCCCAGGTCGACCTGGAGGCTCGTTTCCGGAACGAGATCTGGATTGCCGGTGATGAAGCCGCGCCCGCTCGGCCCGCGGAAGAAGCGGTCGGAGAGCGTCGGATCGCGGAAACCGCGCGACACCTGCGCCGTGAACGTGAGGTTCGTGAATGGGCCGACGGCGATGGCGCCGTAGCCGGCGACCGCACCGTTCGCAATGGACCGGTCGCCGAAGAACCCGCCCGTGTTGACGTTGCTCACGTGGTCCACGCGCACGCCGCCGGACAGGCTGACCTTCGGCGCCACGGCCGAGTCGGCCTCGAAGAACGCCGCGGTGTCGGTGCGCCTGGCCGATTCCACCGACCGATTGTCCGTGATTCTCGCGACGGCTCCGGCGAGGTCGTACTGAATGATGATGTCGTGCGCCTCGAGGCCGAAGCGGCCGTTGACGTCGGCGCCGAACTCGACGTGCGTGTTCCCGACCTGCTTCTGGGCCGTCGCGCGCACCTGGAAATCCTTCGCCGCGATGTCGGCGCGCGCGATGTCGCGCGCGCGAGTGGCGGTTGGAATCCGGTCCTGGTCGGTCCGTTGCTCAATCGTGCCGACAAACAGCGACAGCCGGAGCAGATCGAGCGCGCCGGCGCCCGCGCGGTCCACTCCGACGTTCACGCGATGGGAGTTCTCGAACGGGTAGTAGAAGCGGATCTGGTTCGAATTGCTGCGCGGGCGTTCGATGTCGCGGCCAAAGTCGCCCTGCCATGACGCGGTGATCAGACCCGATTCAATCCGCCGTTCCGCGCGGACGAACGCACCGTGATCGGCCCAGCCGGAATTGAGGACGTTGCCGTCGGGGCCGGAATAGTCCCCGGCCGCGCGCGAATGCGCGGACACCAGCACGCCGGCATTGCCGAACCCCCTGGCCACGGTGACGTCCCCACGTCGATCGGGAATGCCTCCGCCCACGGTCACCGATCCGTCCGCGAACCAGCCCGTGAAGCCAGGACGCCTGGTACGGACGGCGATCACGCCGCCGAACGCGTCGGATCCATAGGCGACCGATCCGGGACCCCGCGCGATGTCGACGCCTTCGAGGACCGACGGGTCCATGAACGTGGCGCTCGGACCAACGCGGCGCTCCGACGTGACGCGGCTGCCGTCAATAAGGATGAGCGTCCGGCCGCGCGCGAGGCCGCGCACTGCGGGGACGGCGGCCTGGCCCTCAGCGACCTGGTTGACCCCCGGCACGTTCTCCAGCGCGTGCACCAGGTTGGCGACGCCGCGCTGAGACAGATCGTTCCGCGACAGCATCGTCATCGCCGCGCCGCGCGTGGCCTCGATGCTCGGGGCCACGCCGGCCGCGACGGTGACCTCCTCGGAGACGGCGGCCTCGATCGTGAGATCCAGCCGCGCGCTCGCCTTCAGGATTTCGATGGGCTTGGCGACCCGCCCGTCGGCCAGGACCACCAGGATCACGAACGGCGGTTTCGGATCCGGCTTGATCGAGAACTCGCCCTTGGCTCCGGTCCGAAACGATCCGGGAAGTCCGACCACCGTCACTTCGGCGCCGACGACAGGCGCGCCTGTGCGCTTGTCCGTGACGCGGCCCTCGGTCGCCAGAGCGGGAGCCGCCGCGGCCAGAACGAACGACACGCCAAGGAGGACTCTCGCGACAGACATGCTGTTCAGATCGTAGGCCCAGGCCGAGGTTACTACCAGCCGTCGTTGATCGCGCTCGAGCCAGCAACCTGCCTGTGTCCTGCCACGACACACCCCTTCGATTAGACTTGCCGAGAAATGCTGGTTGAGGAACGAGTGGCCGTGCGGCCGCCACTCAAATGGGCAGGCGGTAAGCGATGGCAGGTGCCGCACCTTCTGCCGCTCTGGCAAGGTCATACGAAGCGACGCCTCGTTGAGCCATTCTGCGGTGGTTTGGCTGTCGCCCTCGGACTTGGCCCCGATCGCGCGCTCCTGAACGATGCGAACCCGCATCTGATCAATTTCTATCGATGGCTTCAGAAGGGCCTGAACACGACGATCCCGCCGCGGAACGAGGCCAAAGCCTTCTACCGCAACCGGAACAGATTCAATCAACTTCTCGCCGCGGGCAAGAGCGACTCAGCTGAGGCCGCGGGGCTCTTTTACTACCTGAATCGCCACGGGTACAACGGCCTCTGCCGCTTCAACTCCAAAGGCGAATTCAACGCGCCATTCGGACGGTACAAGACGATCCTGTACCTCTCTGACTTCAGCCAGTACAAAGCGGCGTTCAGCGGCTGGACGTTCACCAACGGCGATTTCGAGGCGCTCCGGACCGAGAAGTCCGACTTCATCTACGCCGATCCGCCGTACGACGTCGAGTTCACTCACTATTCAAAGGGCGGATTCTCGTGGGAGGACCAGGTGCGAGCGGCCGAATGGCTCTCAAAGCACCCGGGGCCGGTCATTCTCGTCAATCAGGCCACCGAGCGGGTCGAGCGCCTGTACCGGAGGCTGGGGTTCTCGGTCGATCACTGGGACGCGCCCCGGCGAATCAGCTGTACCGGCGACCGCACTCCTGCCCGAGAAATCATCGGCACGAGAAACCTGTGACGCGGAACACCAGCACCGGTTCGGTTCTCGAAGCGATGGTTTTCCCGGCGCTCACGCGCGGTGGCTACTCGGTCGAAACGCAGAAGAAGGTCGGGACCCGGTGCGGCGGCGGCACGCACAAGGTGGACGCCGTCGTCACGAAGGCAGACGAATCGATCATCATCTCGCTGAAATGACAGCAGACCGGTGGCACGGCGGAGCAGAAGGTGCCTTTCGAGGTCATGTGCCTCGCCGATTCCGTGCGCGCGGATCACGCGAAGCGTGCGTACCTCGTGCTCGGGGGCGACGGCTGGACGTTGCGCGATTACTACGTCTCTGGCGCTCTCGCGGACCACTTGATCCACGCCGGACTCGTGCGTGTCGTGACGCTCGAGGCATTCGTCCGGCTCGCGAACAACGGCGAGCTCTGACCCGCACCCGGCACGCCGCGCCCGGCACCCTGCACCTACCTTTGCCCTTTGCCCTCTGCCCTTTGCCCTGACTCACTCAAGTTTCTGCAGGCTCCCTGCACCGCCCGCGCGACGTCGACCTCCTCGAGCCTGTCGACCGGCCAGGCCATCTTCCACGTCCAGTTGTGATCGCCGACCGTCGCGGGAACGTTGATGCGATCGGGCCAGCCGAAGACGTCCTGCATCGGCAGAAACAGGTCGTCGGACCCGGCTTGGTACATGGCGTGGAGAATCGCGCCGTGCGCTGACGGCGACCAGGCGGACGCAGGATCGATGACGACGCCGCTCGTGTGCGCCAGCAGCGACGAGAGCGCGTGGCGCTCCTCGCGCGGCGCGGCGGACCACCAGCCCGCAAGCGTCTCCGTATCGTGCGTGCCCGTCATCGCCGCCGATTTCGACGGATACGTGCGCGGGTCGATGAACGGCTGGCCGTGGGCGTTCCAGTCGCGCTCCCAGCGCAGCACTTTGCAGCCCGGCACGCCGAGGCGCTCGAGCGACGCGCGCACGAATTCGGGAATCACGCCGAGATCCTCGGCGATGATCTCCGCGCCCGGTTCGGCCAGCAATTTCAGGATGCCCTCGCCCTGCCAGAGCTGTGTCGGCTCGTCGAACGGGTTGAAGAAGGGATCGCCCTCGGGCGGCTTGCCGTACGTGCGATACAGGCCGACGAGATGATCGACGCGGTAGCCGTCGTAGAGCGCGGCCATGCGACGCGCGCGCTGACGGATCCAGGCAAAACCGCTCGCGGCAATGCGATCCCATCGATACGTGGGCAGTCCCCAATCCTGCCCCGTCGCGCTGAACGCATCGGGCGGAACGCCGAGCGACACGTCTAGCATGAACTCGTCCGGCCGCACCCAGACGTCGGCGCTGCCCTCCGCGACCATGAACGGCAGATCGCCCAGAACCGTGACGCCGGCCGCGCGGGCGTCGCGCCTGGCTTGCTGCCACTGTATTTCGGCAATCCATTGCCGGTACTGCTGTTCGAGCACCTGGCGCGCGAGCGTGCGCCGGGCTTCATCGATCGCCGCGGGTTCGCGATCGCGCAGGGGCGCGGGCCAGCGGCGCCACGACGCCCAGCCCTGCGTGCGCGCAATCGACTGGTACAACGCGAAATCGTCGAGCCACCATCGCTCGCGCGAGATATAGCCCGCCAGCTCGGACGCGCGTGTCGTGAGCTGCAGCCACTCCTCGGCCACGAACTGCTCGAACGCGAGCCCCAGCGCCTCGTCCTTGGCGGCACGAATGTCCGCATAGCGCACCGACGAGGCCGCGCGCGCCCGCCCGATACCCTCTCGCGCATCTGCCGAGAGCGTCTTCATGCCGCCCGCGCGGATGAACTCGGGCACGCGCTCGATCGCGACGTAGACCGGATCGATGCCCATCGCCGACGTCGCGGAGTACGGGGAGGTCTCGCCGTGTGAGACGACGCCCACGGGCAGGAGCATCAGCCGATCGAATCCGGCGCCGGCGAGCCACGAGGCCAGCGGCACGAGATCGGGCAGTTCACCCGCGCCCCAGCTCGCCGAGCTCGGCGCCGAGAAGAGCGGCATCATCACGCCGGCGTGCCGGCTCACGACATAGCTCCGCTCTCGATCGCGCGAAGCACTCGCCGGACGCCATCGTCGAACACGTCCGGCTCCGGGATCAGGCTGATCACGAGGAACGCCTCGGACGCGAAGTCGAAGAAGTAGCCCGGATGCACGAGGACGTGATGCTCGTTCAGGAGCCGCAGCACCAGTGACTCCTCGCTGATGGTCGCAGGGACGCGCAGCACGGCCGACCACCCGCCCTCGGGCTCGAGGAGCGTGACGGACGGCAGCGCCCGAAGCGCCTCCCGCAGGGCGGCCAGGTTGCGCAGGAGACGGCCGAGGATCGCATGGCGAAGAACGGCGCCCGCCTCAATCAGCGCCGGCGCGGCAAGCTGGACGGGCGTGGATACCGACAGGTACGTGTCGCAGATCACGTCGAGCTGGTCCATCGCGCGGGCGACGTCCGTGTCGGGACCGCTCACGGCCATCCAGCCCAGCTTCATCTGAGGCAGCGCCGCGGACTTCGACAGTCCGCCGAGCACGAACGTCAGCGCCCGCGTCTCGCCGGCACACGACACCGCGTCTGGCGCAGGCGCCAGCAGGTAGTCATGAAAGACCTCGTCCGAGATGATCGCGAGGCCGCGTTCGGCGGCGAGCGCCGCCAGCCAGTCGCGGTCGGCCGCCCGCACCATCGATCCTGTGGGATTGTTGGGCGTCACCACGAGTACCGCGCGCGTGCGCGGCGTCAGTGCCGCGCCCACACTTGCCCGGTCGATCGACCATCGCCCGTGATACTCGAGCCGGTAGGGCCTGACGCGGACGCACTCGAGGCCGGCCAGGGATTCGAACAACGGATAGCCCGGCTGTGGCACGAGGACGTCGTCTCCCGCATCGCAGAGGAGCTTGAACAGAAGCGCGTAGGCCTCACTGGTGCTGGCCGTGAGGACAATCCTCGAGGGATCAATGGGCGCGCCGCTCCGGCCGTGCTCGCCTGCGACGGCCGCCCTGGCCGACGCCAGGCCGAGGGACTCCGGCTCGTACACCAGGCCACGAGGATCGCTTATGGCCAGAATGGCGGTTGGCGGATGGACCAGGCCAACCCTCGTCGGGTTCGACTCCGTCAAATCCAGAAACGCGGTCCCGGCAGACCGGAGTTCCGCGATGGTCGCAGCGATGGCGTTTGACGGCAGCCCCACCGGCAGGCGCGAGGAGAACATCGGGCCTTCAGCTTAGACTACCCACACGGAGTTGTCCTTCATGCCAGTACGCAAGCTCGTGCTCGTTGCCGGCCTCGCCGGATGCATCGCGACCTCGCCGGTCGTTGCGGATCAGCAGCGCCCGAAACCTGTCACCGTGCCCTATGAGACGTTCACGCTGCCGAACGGACTCACGGTCATTCTTCACGAGGACCACAGCGTGCCGCTCGTGTCCGTCAATGTCTGGTATCACGTCGGGTCCGCGAACGAGAAGCCCGGACGCACCGGCTTCGCGCATCTGTTCGAGCACCTGATGTTCGAGGGCTCGAAGCACG
>CAZJTG010000172.1:0-8740 GCA_964548865.1 uncultured Solibacteraceae bacterium
ATTCTACTTCCTCGAAATGAACACGCGGCTCCAGGTCGAGCATCCCGTGACGGAAGCGATCACGGGCCTCGACCTCGTCCGCGCGCAGTTGCTCGTCGCATCGGGAGAACGACTGCCGTTCGGGCAGGACGACATCCGCGCGCGCGGTCACGCGATCGAGTGCCGGATCTACGCCGAGGATGCGCGGAGGCTGCTGCCCCAGTCGGGCAAGCTGGTCGCGTATGTCGAGCCGGCCGGTGACGGCATCCGTGTCGATTCAGGCGTCGTGCCGGGACAGACCGTGACCGTCCACTACGACCCGCTGCTGTCCAAGCTGGTCGCTCACGGATCCACCCGTGCCGAGGCTGTCGATCGGATGACGCGGGCGCTTCTCGGTTACGACATCCTCGGACTGCGGCACAACATTTCGTTCCTGCTCGCCCTGCTCCGGCGGACCGAGGTACTGGACGCGCGCGTGCACACCCGATTCATCGAAGAACATCTGGCCGAACTCGCCGCGCCGGCGCCCGCGGACACCGTGCGGGCGGCCGCGGCGCTCGCGGCCTGGACGGCGTCGCGCGAGGCCGCGCTCGTGCCTGCGGCGGCCGATGACGACGACCTGTCGGCGCGCGACCCGTGGCGGCTGATCGGCGCGGTGCGCTGGTAGACATGCCGAAGCGCCTGTATCTTTCCGCCGGCGACGACGTCTGGACCGCGGAGGTCAGCACGGAGGGCGTGCGGCTGGAGGCCGGCGGGCCCCTCATCTCGGGCGAAGCCATCGCCGCGAGCGGCCGCGCGGCAATGGACGGCGACACGGTGTGGGTCACGATCCAGGGCGAGGTGTTCGCGTTCGACATCCGCCGGTCGCCCGAACGGGATCGGCGAGGCGGACACCATGCCGCCCTCATGGCGCCGATGCCCGCGACGGTCGTGCGGATCGCGGTCAAAGCCGGCGACGCCGTTCGCGCCGGCGACGTGCTGATCGCGCTCGAAGCGATGAAGATGGAACTCCCGATCCGGGCCCCGAGGGACGGCGTCGTCCTGACGGTCACCTGCCGCGAGGGCGACCTCGTGCAGCCCGAGCAGGAGCTGGTGGAGCTCGAGTGAGTTCCGCGCGGCCGATTACCGTCTACGAAGTCGGTCCTCGCGACGGCCTGCAGAACGAGGCTGCGAGGATCGCCACCGCCGACAAGATCGCGTTCATCGACGCGCTGTCAGCGGCCGGCCTACCCGCGATCGAGGTCACCTCCTTCGTGAGTCCGGCATGGGTGCCGCAGATGGCGGATGCGGACGCGATATGCCGGTCAATAACGCGCCGTCCGGGCACCCGCTACGTGGCCCTTGTCCCGAATCTGAAGGGCCTCGATCGCGCCCTCGATGCCGGCATCTCGGACATCGCCGTCTTCGCCGCGGCCTCGGAGTCCTTCAGCAGGAGGAACATTAATCAGTCGATCGCCGAATCGCTCGTGACGTACACGGCGGTGGCGACGCGGGCGCTTGCCGCCGGCTGCCGCGTGCGCGCGTATTTGTCGACCGCGTTCGGATGCCCGTTCGAAGGCGAGGTGCCGATCGACCAGGTGGTCGCGGTCGCGACCGCCCTCAAGAACCTGGGCGCGTACGAAGTGTCCGTCAGCGACACGATCGGAGTCGCGCACCCGGGCCAGGTCCGCCGGGTGCTCGACGCGTTGCTCGCCGGGATTCCCGCCTCCGACCTGGCCCTGCACTTTCACGACACGCGCGGCACCGCACTGGCCAACGTGCTCGCCGCGCTCGAGTTCGGCGTGAGCACGTTCGACTCGTCGGCGGGCGGTCTCGGCGGCTGTCCGTACGCACCAGGCGCCAGCGGGAATCTGGCGACTGAAGATCTGCTGTACATGCTGCATGGCCTGGGCCACGCCACGGGCGTGTCGATCGACGGCGTCGCGGCCGCATCGACCGCCCTCGCGGCGCCGATTGGACACACGCTGCCCTCGCGATATGTGCAGGCCACCCGACGCCGGACCTGACGTGCCGGCCTCCTGGATCGATCGCGTCATCGCGCGCCACACGGCAGCCATGACGCGGCCGGAATTCCTGAAGGCCGTACGCGCGCTGTCCGCGCGGTACGTCGAGCAGCGCGCCTCACTTCCGCACCGCTCCCCGATCGATTCGGCGGGCAAGCGCGCGGCGTTCGCCGGCTTCTACGCGCCGCTGCATTTTCTGGCCGTACAAGCCATCCTCCGCGGGCTCGGCGCGACTGCCTCACTCCGCACGATCGTCGACCTCGGGTGCGGTACGGGCGTGGCCGGTGCGGCCTGGGCCCTCGAATCCGGCGCCTCCGTCACGGGCGTGGACCTCAACGCCTGGGCGCTCGAGGAAGCCAGGTGGAACTGGACGGCGCTCTCCGTCCACGGCACCACGCGCCGCGGCGATCTGGTGGCCGCCCTCCATTCGGTGCCGGACGACGCCGCAATCGTATGCGGCTGGAGCCTGAACGAGCTCGACAAGGCGGCGCGCAGCCGGGCGGTCGGCGCGCTCCTGGCGCGAGGCCGGACCGGCGGGCCGATCCTGATCGTCGAGCCGATCGCGACGCGCGCCGTCCCGTGGTGGGAGGAGTTCGCCGGACGAGCCGCCCGTGAAGGCGCAAGACTCGATGAATGGCGCCTGAATCTCGGCCTGCCGCCCGTGCTCGCGGAACTCGACGAGGCCGCCGGCTTCCGTCGCGACTCGTTCAACGCCAGATCCGCGGCGTTCGGCGTATCCTAAGTCGCGTGGAGCAGACCGGGACGCATGCGACACCAGCAGTCGAGCGGCTGCGCGCCGGCGACCCTGCGGCCTTCGAGCAACTCGTCCGGCGGGACATGCCGCGTCTGCTGTCGGTCGCCCGCCGCATCCTGAAGAGCGACGATGAGGCCCGCGAGGCCGTGCAGCAGGCGTTCATCGCCGCCTACAAGGCGCGCCATCAGTTCGAGGGCAATGCGCAGCCGTCGACGTGGCTGCATCGCATCACGGTGAACAAGGCCATCGACATCCTCCGCGCGCGCCAGCGACGATCGGAAGACTCGATCGATGACCTGCTGCCGCGATTCCTGCCGAACGGCGCGTTTACCGAGCGCTTCACCGTCTGGCCCGAGGCGATGGAGGAGCGGATCGATCGGCGGCGCCTGGCGGCCAGCGTGCGGCAAGACATCGCCCGGCTGCCCGAGTCGCATCGGCTGGTGCTGCTTCTGCGTGACATCGAGGAGTTGTCGACGGACGAAACGGCGACCGCCATCGGCATTACGCCGAATGCGGTGAAACTCCGCCTGCACCGTGCCCGCATGGCGCTGCGCACGCTGCTCGCCGACCGTTTCGCCTCCGGCGATCAGGTGACGACCGAGGTTCCGCTATGAATTGCCGAGAAACGGCGAGTTTCCTTCAGGAGTACTTCGCGGGCGAACTGCCGGAGGCGGTCGCCGCGGAGTTCAGCATCCACATCCACGGCTGCGGCAATTGCACGGTGTACATGGAGCAGTACCGCCGAACCGTGACGACCGAGCGGGCCGTCCTGGCCGAAGATGAGGCGTGCGAGTGCCCGGAGGAACTGGTGCAGGCCATCGTCGCCGCGCTCCGCGTCGCCGACCGCGAGTAGCTCATCGCGCGGAGAGGGCGCCAAGTCGCGTCGCCAGCCACTGCCCCGCTTCCGGCGCCGACGCGTAGCGGAAGACCTCGGCCTGGTCCGGGTGCAGTTCGGTCAGGCCGAGCAGGAACCTCGACACACGCCGGTCTCGCTCGGCAACGACGAGCACGCGCTTGCCCGCCGCGAGCGCGATTGCCACTTCCGCGCCGACTCCCAGCGAGGGCTCTCCGACGTAGGCCACCAGCACGTCTGCGGCCCGTACCTGCGCGAGGTCACGCCCGGCCACTTCCAGGTTGGACATGCGCGCGTCGCGGACAGGATCCGCGTGCTGATGCGGAACGTAGGCGTCCCATCCGGCCCGCCGGCACGCCTCGGCAAAGCCCTCATAGAGTCGCCGGGACGCGTCGAGATTGGCGGCGTTGAGCAGTGCACCGGAGATGTAGGCAAGCATGGAAGGACAATACCGGGAATTGCAGATGGATGGTGGCCGGTTGTAAGGTGCCGCGCGTGGGTCGCCATCGGTGGGTCCTCGGGGCCGTCGTCGCGCTGGCGGTGGCGTGCGGGAAGAGCTCCGCGCTTTCCCCGGCGATGCCGTCCCCCGGAACGTGCGCCGGGACGGCTGGGGTCGCGTGCTTCGGGACCCGCGATTACGTCGAGTTCGTGCCCGGTAGCTTTCCGGTCGTCATCAGCGTGCCGCACGGCGGCGCCATGACGCCCGCCACGATTCCCGATCGGACCGGCACCACGGTCACCGATTCGAACACCATCGACCTTGGCCGCGCTATCGCGGATGCGTTTCTGGCCCGGACCGGCCGCCGGCCGCACCTCGTCATCTGCCACCTGCGCCGCACGAAGCTCGACGCGAATCGGGAAGTCGTCGAGGCCGCGCAGGGCAACGCCGAGGCGATTCAGGCCTGGCAGGAGTATCACGGCTTCATCGAGCAGGCGATGAACGCGGCGGCCGGCCGCGGCTTCTACGTCGATCTGCACGGCCACGGCCACGCGATCCAGCGGCTCGAACTGGGCTATCTGCTCTCGGCGAGTACGCTCGACCTGACGGATGCCCAGCTCAACGCCGGCGCGTATTCCACGTCGAGCAGTCTGAGGCTGGCGATGTCGTCCACGTCGCTGACGTTCGCCAGTCTTTTGCGCGGACCGGCCAGCCTCGGCGGGCTGCTCGGCAGCGCCACGCCATCCGTGCCCAGTCCGTCGGCGCCGTCGCCCGGCAGCGACCCGTACTTCGACGGCGGCTACAGCACTGATCGCCACACGATGCGACTGCCGGGCCTCCAGATTGAATCGAACTTCAATGGCGTCCGAGACACCGCCGCCAACCGGACGGCGTTCGCCGACCGCCTGGTCGCGGCGCTCGTCACGTTCCTCGACGCACAGTTGGGGATTCGCTGATCGGTTACTTGGAATTACGACGGGAGCTGCCGAAGAAGGCGACCGGCTTCACGTCCGGGCCGCCGGCGCCGGCGGCCGGGCGCGGTGTCGCGGTCGTGTTCGACTCGCAGTTGGCGCACGCGGGCCCGGCACGGCGGCGGCGACGCCACCAGCGCACGACGAGCAGCGCGGCGGTGCCCATCGCGATCAGCGTGGCCATGAGGTCCTGCGTCATGACATGCCCAACGCGCTGAGCGCCTGAAACACGATGAACGCGGCCAGGTACGCCACACCGGACATGTAGCCGAGCTGCAGCGCCGCCCACTTGACACTGCCCGACTCGCGTCGCGTGACCGCCAGCGTCGGGAGGCACTGCATCGCCAGCACGAAGAAGACGAGGGCGCTTGCCGCCGTCGCCGGCGTGAATACCGGACGGCCGTCGTCGCGCGTCATCGTCCGCACGCCCTGGATCACGCGATCCTCGTCGTCTCCGGCGCCTGCGAGCACAGCCATTGTCGAGACGAACACTTCGCGGGCCAGAAAGCTCGTGAGCAGACCCACACTGAGCTGCCAGTCGTAGCCGAGCGGGGCAAACACCGGTTCAATCGCCCGGCCCACGCGGCCGATGATGCTCCCGGCCTGCTGGGCGCGGCCCTCGAGGGCCACCGCTCGATCGATCAGCGGCTGCGCCTGTTCGGGAGCGAGCACACCGGCCTCGGCGCGCAGCGCCAGGGCTTCCGCGGGCGGATCCGTCTTCGGATACGCGCTCAGCCACCACATCACGACGCAGATCGCCATGATGACCGTGCCGGCTGTCTTGAGAAACGACAGGCCCTGATCCCGCGCCGTCAGGAGCGCGTTCCGGAGCGACGGCACCTGGTACGAGGGCAGCTCGAGGATCATCGGCCTCGCACGCCCCTTCAGCACAGACTTGCTGAACAGGAGGGCGCTCACGAACGCCGCACCGGCGCCGAGCATGAAACAGCCGGCGAAGACGATCCCGGCCATCAGCGGGCGGCCGGCGAACAGCAGGCTCGTGAGCAGCACGAACACGGGGAGCCGCGCCGAGCAACTCATGAACGGCGCCACCAGGATGGTCAGCAGCCGGTCGCGCGGATCCGGAATCAGCCGCGTGCTCATGATGCCGGGCAGCGCGCAGGCGTGCGCGGTCAGCAGCGGCACGAACGAATGTCCTGGGAGGCCGAACCGGCTGAGGAACCGGTCCATCACGAACGCCGCGCGCGCCAGGTAGCCGGTGTCCTCGAGGAGGCTGATCAGAAAGAACAGGAAGCAAATCTGGGGAAGGAAGACGACCGTGCCGGCGATGCCCCCGATGACGCCGTCGGTCAGCAGGTCCCGTAGCGCCCCATCGGGCAGGTAGCGCCGCACGATGCCACTCAGTCCCGCGAAGGTCGTGTCGATGAGATCCATCGGCACGGCCGCGAGCGCGAACAGCGTCCAGAACAGGCCGCCCATCACGAGAATGAAGACCGCGAATCCGGAGATCGGGCTGGTCAGGATGCGGTCGAGGCGCTCGGTGCGGCCACGCCGGGTGGCGTCGTGCCCCGGCGGCACGGTGGACACGGCGGCCGCGACGCGACGCGCCCAATCGGCCAGCGCCCGATGGGGGACGCCCGCGGCCGGCACATCCCCGGCCCTCGCCTTCACCGGAGCGCCCTCGACGGCCCGCCCGATAGCGCGCCTCAGATCGTCGATGCCTTCGCCGCGCGACGCAATCATCGGCACGACCGTCGCCCCGAGCCTGGCTTCGAGCGCGCCGGCATCCACGGTGATGCCCCGCCGGCTCGCGACGTCGCTCATGTTGAGGCACACGATGACCTGCGCGTGGCCCGAGAGCAGCTGCCCGACGAGCACCAGATTCCTCGACAGGTTTGCGGCGTCCACGATCACGACGATCGTGTCGCGACGCCGCCGGCTCTCGTTCATCACGGCGTGCACGATCCGAGCCTCAGGCGTCTCGAGCGTGAGGTCGTAGATCCCGGGCATGTCCACGAGCTCGACCTGCGACTCTGGCAGCGTCAGCGTGCCTGTCCGAAGCGCGGTGGTGGTGCCTGGAAAATTCGAGGTCTTGGCGCGCGTGCCGCAGAGCTGATTGAACAGCGTGGTTTTGCCGGTATTGGGATTGCCGACGAGAACGACGTGCCCGCCCCCGCGGTGCGGAAGCGGCGGCGACTGGACGGGGGCGGTTGTCGGCTCGGCAGCCATCGTCACGAACTCGACGGCTTACACGGCGTAGGTATCGGGAACCACGTACAGGCAGCTCGCCACTACCCCGGACACTCCAATCCGTGTCCCCTCAACCTGAAGGATGCACGGCTCTCCGGCCTTGCAGACACGGAAGGGCTGCGTTTCGCAGAGGCCGAGCGCGCGCAGCAGGCCGACCGCGGCCGGATCGAGCCGGGCCTCGTGGAGGCGCGCGGTCTGGCCCGCGGAGAGGTTGGTCAGGGCAGTCGGCAACGACGAGACGGGATTCATCAGGTACGGTCCTCGGTCAAAAGGCGACCAAAAGAATCGTATCACTAGTTGAGAACGTTCTCACTTAATAGGGGTTGGCGATGGGCCTGACCGGTCCGGTGAACCTCTCCCTCCCCAGCGTTCCCTTGAGCTTCGGCAGCCGGAGCGGCGCGTCGGACACGGCCGTATCTGGCACATGGTCAAGGAGATGGCGGATCAGGCCGAGGCGGCCCCGCTTCTGATCGGCGAAATCGACCACAAACCAGGGCGCGTGGCGGGTGTGGGTCGCCTGGAACATCCGGTCACGCGCGCGACCGTACTCCTCGTATTTCTTCCGAGCCTCGAGGTCGATCGGGGACAGCTTCCATCGCTTCAGCGGGTCGGCCGCGCGCTCCGCAATGCGGGCCTCCTGTTCCTTTTGATCGACCGCGAGCCAGTACTTCAGAAGCAGGATGCCGTCGTCCACGAGCATCTGCTCGAATGCCGGCGCCTGCTCGAGAAACCGGTCGTACTCGTCGCTGGTGCAGAATCCCATGACCCGCTCGACGCCGGCGCGGTTGTACCAGCTCCGATCGAAGAGCACCAGCTCCCCCGCCGACGGCAGGTGCGCCACGTAGCGCTGGAAGTACCACTGCGTTCGCTCGCGGTCGGTTGGCTTGGCCAGCGCGACCACCCGCACCTGGCGTGGATTCAGCCGCTCGGTGATGGCGTTGATCACGCCGCCCTTGCCCGCGGTGTCGCGGCCCTCGAGCACCACGACCATCCGGCGGCCGGTGTGCTGCAGCCACCGCGCGAGGTTGTTGAGCTCGAGCTGCAGGGGCTCCATGAGGTTGTCGTATTTCTTCCGTTTCATAAGGAATGAGTCCGGCAGTCTTTCAACCGATGGTGACGCGCTTCACTCCGCGCGCGGTGAGTACGGCGGGCAGCCTCGTGCGATGGTCTCCCTGGAGGACGAGCGTATCGCCTTCCACGACGCCGCCGCACCCGAGGGCCGCCTTCAGCTGCTTCAGCCATTTGTCGCGGTCTCCGGGCGCGAGGCCGAGCTGCTCGATGACGGTGACGTCCTTGCCGCCGCGGCCGCTCCGCTCCAACCGCACCACGGCACGCGCGATCGGGCGCGTGCCCGGCGGCGGGCTTTTCGTTTCAGCGGGCGCAGCGGCCTTCTCCGGCTGAGCGGGCTGCTCCGGCGTCCCCGACCCGCGCGGCGCGAGCGACGCAAACGGGTTGTTGAACTTGTCGCTCACGAATCTAGTTCGCGCCGGCGTTCTTCCACGCACCCACGCCGCCCACGACAGGCAGCAT
>CAZJTG010000173.1:0-8657 GCA_964548865.1 uncultured Solibacteraceae bacterium
CGTCGAAGAAAATCGGGCCGTCGATGCTCACGACCGACTTGGCGCTGCGTTTCGATCCGGCCTACGAGAAGATCTCTCGCAGGTTCCTCGAGCATCCGCAGCAGTTCGCCGATGCGTTCGCGAGGGCGTGGTTCAAGCTGACGCATCGCGACATGGGACCACTCGCGCGCTACGTCGGCAAGCTCGTGCCACAGGAGCCGCAGATCTGGCAGGACCCTCTTCCCAAGGCTTCCCACAAGCCGATCAAATCGAAAGACGTGGAGGCGCTGAAGAAAAGGATTCTGGCATCGGGACTCTCGACGGCCGAACTCGTCTCGACTGCCTGGGCATCGGCCTCGACGTTCCGCGGCAGCGACAAGCGTGGCGGCGCCAACGGCGCGCGCATCCGACTTGCGCCGCAGAAGGACTGGGCGGCGAACACCCCGGCCGGCCTCGCGAAGGTGCTGCGGAAACTGGAGGGAATCCAGAAGCAGTTCAGCCGCGGCGGGAAAGGCGTTTCGCTCGCCGATCTCATCGTTCTCGGCGGCTCCGCGGCCGTGGAGCGCGCGGCGAGAAAGGCCGGGGTCGGCGTGACCGTTCCTTTACGCCGGGCCGGACGGACGCCACCCAGGCGCAGACGGACGTGGAATCGTTCGCCGTGCTCGAACCGACGGCCGACGGCTTCCGCAACTACCTCGCGCCCGGCCAGGCCCTGCCCGCCGAGCATCTGCTGATCGAGCGCGCGCGCGCGCTGACGCTCAGCGCGCCCGAAATGACCGTCCTCGTCGGCGGCCTGCGCGTCCTCGGCGCGAACACGGGCAGGTCTACCCTTGGTGTCCTCAGCACGCGGCGCGAAATGCTGACGAACGATTTCTTCGTGAACCTGCTCGACATGGAGACGGAGTGGACCCCCACGTCGCCCGCTGCCGACACCTTCGAGGGACGGGGCCGGGCCAGAGGCGACCTCAGGTGGACGGCCAGCCGCGTCGATCTCGTGTTCGGTTCGAACTCCGAGCTGCGCGCGCTCGCCGAGGTGTACGCGTGCGACGATGCCCGGGAAAAGTTCGTCCGGGACTTCGTCGCGGCATGGACGAAGGTGATGAATCTGGACAGATTCGATGTGAAGTGACATTCCGGCGCGAGCGATACGTCTCCGCTCGGCGACGTCCCCGAGCGAGCCAGCGGAGCGGCGTGTAAGATCGGGGAACCGATGGCTCTGAGCCGCCTGCGGCAGATCCTGAGCCTGGCGCTTGCCGTGGCCGGTGGCGCCGCCGCGCCAGCGTCGGCTCAGACCGACCAGACGGCCAGCGCTCCCGAGCGACGAGTGGCGGTCGCCATTGAGGCGGCCGCCGTCGCAAGCCGGACAGACAACATCGCGTTCTTCAATTACACCGACTACAAGCACAACGCGCTGCGCGTCGGACGGCTCAGGCTGATGGCCGAATGGCGCGCCACCGAGGCGCTTTCTTTTGTCGGCGAAGCGCGCGCCGAGAACGGCAACAGCCTGGACGTCCCGGCGCTCTATCTGCGATGGCGGCCCTGGACGACCGGCCGCGTCGCAATCCAGGCCGGGCGCGTGCCGCCGCTCGTCGGCGCGTTTTCCCGCCGCGCTTACGGCCGGGCGAACGTCGTCATCGGATCTCCGCTGGCGTATCAGTATCTGGTCTCACTGCGGCCGGATGCCCTGCCGGGAACGGTGGACGACCTCCTGAGAATGCGGGGCCGCGGGTGGCAGCCATCATTCCCCGTGGGTTCGCAGGCGCTCCGCCCGGGCCTCCCGTTGGTCAGTGCGTCGCGCTGGGATACCGGCGTGCAGATCAGCGGACAGGTACGAGGGCTCACTCTCGCCGGCGCGCTCACCGAGGGCCCGCCCGCATACCCGTCAATACGGGATCGATCGCCGGGCCTCGGATGGTCCGGCCGCGCCTCGCTCACGCTCCCGGCTGGCGTCGTCATTGGCGCCTCCGGTGGCACCGGCAACTGGATCGATCGGGCGGTATCGACGGCGCCGGCACCGCAGCGCGTCATTGGCATCGAGGCCGAGACGGGGCGGGGACGCTGGCTGGTCAGAACCGAGTGGTTCTACTCGACATTCAGGCTGCCGATCCCGCCACCGGCTCCTCCGCTGCGCCTGGCCACGCACGTGGGGTTCGTCGAGGGCCGGTACCGGATCACGGCCCGATGGCAGCTCGGCGCCCGGCTGGAACGGCTGCGCTTCGCGCCCATTTCGGGATCACTGTCACGAGGCCCGACCCCCTGGGACGCCGACGTCGATCGCGTCGAGGCCGCGCTGTCGTATCGCGCGGCAACGTCGCTCGAGATCAAGGCCGGGTGGCAATACAACTGGAGAGACGGCGGCCGCGTGCGCGCGCTGGGGTACCCGGCCATCCAGCTGCTGTACTGGTACTGACGTGCCCGGGCTGCGCTGCATCGTAGTTCTCCTCGCCCTCGGGGGCATGACCGCGGCCTCGACCTCTGTGACGGGCCTCGTTCAGGGTCGCGTCACGATCGGTGGGGCACACACGCGGCCGGTCCGGCCCGCCATCACCGACCTTGGCGCATCCCGCCCCAGTCCAGTCGATCGGCGCCGGGCCGTGGTCTATCTGGAAGCCGCGCCCCGCCGGGCCTTCGACGACCTGCCCGCTGGTCGCGCGCGCATGCACCAGCGAGGCGAGCAGTTCGTTCCGCGCGTGCTCGCGGTGACAGTGGGCACGACGGTGGACTTCCCGAACACCGATACGACCTTTCACAACGTGTTCTCGCTCGCGCGCACGCGGACGTTCGATCTGGGACGGTACCCGCCGCAACGCACGGGATCGGTGAAATTCGATCGGCCGGGCATCGTGCCCGTGTTCTGCGATATCCATTCGAACATGAGCGCCTACATCCTCGTGTTCAGCCACACGTTTTTCGCCCTGACCGAGTCCGATGGCCGGTACTCGATTCCGGGTGTGCCACCCGGCAGTCACACCTTGCGCGTGTGGTCCGAGCTCGGCACGGTGGAGCCGCGTCGTATCGTGGTTGGCGAGGGTGAGGTCGTGGAGGCGAATTTCCTCGTGGGCCGTGGCGCATGAGCGTGCTCTCGTCCCTGACGAATCGCATCTTCATCGCGACCGCGCTCGGCATTCTCGTCACCTCCGCGGTCACGATTTACCTGGTGACGATCGCCGTGACGGCCAGGGCCGAAGCGGACTTGCGGCGCGGCCTCAACCAGGCGGCCGCCCTCGTCGATCAGTACAGCCGCAGCCAGATCCAGGACTTCAGGACGAGGAGTTCACTCATCGCCACCCTGCCGAAACTCGTCGGTGCGGCAGCGACAGAAGATCCGCCGACTGTGGAGCCGATCGCGGACGAGTATCGCCGAATGGCCGCGGCCGATGTGTTCGTGGTCGCCGGCCGGGCGGGCCAGGTACTCGCCAACGTCGGACCCATCAGGCCGGGCGCGGATGAACTGGCACGCATCTTCGCAGCGGGGCGCCCCCGGTCTGACGGTTCGTCGTTTCAGGTGGTGCAGCACGAGCTCATCCATGCAGTGGCCCTGCCCATTGAATCGGGCGCGGTGGGCACGCTTGTCGTTGGCTACGGCTTCGGCGCCGACCTCGCGCGCCAGATCAAGGCCGTGACGGGCAGTGACGTCGCGCTGGTCGCCGAGTCAGCCGTCGTGGCCTCAACGCTCGGACGCGAGCGGACGCCGGACCTGCCTGTGATGGCCGCCGTGGAGCCAGGGATCTTCACACGGTCGCTGGGCGGCGAAGAGTTCATCGGGCGCGTGCAGCAACTCGGAGGCGCAGGCGATCCACATGCCATCGTGCTGCAGTCACGGTCGGAGCACCTGCGTTTCCTGACGGCGCTACGGTGGCAGGTGGCGCTCGCGGGCCTGGCGGCGGTCGGGCTCGCAACGCTCGTGGCCTACGGGGTTGCCCGAACGGTGACTCGACCTGTGCGTGCGTTGACGGTGACCATGCGCGACATTGCGGCCACCGGCGATCTCGGCCGCCCACTGCCCGTCGCCGGACGCTGGGACGACGAGGATGCGCGCCTGCTCGGCGCGACATTCGGCCAGCTCGCGGGCGCGCTGGATCGCTTTCGACGCGAGGCGGCGCAACGCGAGCGCCTCTCTTCGCTCGGTCGCCTTTCGGCGGTCGTGGCACACGAGATCCGCAATCCGCTGATGATCATCAAAGCGGCCGTCCGTACGATGCGGCGCGACGGCCCGGCAAGTGTGGTCGAGGCGGCCCGCAGTATCGACGAGGAAGTACGGAGACTTGACCGCGTCATCACCGGCGTGCTCGACTTCGCGCGGCCGATTCGGTTCCACCTGGCAACCGCCGACCTGACGGAGATCTGCAGGGATGCGGCGGCCGCGCACGGCGCCAGCCTCGAGGGCCACGCCGGGTCGGTCACGCTCGCCTTGCCGCACGAGGCCGTGCCCCTTACCACCGACGTGGATCGCCTCCGCGCCGTACTCGTCAACGTGCTCGCCAATGCTCACCAGGCAGTCTCGGCCGTGCGTCCGGAGGCGCCTGGGCGTATCGTGTTATCGGTGACGCCCAGCCCCGGCCGACGCCGTATCACGATCGCTGACAACGGCCAGGGTATCTCTGCCGCCGACCTGCCGCGAATCTTCGATCCGTTTTTCACGACCAGGGCGAGCGGGTCGGGTCTGGGCCTGCCGATCGCACGGAACATCATCGAGGGCCTCGGCGGCACCATCGCGATCGACAGCCGGCCCGATGAGGGTACGCGCGTCTCAATCGACCTCCCGGAGGTTCCGCCCGGAGCGGCGAGGTCCACGTGATGGGTGGATCCATTCTGCTCGTGGATGACGAGGCGAAGATCCGGCAGGCGCTCGGCCAGGTGCTGGGCGACGAGGGCTACGACGTCGTCGCGACCGGCACGGCAGATGACGCGCAGCGCTTCCTCGCCGAGCGGGCGTTCGATCTGCTCATCATCGACAATCTCATGCCGGATCGCTCTGGCCTCGAGGTCATCCGGGAGATCGCCTCGACCATCCCGGCCGCCGACCGGCCGCAGATCGTCATGATGACGGCCCACGCCACGGTGGACAGCGCCATCGAGGCCATGAAACTCGGCGCCATCGACTACCTGCAGAAGCCTTTCGACATCGACGAGTTCCTCGTGGTCGTCAGGCGCGCGGTTGAACACGAGCGGCTGCGCGTGCACCGCGACTACTTGCTCGGCGAGCGTGACGAGCGCTTCGATCATTACGGCATCGTCGGGCGCAGCAAGGCCATCCAGCACGTGGTGCGCACGGCACGGCTCGTCGCCCAATCCCGCAGCACGATTCTGATTGAGGGCGAGACGGGCACGGGCAAGGAGCTGGTCGCCCGGGCGATTCATGACTGGAGCGCGCAGGCGCACGCCCCCCTTGTGCGAGTCAATTGCGCGGCTCTGCCGGACACGCTCATCGAGTCGGAGCTCTTCGGTCACGTCCGTGGAGCGTTCACCGGAGCTGTGGGCAACAAGAAGGGCCGGTTTGCGCTGGCCGACGGCGGGTCGATCCTGCTGGACGAGATCGGCGCCATCGTGACGTCCGCGCAGTCCAAACTGCTGAGGGTGCTGCAGGAACGCGAGTTCGAGCCGTTGGGATCGGAGCGAACGGTAAAGGTGGACGTGCGTATCATCGCCGCGACCAACCGTGATCTCCGGGCACTCGCGGCCGCTGGCCGGTTTCTCGAGGACCTCTACTATCGACTGAGCGTGATTCCTATCGTGATCCCGCCGCTGCGGGAGCGACCGGAAGACATCCCCCCGCTGGTCGAGCACTTCATCAGGCGGCACGCGACACGCGCCGGCAAGACCATCGACGGCATTGCACCCGACGCCATGGCCGCACTGACCGACGCGCGCTGGCCCGGCAATGTCCGCGAACTGGAAAACACCGTCGAACGGGCCGTTGTCCTGAGCCCGGGGCCCACGATCGAACGCGAGGACGTCGTCTTCTTCGGCACGGCCCTGCCGCTTCCGGGGTTGCCCTCGGTGAACCTCAAGCAGAACCTGGAATGGACCGAACGCGAGACCGTCCGCCGGGCGCTGGAACGGGCGGGGGGAATCAAGAAGGACGCGGCGGAGGCCATGGGCATCAGCCAGCGCGCGCTGAGCTACTACCTCTCCAAGCACAGGCTTGAGTCGGCCGAATGACGTAAACGCTTACGGCCCGCGCGACGACCGACGTAACTCTTTACGACGCTCGTAAGCGAGCACCCACACTCTCGTCGAATACGCCGTGTACTGGACGGAGCAACTCTTGCACAAGAGTGCCCGAATGTTGCCGTCCATCTCGCTCTTGGTCTGCCTTCTCGCGTCAGGGCCGGGTTCCGAGCAAGAACGGGTCTCCGGTCCATCCGGCGCACCCGGGGCCCGGCCGGCCACGGAACAATCGACTGACGACGAGCGTCAGCTCGTGCTCGCAGAACCGGAGTTCTTCGTCGTGAACCTGCCGACAACGTTGCGGTTGGCGCCGTGGACCTCGAGTTTCCGGCTCACGCACCGGTTCCTCGACAATCTCAGGACGGGCACGTTTGGCAGCCATCTCGACGACCTGTTCGGCCTCGACAACGGTGCGGTGATCGCCCTGGAGTACCGAATTGCGCCCGTCCGACACGTGCAGTTCGTGTTCTTTCGGAACAACCTCGACAAGACCATTCAGTTCTCGGGCCGCTTCGATGTCATCCGGCAGCGCTCCGGAGTCCCGTTCTCGGCCTCGCCAATTGTCTCGGTCGAGGGCACCCGCAACTTCCGCCGCAGCCACGGCGACACTGACGAACACCAGCATGGCGATGCTGGCGGCCAGCGGTCGCCATCAGTTGGCGTCGTGTTCTCGCGCACGTTCGGCACCACGCTCGCCCTCTACGCCATGCCGATGTGGGTACACCACACGCGGCCCGCTGGCGGCGCCCAGCAGGACACCACTTTCATTGGGCTGGCGGGGCGAGCCCGACTCGCGTCGAAGGTCTACGTCGTGGCCGAGATGTCACCGAGACTGGGCGGCTATGCCCCCGGCACGATGGAGTATGCCTTCGGCATCGAGCGGCGCGCTGGCGGCCACATGTTCCAGCTCACGTTCACCAATGCCCTCGCGGGCACGTACGGCCAGGTGGCCCGGGGCGGCTTCCCGAACACGCTCTATCTAGGCTTCACCCTCACGCGGAAGTTCTTTTGATCCTCCGCTTCCCGCAGCTCAAGGAGTGAGATTCATGACCCGACTGTGCCTCGTGCTTCTCGTGACCGCCCTGGCGACTGGATGCAATTCGAAGTCCTCCACCACGCCCACCTCCACCCCAACGCCAGCGCCGAACCCGGTGTTCACATCGGTACTGACGCCGGCCAACGAAGTGCCGCCGGTCACCAACGCCGAGTCCGTTGCCTCGGGCACAGTGCGAATTGAACTCTTCATCACGCGGGACTCGGCCAACGCGATCTCATCGGCGACGGCGACCTTCACGGTGACGCTCAGCCTGTTTCCCGCCGGGTCGTCGGTGAACGTCGCGCACATTCACCAGGCGCCAGCGGGGACGAACGCGGGCGTTCTGGTCAACACGGGGCTGACGGCAGGAGAAGTGGTCCTCACGAATGGTGCAGGTGGCTTCACGAAGTCCGGCGTCAATCTCACACCTGCGGCGGCCCAGGCGATGCTCGACGGGCCGGCCGGGTTCTACTTCAACGTTCATACGTCGCTCAATCCTGGAGGCGCGATCCGGGGCCAGCTGACCCGAACTCAGTAGACCCACGGGGAACGATCAGTGCGGGGTCGGACTGACGACCCGCCTTGCCTGTTCCGCCCTCCGCGGCCATGATCTGGCCACCTGCGCCGCCCGCGCCGAGTTCGGCCTGCAGGGGTTCCGGAGGTCCCCATGGTCACGCGACGACAGTTTCTGGAACGGACGGGCGCGACCGGCGCGGCCGCGGTCACGTGGTCGGCTGACGGGCTGGCGCGCGTGCTCAAGGCGTCGGCCGGTGTCGCCGGCCAGCATGCCTCGGTTGTCGCGAAGGACGAGTTCTACTGGCGCGAAGTCCAGGGGGCGTTCACGCTGGATCGCGGAATCATCAACCTGAACAACGGCGGCGTCTCGCCCACGCCGCGCGTGGTCCACGACGCCCTGAAACGCTACCTCGACCTGTCGAACATGTCGCCCTCGTATCACATGTGGCAGCTGGTCGAGCCGAACATCGAGACCATCCGCCGCGAGCTGGCGGCCGACGCCGGCGCCGATCCGGAAACGATCGCCATCACGCGCAACGCGAGCGAGGCGCTGCAGATTGCGCAGCTCGGCATCGACATGAAACCCGGCGACGAGGTGCTGACGACGGATCAGGACTACGGGCGCATGCTGCAGACCTGGGAGCAGCGCGTCGCGCGGGAAGGCATCCGGCTGAAGAAGATCTCGTTTCCCGTACCTCCGTCGCAGAGCGATCTCGTGTCGCGGTTCGAGGCGGCGATCACGCCCGCGACGAGAGTCATGCACTTCTGCCACATCACCAACATCACGGGACATATCTTCCCGATCAAGGAACTCTGCGCGCTGGCGCGCCGCCGTGGCATCACGACCATCGTCGACGGCGCTCACGCCTACGCGCACTTTCCATTCGCCCTGAGAGACTTCGACTGTGACTACTACGGCACGAGCCTCCACAAGTGGCTGCTGGCGCCGGTCGGC
>CAZJTG010000174.1:0-8519 GCA_964548865.1 uncultured Solibacteraceae bacterium
CTCGAGGTCGGCGCGGTTCGTTTCCAGGCGCGCCATCAGCGCTTCCGACGCCACGGCGACGGCGATCATCTCGCGCCCTTCCTCGCTCTTCCCGATCGACAGCACCTTGACGCGCGGCGTCGCCTTCTCGAGACGGCGCATGTAGTCGTGCACTTCCGTCGAGTACGGCAACTTGCCCGGCGCGCCGGCGATGTCGCCGAGCACGGCCTTCGGCGTCGGGACCGTCTTGGAGGCGGGCAGGTAATCCACGAGCGGCGACAGGAAGAACGTCTCCGTCGTGTATTCCTTGATCTTCTTTGTGTACTCGTCGTCGACCGGCTGGTTGGGATCGCGGCCCGGCTTGGCCTGCGCCAGATCCACCGCGGCCGGCTTGGCGCCAGGCTTCTGCTGGTCGGCGGAGATCCACGCCGGTACCGACGCCAGCGCGAAGGCCAGAACGAAGCGGGTCAGTCTTGGATGACGTGTCATGGCGGGCACATTGTATTTAATTTGGATGCGGGGGGCTCCGCCCCCGCGCCCCCCCTACGCGCTCTCTCGCGGGCCCCTCGTTGCTCCGCTCCGGTCGCGCGCCTCGCTCGCACAGCTCGCTCGGTCGCTTCATGTAATGATTCCAGCTTGTGACCCCGGAAGAATTCCGACGTCGTGGTCATCAGATCGTCGACTGGATCGCCGACTACAGGACAAAGGTCGGCGAGCGCCCGGTGATGGCACGCACCGCGCCGGGCGAGGTCAAGGCGCGCCTGCCGGCGACGCCTCCTGACGCGCCGGAGTCCTTCGACGACATGCTGCGCGACCTCGATGACGTCGTGATGCCCGGGCTCTCGCACTGGTCGCACCCGTCCTTCTACGGGTATTTCCCCTGCAATGGCGAGCTCGGCAGCGTGCTGGGTGATTTCGCGAGCACCGGCCTCGGGGTTCTCGGACTGGCGTGGCAGTCGAGTCCCGCGCTCACCGAGGTCGAGGAAGTCGCCACCGACTGGCTTCGGCAGATGCTCGGCCTGGCATCCGTCTGGAGCGGCGTGATTCAGGACACGGCCTCGACGAGTACGCTCGTGGCCCTGCTCTGCGCGCGCGAGCGCGCGTCCAACTACAGCCTGGCCCGCGGCGGACTGCAGACCGGGGCGGCGCCGCTCGTCGTGTACACCTCCGCGCACAGTCACAGCTCCGTCGAGAAGGCCGCGCTGCTCGCCGGGTTCGGACGCGACAACGTGCGTTTCGTCCCATGCGATCAAGACTTCGCAATGCGGCCCGAGGCCCTTGGCAATCACATCGCCGCCGACAAGGCCGCGGGCCTCATCCCCTGCGCGGTCGTGGCCACGACCGGCACGACGACCAGCACCGCCATTGACCCGGTTGCCGCGATGGCCGGGGTCGCGCGGGCGCACGGGGTCTGGCTCCACGTCGATGCCGCGATGGCCGGCTCCGCGATGGTGCTGCCTGAGTGCCGATGGATGTGGGACGGCATCGAGTCCGCCGACTCACTCGTGGTCAACCCGCACAAGTGGCTGGGCGCCGCGTTCGACTGCTCGGTCTATTTCGTTCGCCGGCCCGACGAACTGATCCGCGTGATGTCCACCAACCCCAGCTACCTGCAGAGCCCTGCCGACGCCGTCGTGAAGAACTACCGCGACTGGGGTTTGCCGCTGGGCCGCCGGTTCCGGGCGCTGAAGCTGTGGTTCCTGATCCGCGAACAGGGCGTCAGCGGACTGCAGGCGCGCCTGCGACGCGACATGGCCAACGCCGCGTGGCTCGCCGCCGAGATCCGGTCCACCCCGCCGTGGCGCGTACTCAACAAGGTCGTGCTGCAGACGCTCTGCGTCCGGCACGAACCCGCGGGGCTCGCCGGCGCCGCGCTCGATGCCCACACGCTCGCGTGGTGCGAACGCATCAACCGCTCGGGCGCCGCATACCTTACGCCCGCCCTGCTCGACGGACAATGGATGGTCCGCGTCTCCATCGGCAGTCTCGCCACCGAGCGCGACCATGTCGCCGCACTCTGGCGGGAGATGCAGCGCACCGTGAACCTCGAACCCTGAACCTGGCACCATGAACCCTGAACCCTCTTCACGAGAACGCGTGCTGGTTGCCGAAGACGATGCCGCGCAGCGGCTGGGCCTGCAACAGCTCCTCAAGAGCTGGGGGTTCAGCGTGGACGTGGCGTCGGACGGCCGCCAGGCGCTGGAGAAAGTCGCCCAGGACCGGCCGGCGATCGTGCTCACGGACATGCTCATGCCGGGCATGGGCGGCATGGATCTGCTGAAGGCGCTCAAGTCGCAGGACGAGGGGGACATCGCCGTCGTGATGCTGACGGCGCAAGGCTCCGTCGAGACGGCGGTCGAAGCCATCAAGGAAGGCGCGTACGACTATCTGACGAAGCCCGTCGATCCGCAGCGCCTGCGCATCGTTCTCGACCAGCTCACGCGGCGCAACGACACGCTCCGTGAAGTCCGCGCGCTGCGCAGACAGCTGCAGGAACGCGGAACCTTCGGCCGGCTCGTCGGATCGAGCCTGGAGATGCGCAAGATCTACCAGGTCCTCGAGCAGGCCGCGCCGACCGCCGCGTCGGTGCTCGTCCATGGAGAGTCGGGAACCGGCAAGGAACTCGTGGCGCAGACCCTGCACCAGCTCAGTCCGAGGGCGTCGCAGCCGTTTGTGCCGCTCAACTGCGCGGCCATTCCCGACACGCTGCTCGAGTCGGAACTGTTCGGGCACGAGAAGGGCGCGTTCACCGGCGCCATCACGCGGCGCGCGGGGGCCTTCGAACTCGCGCACAAGGGCACGCTCTTCCTGGATGAAATCGGCGAGATGACGCCCATTACGCAGGCCAAGCTGCTGCGCGTGCTGCAGGAACGCTCGTTCCGCCCCCTGGGCGCGACGCGCGAGCAGCAGGTGGACATCCGCGTGGTCGCCGCGACGAACGTGGAGCCGCAGGAGGCCGTGCGGCAGGGCAAGCTCCGCGAGGATTTGTTCTACCGGCTGAACGTCTTCGCGATTGAACTGCCCCCGCTGCGCGACCGCAAGGACGACATCCCCCTGCTCGTGCAGGCGTTCGTCCGTGAATTCAACGAACGCAATCACAAGAACATCGCGGGCGTCTCGGACGCCACGATGCACATCCTCGAGCGTTACCACTGGCCGGGGAACGTGCGCGAGCTCCGGAACGCGATGGAGCGCTCGACGATCGTCGCGAAGGGTCCGTTCGTGGAACCGGCGGATCTCCCCGCCAATCTGACCGGGCCGCAGGCCCCGGCCGCCTCCGGCGCGACCGGCGACCTCGCCCCCGGCACGACCGTCGACGAGGCCGAGCGCCGGCTCATCGACATCACGCTGCAGCACACCGGCGGCAACAAGACGCGCGCGGCCGAGATGCTCGGCATCAGTCTGAAGACCCTGCACAACAAGCTCAACCGCATCAAGGACGAAGAAAGGCAGGGCTGATGCGGATTGGCCTCCGCACGAAGCAGGTCCTCGGCGTCCTCGCCCTGGTGGGCACGGCGATCGCGGTGCTGTTCGTGTGGTACCTGGCCTCGCTGACGCACGTCCTGCTCGACACGAGCCGCGAGCAGGCGCGGCTGCTCTCGAACATCGCCTATCAGCGCACGTTCAACCTCCTGGCTGGCGGCGCCAGCGTGAGCGCGCTCAATGCAGACGAGGGCCTGCACACGATTCTCCAGTCGTATGCATTCTCGGAGGGCGTCCTGTTCGCGGCCGTGTGCGATGCCTCCGGCACGATCGTGGCCGAGGCCGACCCTCAGCGCGTCGGTACGAGACTCGCGGCCCTTCCCGCGCTCGACGAACTCATCGATCGCGCGGGACTCGCGGCGCGGCTTCGGGCGATCTATGCCCCGGGCACGTTCGAGATTACGCAGTCGATTTCGGCCGGCACAAGCGATCTCTCGATCCGTGTGGGCGTGTCCACGCTCCTCGTCCGCGACAAGCTGCAGGAACGGCTGGTGGCGCCGCTCGTGGCTGCCACGGTTGTCCTCGTGGTCTCCAGCCTCGCGGCGGGCGTCCTGGCCCGGCTCGTCCTGCGCCCGATCCACGTGCTGCGCGGCGGGCTGGCCAGGCTTGGTCAGGGCGAAGTGGACGTGAAGGTCGAACTGCCTGAGGATGCGGAATTCACGGACCTGGGCGCTTCGTTCAAGCAGTTGACCGCGCGGCTCGCGGCCGATCGGACGGAGCGCGCGGGCCAGCGCGCGCTCGAGTCCATCGTCGATCGCCTCGAGGACGCGGTCGCCCTGTTCGCCACGGACGGCACCCTGCGGTTCGCGAATGCGACGATGAAGATCGCGCTCGGCATCGATGACGCTGCTCCCGGGCCGGCGGCCCCCAGGCTCGGCGCGCTGCTGCCGGAGGGTCACCCCTACCGCGTCGCCGTCGAGCGCGCGCTCGCGGATGGGACGACGCAGTCGGCGCCGATGCAGGTGCCCGACGCGGGCGAGCGGCTGGTGCTGACGAACGTGGTTCCCGGAGCCGCCGGCCAGCCGATGGGCGTGCTGCTCGTTTCGCGCAATCTCGCCTACCTGAGCCAGGTGGAGTCGACGCTCAGTTACTCACGGAAACTGAGCGCGCTCAATCGACTCACGGCCGGCATCGCGCACGAGATCAAGAACCCGCTCAACGCGACGATGATCCACCTCGAACTGCTGAAGATACAGGTGGCGGATCGGCCCGACGCCATGGCCTCGGCCGGCGTGATTGCCGACCAGGTGCGGCGGCTGGACGAAGTCGTGCAGGGATTCCTGAAGTTCAGCCGGCCCGAGGACCTGCACCTCGAAGCCGTCAGCCTGTGGGTCGTGATGGACCGCATCCGTCCGGTCCTCGAGGCGGAGGCCGCCGCGCACAAGATCGCCGTCGAGGTCGACGTCGCGCGGGATCTCCCCGCCGTGGAAGGCGACACCAACCTGCTCGAACAGGCCTTTCTCAACCTGGCGCTGAACGCGTGTCAGGCGATGCCTCTCGGAGGCCGGCTGACGATCGCCGCACGGCCGGGCGCGGGGCAGCAGGTCGAGGTCACCGTGGAAGACACCGGAGTCGGCATCGAGGCCGAGCACCTGTCACGCATCTTCGATCTGTATTTCACGACCAAGCCACAGGGGAGCGGCATCGGCCTCTCGCTCGTGTTCCGGACGATCCAGCTGCACAACGGCGAGATCGAAGTGCAATCCGCCCCGGGCCGGGGGACGACCTTCCGAGTCCTGTTGCGGCAGGCCACGCGCATGTTCCAGCGGGCGGGTGGATAATGAAGCTATCCATGAACCGGATCTTCCTCGCATCGTGCGTGGGCGCGGCCGCACTGGGGCTGTCGTCCTGCGCGAAGACCGAAGCGAAGACGCCCGGACCGTCGCCGATCGCGCTCAGGGTGCCGGAGCCTCCGATTCGCATGACGATTCCCGTGCCGGCAGAACCACCTCCGCCCGCGCCGGTCGTCACCGAGAAGCCCGCGCCGTCGATCCCGGCCGCGCCCCCGCGTCCGCGACCGACGCCGACACCAGCGCCAACACCGGCGCCGCCGCCGGTTGGCGCCGAACCGCCGCCTGTCGTTCAGGCGGGCGGCGAACTCGAAGCCCGTGCCCGCGAGCGCCTGAGCGTCGCCGAACAGAATCTTGCGAAGGTGCAGCCGGGCTCGCTCGCGCCGGCCGAACGCGAGCAGTACGACTTCGCGCAGCGGTTCATCCGCGAGACGAAGAACGCCCTCGCGGTGCGCAACTTCGTGCTGGCTGCCGCGTCAGCGGATAAAGCTGCGACGATCGCCGTCCTGCTGGTGAAGTAAGCGCTGCGCCGGCGGCGCGCCCGCGGCTTGCCTGTATTTCTCGGTGAGTTCGGCCCATTCCTTCCGCAATTGTTCGAGCTGCGGCCGGGGATCGGCGTCCGGGACGAGCTGCTTCGCGCGCTCGGGCAGGAGCACGTCGTAGACGAACGTGTGCAGGTCCCTCCGGAGTGCTTCGCCACGCGCACCCAGGTAGCGTCCCCTCACCCACCCGGCGGCGGCGGCCCCCCACGCGCGATTGAAGTCGCCAATGCCGCGCGCCCCGGCGGCGATCCAATAGGCGGCCGACGCCGAGTTGATGTCGCGCAGGCGTTCGGCTTCAGCGCGCTCGAGGATGCGCCGGTAGATCTGGGCCCTTCCGTCCTCGGGTGCGAACTGCGCCTGGCGGTCGAGCGACGTGGCCCACCACTCGAACACCGTCTCTCGCGATGCCGCGTCGGGCGACCCGCCGGCGACAAGGGCGAGATCGAAAAATTCGGCGGCTGCACCAAGGCAGAGTCCGGCGCAGTCGTCCAGGTAGAGCGCGACTCCCAGGCCCACGAACAGGTCGGTGCGATCGGATGGGGACAGGTCGTCCGGCCTGACTCTGGCAAAGACCCGGCGCGCCGACTGGAGATCGGCCGGGTTCGAGGCGGTGCGGAAGCGCTCGAGGTACGCCCGGCCCAGGAGCACCGCGGCGGCGTTGGCGAGGTCGGGCTGCTTCGAAGCCTGCTCGGCCGCGCGGATCGCGAGCTCGAACTGGCGGTCGTTGTAGGCCTTCCTGGCTTGCGTCAGCGGATCGGCGGCCTGGGCCTGGACGGGCCCGGCGGAGGTCAGCCCGGCCAAAACCATCGCCATGAACAACGTCTGTGGCATCTTCCCAGCCCGCCGGGTAACTGTTACACACCCGCCATGATTTCGACAGGCCCGCGGTTGATTTTGGCGCAATTCCGCGAAATAACGGTTGGCAAGGAAGTTGATAATTCAGAGCACGAATGCGAATCTTCGCGCTCCTGGTCGCCGCTCTCCTGCTCTCGGCCCCGCTGGCGGCCGGCCAGGCCGCGCCGCAGGAGACGACGCGGCGACCGGTGTTCAAGACCGGCGTCGCTCGTGTGTCGGTGGCTGCGACCGTCCGTGACAGCCGGGGACGACCGGTCACGAACCTGACGGCGTCTGACTTCGCGCTGTTCGACAGCGGGCAGCGCCGCGAGATTCTCGACTTCAGCCGCGCCGAGACGCCCGTCAGCATTGGCCTGCTGGTGGACGTGAGCGGCAGCATGGACGTCGCGTCCAAGCGTGTCGCCGCCCTCGACACGTCCCGGCTCCTGGTTCAGTCGATGCGCAACGACGACCGGGTCGGACTGTTCGCTTTCGACCGCTCGCTGGACGAGGTCGCGCCCCTCGGCACGACTCCCGATGAAGTCCTTCGCCGGCTGGGGAGAATCGACGCGTACGGACGAACCAGCGTGTTCGACGCGATCGCCGACACCGCGCGCAAGCTCGGCGAAACGGCCGGGTCGCGCCGGGCCGTCATCGTGCTCACCGACGGGGACGACAACGCGAGCATGCTCGATCCGTCCTATGTCTCGAGCGTGGCAAGCGGCATCGACGTTCCGGTCTACGTGTTCGTGGTCGTCTCGCCGCTGGACCGCGCCGGCGGCAGGAGCACGGTCATCGACGGGCATCTGACAGCCCTCCAGCAGGGCGCGCTGGGAAACCTGGCGCGCTGGACCGGCGGCGAGATCTTCGTGCCGGTCGCGCCCGAGGACGCGGCCACGATGACACGGCAGGTCGTCAGCGAACTTCGCCATCAGTACCTGATGGCGTTTGAACCAGGAGGCCAGTCTGGTTGGCACCCCCTGGAGGTCCGCACGCGACGCCCGAACCTGACGGTTCGTGCACGCAGCGGATACGTGGTGCCGGCGTTGACCGGCGAGACTCGTTAGGCAGCAATACCGGAGTGAAACTAGGAGAAGCGCTATGAAAAGACTATCGATGGCAGCCGTAGTACTGGCGTTCGGCGTGGCCGGCACGAGCGCGTGCGCCACGAAGGGCTATGTGAAGAATCAGGTCGGGCAGGTGAGCACCAAGGTGGACAGCTTGAGCCAGGCGCTCGAAGCGACGCAGGAGCGCACCCGTCAGAACGAGGCGAAGATCGCCGAGGTCGACAAGAAGGCTCAGGCGGGCATCTCGCAGGCGCAGCAGACCGCCGTAACGGCCGACAGCAAGGCCGTGACAGCCGACGGCAAGGCGACGACGGCGCTGACGAACGCGGCGGCGGCCGCGGCCAAGGCCGAGGAAGTCGCCAAGACGACGATGCGCATCGTCTACGAAGTCGTCCTGAGCGAGGACTCGGGCAATTTCAAGTTCGGCTCGGCCAAGCTGCCCGACGAGGGCAAGGCCCAGATCGACGGGCTGATCTCGAAGATCCTGTCGGATCCGAAGGGTGCCTACTTCGAGATCGAAGGCCACACCGACAACGTCGGCGGCGCCGACATCAACCACAAGGTTGGCCTCGATCGCGCGGAGGCCGTGAAGGCGTACCTGTACATGCAGCACAAGATTCCGCTGCACAGGATGAGCGTGATCAGCTACGGCGAGGACAAGCCGGTGGCCGAGAACACGTCAGCGAAGAACCGGGCGCAGAATCGCCGCGTCGTCATCCGGGTGCTCAACGAACGCGGATGAACACGTGATTTGGTGACTTGGAGATCTGGTGATTTGGAGATTTGAAATCACCAGATCACCAGTCACCAATCACCAAATTCCC
>CAZJTG010000175.1:0-6375 GCA_964548865.1 uncultured Solibacteraceae bacterium
CGTCTACGTCGACTACTACTGGGAGCGTCTCAACCGGCCAGGCGGCCGCGACGCCACCGCAGGGCGGCGGTCGCGGCGCCGGAGCCAGCGCGCCCGCGAATCCAGGGATCGCCGGCCTCTACAGGCTCGAGGACACCGACGGCGACGATGTCATGGACACGATCGAGCGCCTCCAGCGTTACACCAGCGCCGGGATGGGCGATCACGGTCCGCACGCGATCCGCCGCGCGCCTGACGGTTCGATCGCGATCCTCGTCGGCAACAACACGTACGTCGGCAGTCCGTCGCCGCCTGGCGCGCCCGTGAACGACGACGTCGTGGACAAACTGAGGTCACCCAACTGGCACAACCTGAAAGAGCGGCAGTTCCTGCCGCAGTACAAAGATCCGCGGTTCGGCAACAGCACGCGGATCGGTGTGCACGCCACGGTCTGGCGGCTCGAGGCCGGCAACAGGTTCTCCCTGCAATTCAGCGGCATGCGCAACCCGTACGACTTCGCCTACAACCTCGCCGGCGAGGCGTTCACGTTCGACAGCGACATGGAATGGGACGTCAACTCGCCGTGGTACCGCGAGAACCGGACCATTCATATGATCCCCGGCGGCGACGGCGGCTACCGCGACGGGACCGGCAAGTTCCAGGATGAGTACTTCGACGTCATTCCGGCCCTGAGGCACATGCGGCGCGGATCGCCGGTCGGCCTCGAGACGTACCAAAGCTACGCGTATCCTCCTTCGTTCTTCGACAACCTCTTCGAGGCCGACTGGTCCCGCGGCCGTTTGCTCTACACGGCGCTCACGCCGGCCGGCGGCACGTTCCGCGCGCGCGAGGATCTCGCCGAGTTCGTGCACGGCGAGCCGATGCCGATTACCGACCTCGAGGTCGGACCCGACGGCAACATCTACTTCACGACGGGTGGCAATCCGGGCAACGGCGGTCTGTACAAAGTGAGCTGGACGGGCGCGACGCCAGCCAAGCCCGACATGACCGGCATCCTCGCCGTTGTCCGACAGGCGCAGCCGCTGTCGAGTTGGGGATGGGCCGCGATTGAGAACGTCAAGGCGGCGATGGGCGCGACCGCGTTCGGCTCGGAACTCGAGCGGCTGGCGCGCACTCCGACCGCCGCGAGCGCGGATCGCATCCGCGCGATCCATGAACTGCAGCGCCACGGACTGCCGCCCGGCGCCGAGTTTCTGCGGGCGCTGGCGGCTGATGCCGATGCGAACGTGCGCGCGGCCGCGATCTACGTGGCCGGGGTCCACACAACCCCTGGCGCGAAAGACGTGGCGTCGGCGGCGCTCAAGGATGCAGACGCCATGGTGCAGCGCCGCGCCGCCGAGGCGATCGTGCGGCAGGGACTCCAGCCCGGCCGGCCGAGTTTCGCGCCCATCGCCGACATCTATGCGTTGCTCCGCAGCCCCGATCGATTCGTCAGGTACTCCGGCCGCCTGGCGCTTGAACATACGCCGCGGCGCGAGTGGGTTGCGATGGTCATGCGGGAAACCGACCTGGTCGCGCTCACCGAAGGCCTGCTGGCACTGACCAATACGGCGGCGTCCGCGACCGAGCCGGCGGCGCTGCCGTCCGAGCTCCGCCCGATCTTCGAGAAGCTGATCGCGCTGATGCGACAGGCGGCGCTGCCGGCCCACCACAAGATCAGGATCCTGCGCGCATTTCAGATCGCCGCGACGGAGGCACCCGGTGGCGTCGATCCGGAAATCAGAAAGACGATCCACGACATCCTCATCGGTCAGTTTCCCGTCGCACCGCCGCCGGCCACCTATCTCGGCTGCACGAACCTGACGGAACCCGAAGCGGCCTGCGCCGTGACGATGATGACGCACCATATGGCGAAGGTGCTCGCCTACACCGGCGAGCCTGACGTGATCGGGAAGATTCTGGCGGTGATGCCGAAGGGCAACGACGACCAGCCCGGACAGATCGACTACATGTACGCGCTTCGCGTGATCGACCGGGGCTGGTCGCCGGCCGAGGTGAAGTTCACCACCGATTGGTTTGCGAAGGCGGCCAGGTGGCGCGGGGGAGCGACGTTCGCCGGTCACCTGAACCAGGTGTTCGATGCGGTCATTGACGCCTTCACGCCCGAGCAGAGACAGGCGGCGTACGATGCGGCGCCGCTCTTTGCGCCATTGATGCCGGAGCCCGTAGCGGCGCCTCCGCCAGCAGACGCTCCGCCGGTCGCGGCGGCCGCGCCACCACCCGCCGCCGCGCCGGGCGGCGCGCGTGGCCAGGGCGGCCTGCCGGCGCTCACGCGCGCCGTGCCGCTCGATCGCCAGGAGCGGTACGACAATCTCGTGTTTCCGCGAGGTGGCGGCCCCGGGATGCTGGCGAGCGGTCCCGGCGGCGGTCCGAATGTCGACAGCGGCCGGAAGGCCTTCGAGGCCGTCTGTGCGAAGTGCCATCGGGTCGATACCGTCGGCCAGACGTACGGGCCGGACCTCTCGAACCTGCAGGCCATGCCGCGCCGCGACATCCTGCGGGCGATCTTCTTCCCGGACGAGAAAGTGGATCCGAAGTACGAGACCACCGTCATCGTGACCCGGGACAAGCAGACGATCCGCGGGTTGGTCGTCACCGAGGACGCCCGCAGCGTGATGGTCAAGACGGCGGAGAGCGCCGATCCGGTCACGATCCAGAAGTCGCGGATCTCGAGCCGGACGAAGGAACGAACGTCGATCATGCCGGATGGGCTGCCGGACACGGTGGGCGACAGCGTGATTCGCGACGTCGTCGCCTACCTGATGTCATCGCGCAAGTGACCGGCGTCGTTCACGCGGCATGAGCGCCAAGGTCGTCGTTCGCGATCTCGAGAAGCGCTACGGCGACGTCCATGCGGTGCGAGGCGTCAGTTTCGAGATCGAGGACGGCGAGATCTTCGGGCTGATCGGCCCCAACGGCGCAGGCAAGACCACCACGCTCGAATGCATCGTCGGCCTCAGGGCGCCGGATGCGGGGCGCATCGAGATGTGCGGCATCGATGCGCGCCGCCACCCACGCGAGGTGAAGCAGAGAATTGGCGCCACGCTGCACTCGACGGCGCTGCAGGGCCGCATCACGCCGCGCGAAGCCCTTCGACTGTTCGGATCGTTCTACCGGGTCCGGGCCGAACCCGACGAGCTGCTCGCGCGCTTCGCGCTCACCGAGAAAGCGGATGCCGCGTTCGACACGCTGTCGAGCGGGCAGCGCCAGCGGGTCGCGCTGGCGCTCGCCTTCGTCAATTCCCCGGAACTGGTCTTTCTCGACGAGCCGACGGCGGGCCTCGATGCGCAGACCCGTCGCGACCTGCGCGGCCAGATTGCCGGCATGCAGGCGCAGGGACACACCGTCCTCGTCACCACGCACGACCTCGGCGAGGCGCAGGAGATCTGCAACCGGATCGCCATCATCAATCACGGCCGGATCGTCGCGACCGGCGCGCCCCGGGAGCTGACCGCGCGATCGTCCGCGTTGGCGACGGTCACGCTCTGGACGTCGCTGCCGGTCGATGCGGTCGCGCTCGCCAGGGTTCCCGGCGTGCAGGACCTCGCGTGCGAGGGCAACCACACGCGTTTCCGGACCCCCGACGCCGGCCGGACGCTTGCCGAGCTGACGCGCTGGCTCGGCGAACAGGGCATCGGCGTCACCGAGATGCACGTGCAGAAGGCCACGCTCGAGGACGTGTTCCTCGAGCTCACGGGCGCAGACTCATGAAACCAGGCTCGAAGTCCCCCCGCTTTCTCAAATGAATTCATTCCTCGAACAGGTGCGCGTCAATCTGGCGCTGCACTTCCGGAACCGGATGGCGCTCTTCTACGGCTACCTGTTTCCCATCGTCTTTCTCGTGGCCTTCTGGGTGCTCTACCGGCACGAGCGCGTGCCGATCGCGCGCCACCTGGGCGAACTGCTGACGATTGGTGTGCTGGGAGGGGCGTGCTTTGGACTGCCGACCACCATGGTCAGCGAGCGCGAGCGCGGCGTGTGGCGCCGCTATCGCCTGGCGCCCGTGCCCGCCTGGAGCGTGGTCGCGGGTACGGTCGCCGCACGGTACGTGCTGCTCCTTTCCGCGGGAGCGTTGCAGATCGCACTCGCCATGATGATCGGCATGCCGGCGCCCGCGCATCTGTTCGGCATCTGGGTGGCCTTCACATGCGTGGCCTTCGCCTTCCTCGGCCTCGGCCTGGTGATCGCGATGATGGCCGACAACGTGCCGGCTGTACAGGCGCTTGGGCAATGCATCTTCCTGCCCATGCTCATCATTGGCGGGGTGGCCGTCCCGCTCGCGAGTCTGCCGGACTGGGCGCAGCACCTGTCGGCGTTTTTTCCAGGCCGCTACGCGGTCGATGCGCTCCAGGCGAACGTGACCGGCACAGGGCTCGGTCAGACGCTCTTCAGCCTGGTCGCGCTGATCGTCATCGGCGCGGCCGGCACGCTGGCCGGCGCACGTCTGTTTCGGTGGGATGCGGGCGAACGGTTTGCCGCTCGCACGGGCAAGCGCTGGGTCGCGGTCGCCGTAGCCGCGTGGGTGGCGGTGGGACTTGTGGCCGAATCGCGCGACGAGGTGAAGATTGTTCGTACCCCGGAATCGGTTTCGTCCACGGCGAACCAGCCATCGCAGGCGGCGGGCGCATCGGCGGTCGCGCCCGACGCTGCGCCAGACACGAATGCCCAGCCAAGCCCCAGGCGCGCGGCCGCCGATCGCGCGGTGGTGGCGCCCCCAGTCCCGGTGGCGGGTGCTCGCGGTGCGGTGTCCGACGCGTCGGGATGGCAGGCGGTGACGCTGGTGGAGATCGAGGCGGCGATCGACTTCAGCCGCCTGCCGCCCGACGACGGCGTTGTGACGCCGGTGGCCCGTCGAGACGAGGAGCCCGAGGCGGAGATCGTCGCCGATCTGGATCTGATCAGGACGCGCCTCCCGCAGTGGAAGCCTGGCCTGGTGGCCGATCCGATCCAGCGCGTACGCAATCACTTGTTCGTGGCGATCGCGCCCGATCTCTTCCAGATGCCGACCGAGCGCTTCGTCCCTCACATCGTCTTCGATCGGTTGCAGACGACGATTTCAAAGGACGACCTGATCAAAATGCTTTATTGGATCGCCCTGCATCCCCGTGAAGGCGACGACAGGGCGCTCGATGATCTGCATTCGCTCGGCCTGGGCAACGGCCCGAGCGATGTCGATGAGGTGCGCATCCGCACCGGCATTTACGCCGTGAAGCTCCTTGGACGACTGATGGGGAAGATCATGTAGCGGCCGGCCGCGGGCCACACGCGCCTCAGTACTCAATGCGGCCACTCGAGCGCATCGGGGATCTCCGCGGCTTGACTGAGAAGCATCCAGTACTCGACAGACACGCTGGATCGGGCCGGGATCCATCGGTACGTGGGTGTGTCGAACAGGCGGCCGCGATCGACCATCTGGCGTCGCGTTTCCGGAAACGGTGACACGCCGAACTCCATCCCGCGCGTCAGACCCGCGCCGTTCCAGGGGGGAGTCGTGCGGCTGGCGTTTTCTTCCCAGATGCCCAGCCACGGAAAATCGGCCCGGCGCCAGATGTAGCCAAAGGCCAGTTGATGGCGCGGCGAATGCGCGACGAAGAACGCGTGCGTCCGCCCGGGGTCCAGCAGGTGCGCGGTGTACGCGCTGGACGGCGGCGCCGCCCTGGAGCGGCGGAGGTCGGCGTGTCCGCCGCCGATGGCTGGAGCCATCGGCCAGTCGAACTCGGCGCCGGCCACGAGGTAGTCCGCGCTGCCGAAGGCGCCGTCGAAGCTCTTCGAGCGCGTGACGGACGCGCGGAACTCCGTGACGCCGCGCTCGAGAAACGGCGGACCGATCGTGACGTGCTGGGTCCAGCCAACCGGACGATCGGCGCCCGCGAGATTCTCCACGGTCTCCTGGATGCGTACGGACTGACCGTGGAGCGAGATGTGTCGTTCGAAGCGCAGCCGGGCGATTGGCAGGTGCGCCCGCATGGCAAGCGACGTCCGGTCGTCCTCGATCGCGTAGATGGCGATTGAACCCTCACCGTGCGCGGCGAGTCCGGCGGCGGCTTCCTCGGGTGATGGCCCGCCAAAGAAATCCAGGCACAGGTTGTGACCCATGATCGCGGAGAGCAGCCGGCTCTCGGCCGGGCCGGCGCCATAGCCCGCATGGACCGCGTGATCGAATTCGTCCGGCTCTATCGACGGCCACGGCGGCGTCCACAACGGGTTGACGCCGGCCGTCTTGTCGAAGACCTCCGCGATGTGGCCTCCGCCCTCGAGAACCGTGACACGAAGCCGGTCGTTTTCGACGGCAACCGCTCGCCGTCCGCGGTACGAGCAACGCATGGCGCGTCATTATGTCCGCCAGCGGCCTTGATCTGCCGGGGCCGGGGTTAT
>CAZJTG010000175.1:6385-8504 GCA_964548865.1 uncultured Solibacteraceae bacterium
GTTATATCGTCCGTCGGGCTAGGGAGATGAAGTCATCATGGTGACGCGCTCGCAGATCGACGCAGCCATTGGCGCCGGATCGGGCATCCTGCGGCTGCAGCCCAGCTGGGTGCCGCGTTCGTTCATGCACCCCGGCCGCAGGCTCCGCCTCCATCCCGACGATCTCTATGCGCTCGGTGGCGATCGCGGCGGTATCAACGAACGCTGGTTTTCGTCGACGACGAATGCGGACAACGGCCCGGGCACGCCGGCGGACGAGGGGCTGAGCTACGTCCGGCCTGCGGACGGCTCCCGCTTTCTGCTGCGCGATGCCATCGACCGGGCCGGCGATTTGATCATCGGCGCCGACGTCATGTCGCGCGAGGGCGGATGGAATCTGCTCTGCAAGTTCTTCGACAACATGGGCGCGATCCCTCACCACCTGCATCAGAGCGAAGAGCAGGCCCGGCTCGTCGGCCGTCGCGGCAAGCCGGAGGCCTATTACTTCCCGCCGCAGTACAACAAGACCGACAACGATTTCCCCTACACCTTCATGGGCCTCGAGCCGGGGACGACGAAGGCGCAGGTGCGACGCTGCCTCGAGCGCTGGAACCACGGGGACAACGGCATCCTGAACCTGTCGCGCGCGTTCCGGCTGGAAGTGGGGACCGGCTGGCAGATCAACCCGCGCATTCTGCACGCCCCAGGCTCGCTCGTGACCTATGAACCACAAGTCAACAGCGACGTCTTCGCCATGTTCCAGTCCGAAGTGGACGGACGGATCACGCCGAGGGCGCTCCTCACCAAGGACGTACCGCCCGAATACCACGACGATCTCGACTACCTCGTCGAGCTCCTCGATTGGGAGGCCAACGTCAACCCCACGTTCGCCCAGGACAATCGCGTCTTTCCGCGCCCGGTCCGGCCGTTCCCGGAAACGGAGGACGCCGGATACCGGGAGCAGTGGGTCTGTTACGGCACCCAGTGGTACTCCGCGAAAGAACTGACCGTGCTGCCGAATCGGACCGTGACCATCCGGGACGCCGAAGCGTATGGCGTCATCCTGACGCAGGGATACGGAGCAGTGAACCAGGTGCGCGTCTCGACCCCGTCGATGATTCGCTTCGGCGAGATGACGGAAGACGAAATCTTCGTCACGGCGGCGGCCGCGCGGGACGGCGTGCGCATCGAGAACCACAGCGCGACCGATCCGCTCGTCCTGCTGAAGCACTTCGGTCCCGGCAATCCGGACAACCCGAGATGACACGGCAAGCCCGCGACGGTCGGGAGCGAGGCGTGGGGCCCCGCGAGCCATGAGAGAAAGACGACGCCATGAGTAGCGGCAGGCACAAGTACCCGAAGCTGCACAACGCGATGTGGCCCGGCCTGGTTGGCAAGGGCGGGCCGGGCGCCGAGCCGCCGATCGATCTCGATACGATGCTCGACCTGACCGCCGCCGCCGAGGTGGATGGCGTCAAGTTCGACGGCGTCGATTTGTTTCTCTTCGATCCACACACCAGCATCGACGCTACGGACGACGAATTGAAGAGTCTGGCCGACAAGGTGCGTCACCGGGGCTTCAAGGTCGGGTCGGTCGTTGCGCCCGTGTGGCCGCCGACCGGCGGCGGCTCTGCGATGGGGAGCGCTGAGGATCGGCAGAACTTCCTCACGCAGGTCAGAAAGGCGTGTGCGATCGCGAAAAAGCTCCGCGATCTCGGCGTGCGGAAGTACGGAGTCGTGCGCATCGATTCGGCCACAGGCCCCGCCGACTGGGCGGCGGATCCGGCAGGGAACACCAGGAAGATCGCCGACACGTTCCGCGCGGCCTGCGACATCGCCGAGGGGTACGGCGAGCGGCTCGCGGCCGAGGGGGAGATCTGCTGGGGCGGCATGCACAGCTGGCGGCAGAACGTCGAGTTGCTCGAGATGGTCGATCGGCCGACGACGCTGGGGTTTCAGGCGGACATGGCCCACACCCTGCTGTTCACGATGGGCTACAACGCGCCGGACGACAGCCTGCTGCCCGACGATTTCGACTGGTCGAAGCGCGACGTGCTCGACGGCGCGCTCCGGATCATGACGCGGGCGCTCCGGCCCTGGACGATCGACTTTCACGTGGCGCAAAACGACGCCACCGTGA
>CAZJTG010000176.1:0-5734 GCA_964548865.1 uncultured Solibacteraceae bacterium
GTCGCGGCTGACCCGGTCTCGGCAGGCGACGCCGCCGCTCCCGTTGGCGCCGCCTGATCAGGCGGCGCATCCCCTGGAACGTAGAAGTAGTAGCCGACCAAAGCGCCGCCAACAAGCAGAGCGGCGGCAAGGAGCGGAAGCCGACGTCCTCGTGTTGGCGGAGCAGCAGCCGGCGGCGGCGCCGTTGCGGGCGGCGGGCCAGACTCCGGAGCAATCAGCCGCGCGCCGCACGATTCGCAGAACGTCGCGCCCGGTTCCGCGTCCTCACCGCACTGTCCGCATTTCATACCGCACTCCTCGCCGGGCAGATTATGTGCCGAGTCGGAATGCCGGCACCGGGCGTGTTCACGGCCCCGCCCGCGCCGCCCCGGATGCCCTATCATGCTCTCGCTGTCCTTTGGGGGACCCCATGCGAAAGATGCTGTTACTGTCACTCGCTCTTGTCACGCTGGCGTTCGCCTCGGCGACGCCGACCGGCCAGACGCCGGCAGCTTCGGGCTACCAGATGCCGCCCAAGGTCATCGCGGACATCATGGACGCCGAGCCGTTGCCTGGCGTCTCGCTCTCGCCGGACCGCACCGTGATGCTGCTCTCGCATCGCCGGAGCATGCCGACCATCGCGGAAGTCGCCGTGCCGTTCCTGAGCCTCGCAGGCTCGCGCGTCAACGGGCGCACGAACGGCCACCAGGTGCTCGGGGGCACGATCGGGCTCACGTTGAAGAACGTCGCCGACGGCACCGAGCGCAAGCTGGCGCTGCCCGCGGAAGGCTCGTTCGGCGCCTCGTTCTCTCCGGACGGCAAGTCGATCGCCATCACGCACACGGCGCCCGATCGCATTCGCCTCCTCGTCGCCGACGTCGCGACCGCCACCGTGCGCGTGGTCCTCGACTCCGGTGTCAACGGACTCGCAGGCGGCTGCTCGTGGCGGACGGATTCCACCGGCTTCCTGTGCCACGTGATCCCGGACGGGCGCGGGCCCGCACCCGCCGCGCCGGCCGTGCCGTCGGGGCCGAACATCCAGGAAAACGTCGGCCGCGCGGCGCCGGGCCGGACGTATCAGGATTTGCTCGGCAGCCCATACGACGAGCGGCTCTACGACTACTACTTCACGAGCCAGCCGACGTGGGTCGCGCTCGATGGACGCAAGACGCCATTCGGGCAGCCGGCCGTGTACGCCGGGCTCTCGGTCTCGGCCGATGGCCAGTGGCTGGTGGCGACACGGGTGAAGCGTCCCTACTCGTACGTCGCGCCGGCGAATCTCTTTCCGCGCGACGTCGAACTCTGGGATCGCACCGGCCGGATGGTGCGCAAGCTGGCTGACGTGCCCGCCGGCGATACGTGGCCGATCAACGGCGTGTTCGCCGGCCCGCGCGCGTTCGCGTGGCATCCGATCGAGCCAGCGACGCTGTACTGGGTCGAGGCCCTCGACCGCGGCGACCTGGCGATCAAGGTGCCGCATCGCGATCGCGTGATGGCCCTCAAGGCGCCTTTCACCGGCGGAGCCGGCGAAGTGGCGAGGACCGAATGGCGTTACGGCGGCGTTCGTTTCACCGAACGAGGCGTGGCGCTCGTGTCCGAGAACGACCGTGCGTCACGCAAGACGCGGACGTGGATCTTCGACGCCGGCCTGCCTGGTGCTCCACGCAAGCTCTGGGAGCGCCTGAGTGAGGACCGCTACAACGATCCCGGGTTCCCTGTCGCACGTCCGGCCACCGGCCTCGTCATGCAGGTGGGCGACTCCGTCTATCTCACGGGCGCGGGCGCATCGCCACAAGGGGATCGGCCGTTCCTGGACCGGCTGAATCTGAAGACGCTCCAGACGGCGCGCGTCTGGCAGAGCGACGCGCAGAGCTACGAATCGGTGGTCGCCATCCTCGACGACAACGCGTCACGCCTGATCACGACGCGAGAGACGAAGGCCACGCCGCCCAACTACATGGCCCGCGACGTGTCCGCGGGTTCGTCCCGCGCCATCACGACGTTTCGTGATCCACATCCGCAGCTCTCGGACGTGCAGAAGCAGCTTGTGACCTACAAGCGCGCGGACGGCGTCACGCTCTCGGGCACGATCTACCTTCCGCCCAGCTACCGGCCCGGCCAGCGGCTGCCGATGTTCGTGTGGGCCTATCCGCAGGAGTTCACGAGCGCGGATGCGGCGAGCCAGGTGGTCGGCTCCCCCAACACGTTCACGCGAGTGGGCGGCGCGTCGCACCTGCTGCTCCTCACGCAGGGCTACGCCATTTTCGACGGCCCGACGATGCCGATTATCGGCGCGGGTGAAACGGCCAACGACACCTACGTGCAGCAGCTCGTGGCGAGTGCGGAGGCCGCGGTCAACCACGCTGTCTCGATGGGTATCGCGGATCGCGATCGCATCGGCGTCGGCGGCCACAGTTACGGCGGCTTTATGACGGCGAATCTCCTGGCGCATTCGGATCTGTTCCGCGCGGGCGTCGCGCGGAGCGGCGCCTACAACCGCACGTTGACGCCGTTCGGGTTCCAGGCCGAAACGCGGACGTTCTGGGAAGTGCCGAACCTCTACGCGGCCATGTCGCCCTTCTGGTTCGCGCACAAGATCAAGGAGCCGATCCTCCTGATCCACGGCGAGAAGGACAACAACTCCGGCACGTTCCCGATCCAATCCGAGCGGTTCTACATGGCGCTCAAAGGCCACGGCGCCACGGCGCGCTACGTAACGCTGCCTCACGAATCGCACGGCTATGCCGCGCGCGAATCCAACATGCACGTCATGGCGGAGACCGTGGCGTGGCTGGACAAGTACGTGAAGAACGCCGCGCCGTTCGCGACCACGTCGCGAGGGCGCTAGCTGTCAGGAGTGGAAGCTCGGACGTCGACGCGATGCGGGCCGTCCGCGGGTAGCTACGAGTTCCTTGAGCGGAATTGCGGCAGGTGTGGCGTGGTTCGGCGCCCGCCCCTGGCGCGCTTTGCCGCGGCGCGCCTGGCACACCGCGGCTGGCCGCGCAAGACGCTGGGTACCAGACCCCATCGGGCCGACGTCGGTCTCGTCCACTCGAAAGGGAAAGTCGAGGAGACCGCGAGTCACGGCGATCAGGCTGACGGGCAGGCTGCGCCTCGACGGCGCAGCCCGCTCCCCACCGACTCAGCGGCGGCCGACGACCTTCGCTCCCTGGGGGCAGTAGCTCGTCAGCTCCCCCAGGCGCGACTCCACGTGCGACGGCAGCGCATCGCACACGCCGACCGCGATATCGACGAAGCGCGTTGCGGCCGGGTCGAGGTGCCACTTCCACGGCTGGTTGAAGCCGCCATCGCCGGCGCGGAGCGGTCCCAGCGGAAAGCGTGCGTTTACCCCCCGCTGGTTCTCCTCGGCAAGACGGATCGTCTCCGGATCCGCAGTCCGGAGGACGAATCGCTCGTTGGCGACCGAGACGATGAAGTCGACCAGGGGCGGAGAGGGTTTCGTCGGACCCACGCACGCGCCGACGGCAGTGACGAAGAGCAGTAGCAGTCCAGTGAGACTCGAACGGAACATGACAACCTTCCTTTGTGGTGCGGACGCGAAGCGTCACCGCGACGCTCGCTGCGGCCAATCTAGGCAAAGGGGGCTTACGTGGTGCTTACGACCGCTTACGGGCGGGCGGCGCTGATGAGGGCTGCGCGACCGGGCGCCGACGGGTCGTCAGGCGTCCCGGGTCGCGTCGAGCGTTCGCGCGAGATCGACGGTCTGGGGCTCCGGCGCGGTATCGAGATCCTCACGCAGGGCCAGGACGAGCCGCTCGTACGTCCGACGGGCGGTGTCGCGATCGGCGGTGGCGAGACAGGCGCGCATGAGCCCGCGAGCGGCTCGTTCGCTGGTGCGATCGCGAGACACGAGCGTGCGGTAGTACGCCAGGCTGTCGGCCGCGCGGCCGGTCGCGACCAGCGCATCGGCCACCGTGACCAGGGCCTGTTCGTACAGCTGTCCCAGCTCGTCGCGAATGTCCAGGTGCCATTCGGCGGCCCGTTCGTGTTCGAGGAACTCGCCGCGATAGCGTGCCAGCGTCGCGGCAGCCCAGGGCGGGACCGTGCCTGGCGTGCGCAACTGCTCGATGAGCCGGCGAGCCTCGACGGCGAACTCGCGGGCGTCGAACTCCACACGGCGCGCCGGGTTGATCGCATATCGCTCGCGGTCGATCACGATATATTCCGCGTCGCCGAGCGCGCGGCGGAGGCGATGGACGGTCACGTGGAAGTTGTTCCGCACCTGCTCGTCGGACGCGTCGGGCCAGAGCGCTGCGCCCGCACGCTCGCGCGTACAGCCCTCCGGATGGGCCAGCAGATACGCCAGCAATTCGCGCGCCTTGGCTGAGCCCCACGACCGCTCGTCGACGTGCGTGTGGCCGCGATACACCTCGAACCGGCCCAGCGCCGCGACGCGAAGTTCAGGCGAGGTCTCCACGGCCGCGCTTCGCCCGCCGGCGGGATGACGGCTGTCGGGGCGCTGCGGGCCGATCAACTCGGCCAGAAGCTCCGGCCGGGACCATGCGTGGCCCTTGCGCCACAGCGCCTCGAATCGGCCCGGCCCCACCGCAGCGCGAACGCGGTGGACCAGGTCGTCGTGGTCCGGCCGCACGGAGTGCAGCATCTGAATACCCAGGCGCGATCGTACGGCCTCACTGGCCCCGAGCAGCCGCGCCGCCTGCTCGGCATCCTGGTCGGCGGCGGCCGCCGCCATGCCGGCCAGCGCGAGGAACATGCCCCAGCCATCGCCGAGCCGATCGTGGAGCTGAAGACTCTCGCGCAGATGATTCATCGCTTCCGTGTGGCGCCCTTCCCGGATTTCAAGGTTGGCGAGCGCATACAGCGGATGCGCGATCGCCCGGGGATGTCCAAGCTCACGGCCGGCCGACACTGCGCGCTCGAGTACCGCCCGAGCGACCTGTCGCTCGCCGGCCTGAATCGCGATGGTTCCCCGCCAATAGAGAACAAACGGCAGGTACACGCCCGGCGGGGTCAGCGTCTCCACCAAAGCACTCGCGCGATCGATGTGTTCTGTGGCTTCGGCGAGGTTCCGTTCCGCCAGAGCCGCCATCGCCATACCGGCGATCGCGACCGCCCGCAAGCGCCCGTCGCCGCCGTCGCGCATCAGCCGGAGGCTCTCTTCGAGCGGGGGCCGCATGCCACGCACGTCGCCCTGCCACATGGCCATGTAGCCGCGCGCGCTCAGCGCGCGCGCGCGGAGTACGGGGGCCGCGCCGGCATCCGCTTCCAGCGCCGAATCGAGCAGCTGCCGGCCCTCGTGGAAGCGACCCTGCGAGAACCAGAACCAGTAGAGCGCCGCACCGAGGCGGAGCGCCCAGCTGCTGCGCGATGGATCCTCCCGGCACCATTCGCCCACGGCCCGAAAATTCTGCGCCTCCGCCTCGAGACTGGCCTGCAGCCGGAGGTCGTCGGGCCCGCCGAAGATGCGCGGCTCGGCGGCCTCCGCCATCAGCACGAAGTGCACGGCCGCGCGCTCGCGGAACTCCTCGAGCCGGCCGCCGCGCTGCAGTTCGGCGCGCGCAAACTGCCGGATGGTGTCGAGGAGGCGGTACCGGGCCGAATCGCCGGCGATCTCGCAGACAACGAGTGACTTGTCGACCAGCGCCGACACGAGGTCGATCGTCTGATCCACTGGACACGCCTCGTCGGCACACACCTGTTCGACCGAATCGAGCGAGAAGCTGCCGGCAAACACGGACACTCGCTGGAACATCGCCTGTTCCGCGGGCGTGAG
>CAZJTG010000176.1:5755-8469 GCA_964548865.1 uncultured Solibacteraceae bacterium
CGAAGCGTCCTTGGCCGCGAGCGGGCGCCGTCGGGCCCGACCGGACTCGTCGCCAGGATGTTGTCCAGCCGTCGGGTGATTTGCTCCGGGGCCAACGCCCTGACGCGCGCCGCCGCCAGCTCGATCGCCAGCGGCAGACCGTCCAAGCGGCGGCAGATACTCGCGACCGCCTCAACGTTCGCCTCGGTCAGAGAGAAACCGGGCATCACGGCGCGCGCACGTTCCAGGAACAGTTGAACCGCGGGCGACCGAGACACCGCGGGAAGATCCGGGACGTCCTCCTGATCGGGAACCGCCAGCGGCGGCACGAGCCACGTGCGCTCGCCGGTGACGGCCAGCGCCTGCCGGCTTGTGGTCAGGATCGTCAGCCGGCGCGTGCCGTGCAGTAGACGCTCGACCAGCGTCGCGCAGGCGTCGATCAGATGTTCGCAGTTGTCGAGGACCAGGAGCGTCCGCGTGCCGGCGATCGTTTCGATCAGCAGATCGATCGGAGACCGGTCCCTCGCTTCAGCGACGCCGAGCGTTGCGCATACGTGCGCCGGCAGGAGCTCGGGATCGCGCAGCGCGGCAAGAGACACCCAGAAGGACCCGGCCGGGTAGCGAGGTGCCGCCATCGCGGCAAGGTCCAACGCGAGCCTGGTCTTGCCGCTGCCCCCCGCACCCGTCAGCGTGATCAGCCTGGACTCCCTGAGCAGCTTGAGGAGAGCCCGGAGTTCGGCCGCTCGACCGATCAGCGGGGCGAGCGCCGCCGGCAGCAGGGACGGCGACCGCCGGACGATGCGCGTGGGCAACGCCTTCATGGGGCCACAGACGAACGTGGATGTGAAACTGGACCCAGACTTGTACCCAATTCACGCCGGGCGGGCAAGCCTCGCCGCCTCGGAGCAGCAGCCGGCCCTCGGCGACGCGCACCACGCCGCCGCCGACGCGCTGGCCTCAGGCTCGACATCGTGGCTGCCTTGTCTGACGTAATCTCAGTCACCGCGAGCATTACAGCCACATAGAATGTCTGATCGTGCCGCGCCGCTCAGCCACTCGAGTTCTCGTGAAGGTCCTGATCGCCCTGATCGCCCTCGCCGGGTTCTTCTATCTTTTCCGGCGATCGATCGACAGCGTCAGGGCTGAGCCGTACGTGGTCCAGCGGCAGCACACGGTGCCGTGGACATTGGCGACCGCATCCGCGACCAGCCTCACGTCGCCGATCCTCGTGGCGCGCCCGCCGGAGGACTTCGGCAGCCGGTTGTTCGATCAGATCTTCGAGCGGGCCATGGAGTCGATGAGGCGAAAGTCCGGCGCCGGCGTGCCCCTGGTCCTGCGTGGCGAGTACGAACGGTCGCTCGCAGGTCGATACACGCCGGATGCCCTGCTCGAGATGGCCCGCGCGGCCGGCCTCGACCGGACGGCATTCACGCCGGTCTGCGTGTCTGTCAAGCGCGTGAGTGAGCCGGGACGAACGCGCCAGCTGTACTACGCCATCTTCGATTCGCCGGCGTTCGTGGAATTCCGCGCGCGGCTGGGACGGGAGGCGGGGCCGTCGAACCCATCGTTCGATCCCGTCGCGCTCTCGCCGATCCTGATCGTCGGCGGCACCGAGCCTGACTTCGACCAGTGGCTGCCCATCGCCGCGTCCGCCGACCGCGACTGCGTCGCGCCGATCGCGGTCAAGTGATCACTCCTTCTTGATCATCGGCACGAACCTCACGTCCATCGTTTCAGTCGTCACCGTGCCGGTGTCGGTCTTCCGCACGATCGTCATCCGCTGGAATCCACGCCCGACCGGAACGGCCATGATGCCGCCCACCTTGAGTTGATCGACCAGCGCCTGGGGAATGCTCTCAGGCGCGGCGGTGACCACGATCTTGTCGAAGGGCGCCTCGTCGGGCCATCCGGCGTAGCCGTCACCCTGGCGCGCGTGGATGTTCGCGTAGCCGAGCCGTTTCAATAACGCGCTCGAACTGGCCGCAAGCGTCGGGACGATTTCGATCGTGAACACGTCCTGCACCAGCTCCGCGAGCACGGCGGCCTGGTAGCCGGACCCGGTGCCGATCTCCAGCACGCGATCGGTCCGGGCCGGCTCAATCGCCTGCGTCATGTACGCAACGATGTACGGCTGCGAGATGGTCTGGCCTTCACCGATCGGCAGAGGACTGTCGTCGTACGCGCGCGGACGCAGAGGCTCCGGAACGAACTCGTGGCGAGGCACCCGCCGCATGGCGTCGAGTACGGCCGCATTGCGGATGTCGCGGGCGAGCAACTGGGTCTCAACCATGTGCATCCGGGCCGATGCCTCGTTTCCCGGTCCCATCAATTGCCTGGAGGCGGTATCGACGCACGACGCCGCACCCACCAGCGCCGCGGTCGCCAACACCGGCCCAAAAGGAGGTCGACGACTCAGCCAACTCTGGATATCCAAAAGCGCCACCTGCGCGGCGCGGCCAGCGGCCGGAGGTTCACGCGCACGTCTATCTTGTGCCAGCGGTGCGCCCGCCGCCGGCTATTCGGACGAAGTTCGCACAAAAGCCGCCGGGCTGGTGTATTTTGAGGGGTCACCGTGTCAATCGAGTTGGCGCTGATTCTGCGCCGGGAGAGGTGCCGTGGCGGCTGCATGGAAGAACGACCACGCTCACTGGGCTGGGGTAACGTTGACGGTCGCCGCCGCCTTCGTTGGGACGGCGTTCCTCTACGCTCAGGATCGGCGCGGCCCGGCGACGGCG
>CAZJTG010000177.1:0-8453 GCA_964548865.1 uncultured Solibacteraceae bacterium
GTGGTCGAGTCCTCCGAAGATGGCGTAGTCGCCGTTCTCGTCGTGTCGCGCGATCCGGAGATAGAAATAAGGGTCGTCCGAGTCCCAGAGGCAGACGTGCGGCGACAGACCCGCCGGAATACGAGCCCCGATGGCGTAACTCGTATAAAGCGCGAGCTTCGTTTGAAGGAGCGTCGCGCTGACGAGTCCGCTGAGGCCGGTGAGCGGATTATCGGTGGCCAGCACGACGTGCTCGCACGTGATCGTATGTCCGCCGGCGCGGATACGGAGTCGATCGTCTTTCTGAGCGCCGCTTTCGAACTCGTCGGCGGCCGTGCCCTCGAAGACGTGCGATCCGCCGCCGGGAATGCAGTCCAGGAGGAAGGCGAGGTACTTCAAGGGATGAAAGACTGCCTGGTTGGGAAACCGGATTCCCGGGCGATTGAAGACTGGCACAGAGTCGACGAACTCGGCCGCGAATCCCAGATCAGCGGCCAGTTCGGCCTCGGCGCGCAGCTTTTCGCGCTCGTCCTTTTCAGATCGGATGGCCGCGTGGTAGTAGCCGGGAACCCAGGCGAAGTCGCAGGCAATCCGGCGCGACTCGATGAGCGGGCTGACGGACCCGCGCCTGTGCACCAGCGTGCAGAGTTCGGCTGACGGGAACAACCGGCAGATGGACTCGAGGACCTTCTCGCCACCGCGCATGCCCGTGAGCCAGTCATGCACCAGCACGACGCGGCCGGGGATCAGTGGCGGGGGCGCCTCGGCCTCACGCATGCGGCCGTGCTCCGGCGAGTTCCCCGTAGACCTGTCGGATGCGCGCCACCGAACGCTCCCACGAAAACTGCTTGACCCGCTCGAACCCCCGTTCGACGAGTCCGGCGCGCAGGTCCGGCTGGGTGAGCACGCGGGCCATGGCGTCCGCGATGGCGGCCGCACTGGTCGGATCGATCAACAGCGCGGCGTCGCCAACGACTTCCGGAAGCGACGAGACGTTCGACGTGACGACCGGGGTGCCGGACGCCATCGCTTCGAGCGGAGGCAGGCCGAAGCCCTCGTAGAGCGACGGGAACACGAAGACGGCGGCCAGCCGATACAACACCGCCAGCGTCGCGTCAGGGACGAATCCGAGGAAGCGCACGTGCGGATAGAGGTGGTGGCGGTGCACCAGGCGCCGCAGGTTCGGATACTTCGAAATCTCGTCCCCGATGATGAGCAGTTGCACGTCCTCGAGGCCCGACTTCCGCATGATGGAAAACGCCTCGATCAGGCGGTCGAGATTCTTGTGCGGCCTGATGTTGCCCGCATAGAGCACGAAGGGCGCCGTCAGCTGGAACCGCTGGCGGACCCGGTCGACCTCGTCGGCAGCCGGGACGATGGCGAGCCGCTCGTCGAGGGCGTTGTAGACAACCTCGACCTTGGAGTCCGGGACCCCCAGGTACTTCAGGATGTCGTCTTTCGACGCCTGCGACACGGTCAGCACGCGCCGCGAACGACGGGCCGCCATCCGCATCATGACGCGCGCGTAGAGCAACGCGCGCCGGTTCGGGAGGTACTGCGGGAACCGGAGGTGAATGCAGTCGTGAATCGTGACGACGTACGGCGTGGTGACGAGCGGTGGAACCACGTAATGCGGCGCGTGAAACAGGTGAACGCGGGCGCGCGCGAGCGTCCGAGGGATGCTGAGCTGTTCCCGGGCCGAGTAGTTGCCGGAGCGCTCGGCCATCGGCACGAACCGCGGCCCGAGCGCACGCAGTTCTTCGCAATCCTCGGGGGGACAGAGCAGGACGTACTCGGCGTCGTCGTGCTGCCGAGCCAGCTCGCGCACGAGGTTCCTGACGTACGTGCCGATGCCGTAGTCATGCAGTTTTCTGGCGTCGATGGCAATCCGCACAGGAGGTGTCCGCGGTGATTCTATCGGACGGCGCGGCCGCGGAGCTGCAGCCAGAGGCGGAGCCAGCGTGCCCATCCGGGCGCGTGCTTCTCGTAGAAGGCCACGTGACTGCGGTCGTAGTGGGCGGCCCCGGCGGCGCGCGGCGATCGTCCCCGGTGATGCACGACTTCGGCCGCGGGGGTAAAGAGCACGCGCCCGCCGTTCGCCCGCAGCGATGCGCACAGGTCCACGTCCTCCTCATACATGAAGAACCGTTCGTCGAAGAATCCGACGGCGCGGCCAGCCGCCACGTCAAGCAGCAGACACGCGCCCGTCACCCAATCCACGAACTGCTCCCGCGTCGTGAGCGCGCCGGCGCGGCGCTGCCGTCGGCGCTGCTGGAACTCCGTCCACGGCGTGAGCATTCGGCCAAAGGACAGTTCGGCCGAGCCCCGACCGTCCACGAGACGAGGCCCGGCGGCCACCGCCCCGGTCGCGAGCATTCGCTCACGAAGCCGATCGAGGGCGCCGGCCGGCACAATCGTGTCGCTGTTCAGGATGAGCGCCAGCGGTTCGCGGCAGGCGTGCAGCGCGACGTTGTTGGCGGCGCCGAACCCCCGATTGCGCTCCTGGGCCAGAACCTCCACCTGCGGCCAGCGCGAGCGCACCATTTCCACGCTGCCGTCCGTGGACGCGTTGTCCACGACCACGATGCGCGCGACCGCGGCCGGCGGCGCCGCGGCGAGTGACGACAGGCAGGCGTCGAGATCGGCGCGCGTGTTGAAGCTGACGATCACGACGACGACGTCCGGGGTCACCGCGCGGCTCCTTCCAGGACGCGGCGCACCGTGGCCGCCGTCGTCGTCCAGGAGTAGCCGCGCAGGCGAGCCGCGCCGGCCGCCGACAGTCTGGCGTGCAGGCCGTCGTCCGAGAGGAGCGCGACGATGGCGTCCGCTATCGCGGCGGGATCGGGGGCCACACGGAGCGCCGCGTCCCCGTACACCTCAAGGCTGACAGGCGTGTCGAGGACCACAGACGGCACGCCGTGGGCCATTGCTTCGAGCGGAGGCAGGCCAAAGCCCTCGTAGTCGGACAGGAACGCGAACGCCCGTGCCGAGGCATACAACTCGTCGCGAACCGCGTCGGTCACATAGGCCCGCCACTCGACGCGGTCAGCGACGCCGGCCGAGGCCGCCAGCGCGACCGGGTCGATGCGCGGCAGCGTGCGGTTGTCGCCTACGAGCACGAGGCGCGCGTCGGGCACCCGCGGCGCGGCGAGCGCGAACGCCTGAACCAGTTCGGCGATCCGCCGGCGATTGAAGAGCGAGCCGACGTACAGAAGCAGTCGCTGCCGCGGCGCCGCGGACGCCACCGGCGCGGGCGCGCCATTGGGCGCGACGACCACCCGGCCGGCCGGCAGACTGAGGTAGCGGAGGATTTCCGCCCGCGAGAACTCGGACACGGTCAGCACCGTGCGGGCGCGGCGCGCCGTGGCGCGCGTCAGCCAGCGGCGACGCCAGCCCTCGCGCCGGCCGAACCACTCCGGGTGCGCGAAGTACGAGACGTCATGAATGACCACGACCATCGGACAGGGCAGGCGGAGGGGCGCGGTATACGCGGGTGCAAAGAAGACGTCCGGCTGCGCGCGAGCCAGCGCGCGCGGGAGCCGGCTCTGTTCCCATCGGGTGCCGGCCGCACGGGCGGGCTCGGCATGCCAGGCGACGCCCGGCAATGCCGCCACGATCGCCGGGTCCGGTTCGCCGGGCGTGATCACAAGCAGCCGATGCGGAAAATCGTCCGTCACCCAGGCGCGCAGGATCTCGAGGAGATACCGGCCGACGCCGGTCGGTTGGTCCGCGAGTTCGCGGCCGTCGATCGCGATCTTGAGACGCCGCTCAGGCATCGACCGGCCCGCGCCTGTTTCGTGCCGCGCGCCACGCCTCACGGAGACGCCGCGCCGAGGATGGCCAGCTGAACTCTGCGGCACGATCCCAGCCGCGCTGACGCAACGCATCGCGCCTGCTCGAATGCTGAATGAGGTCCTCGAGAAGATGCTGGAGGGATTCAGCGGCGTCGGGCTCGAACCGGAGGCCGGCGTCGGCGACGACTTCCGGAAGGGCGCCGCGATCGGCGACGACCACCGGCACGCCGACCGTCATGGCTTCGAGGACCGGCATCCCAAAGCCCTCGGTGTGCGAGGGCATGATGAAGACCAGCGCGCGCCGGAACAGCGCCTCGCGCGCCTCGTCCCTCACGTAGCCCGGGAACTCGACGCGTCCGGCCAGCGGACGATCCGAGGCGTGGGCGAGGATGGTGCGCGAATCGGCGCCCGGGGGGCCGGCCAGCACGAGCGGCGGCGCGTCAGGCATGTGATGAAGCAGGCGGCGGTAGGCTTCGAGCAGCACGCCGACGTTCTTGCGCGGTTCGAGCGCGCCGAGAAACAGGAGACAGGGCCGCTCGGGTTCCTCCGTGCGCCTGGACCAGCGGGGCGCGCCAGGATAGCAGACGGTGATGCGCTCCTCCTCCACGCCAAAACGCTCGCGTACGGCTGCCGCCGTGGTGCGCGAGTTCACGACAATATGATCGGCGCGGCGGGCGTGCGTGGCCGCGAGCGCCGGATAGTCGCGCCGAATCTCGGCGCGCGTGCGTTCCGGATGATCGAGGAAGTGGAGATCGTGAATCGTGATGACCTGCGCCGCCCGGCGCGACGGGATCGCGATGGGATGAAAGGCCTGCACCACGTCGATCTGCTGGCCGGCGAGGCGTTCGATGGGCGGCCAGCCGAGGCGGTGCCAGGCCAGGTTGAGCAGCCGCACGGGCATCTTGCGATCGACCACAGACGCGCCGGGCACGGCTCGGTGGTCGAGCCGGTCCTTCCAGGAGGCCGAGAAGAGGACGAGTTGCTCATCCGAGCCGTCACTCGTCTCGACGAGCCCGCGCGCCAATTCGTGAACGTATTCGCCGACACCTGTCCTCTGGCGGAGCGCGGGCCGATAGTCGAGCAGAATCCGCACGGGAGGAGACTCGCCGGATGCTATCACGCGCCCCTGGTGCTGAGGCGAGCCGCAACTCCTTACGCATCAAGCGGTTGACAGCTTTTTCGGGCGCGTGGTACGGTGGGGAGTTGTCGAGCGGCCCGAGGGCGTGACATGAAGATTGCCGTCGTAGGAACTGGATACGTGGGCCTGGTGGTCGGGGCCTGTTTCGCGGAAACCGGCAACGACGTCGTGTGCGTCGATCGGGACGCGGCCAAGATCCGGATGCTCGGTCGAGGCGGGATCCCGATCTACGAGCCGGGTCTCGAGGAAATCGTCCGGCGGAACCGCCGGGAGAAGCGGCTGCAGTTCACGACGAAGCTGCCGGACGCCGTCCGGCGCGCGGACGTGGTTTTCATCGCGGTCGGGACGCCGACAGGCGAGGACGGATCGGCGGACCTCAGGCACGTGCTCGGCGTGGCGCGGGAGATCGGTCGCGCCATGAGTGGCTATACCGTCGTCGTAGACAAGAGCACGGTTCCCGCCGGCACGTCCGACCTGGTTGCCGATGCCATCCGCAGGGAAACCCGCCACCCGTTCAGCGTGGTCAGCAACCCGGAGTTCCTGAAGCAGGGCGCCGCGGTCGAGGATTTCCTGAAGCCGGACCGCGTCGTGATCGGTGCGAGCGACGATCGGGCCGCGGCCATCATGCGTGACCTCTACCGGCCGTTCACGCGCACCGGCGCGCCAGTCATGGTCATGGACTGCGCGAGCGCCGAGCTCTGCAAGTACGCGGCAAACGCGATGCTGGCGACGCGGATTTCGTTCATGAACGAGATTGCGAATGTCTGCGAGCTGTACGGCGCAAATGCGGACAACGTGCGGCAGGCGATTGGCGCGGATCGCCGGATCGGCCCGGCGTTCCTGTTTCCGGGTATCGGGTACGGCGGCAGCTGCTTCCCGAAGGATGTCAAGGCCATCGTCAGGTTCTCCCGCGACAGGCGCTATCGCTTCCGCGTGCTCGAGGGCGTCGAGGCGGTCAACGAGGCCCAGAAGGTGCGGCTCCTGCAGAAGGTCGATCGGCACTTTGGGAAGAACCTGCGCGGCCGGACGTTCGGCGTCTGGGGCCTGGCCTTCAAACCGCGCACCGACGACATGCGCGAGGCGCCGGCGATTCCCATCATCGAGGGCCTGCTCAAGCGCGGCGCCAAGGTGCGGGCCTACGACCCCGAGGCGAAGAAGGTCGCGAAGAGCATCTTCGGCCGCAAGATTCACTACGCGCGGCATGCCTACGACGCCGTCAAGGGCGCCGACGCGCTGCTGCTCGTGACCGAGTGGAACGAGTTCCGGGAACCGGACTTCGGCAAACTGAAGCGCGCCCTGGTCACGCCCGTCATCTTCGACGGTCGTAATCAATACGATCCGAAACAGGTGCGGGCCCTTGGCTTCACTTACTTCTCGATAGGTCGCCCGTGAGCGTCGTGCTCGTGACCGGTGGCGCCGGCTACGTCGGCAGCCACGCGGTCAAGACGCTGGCGGCCGCCGGGTACGACGTAGTCGTGTACGACGACCTGTCGGCCGGGCATGCGGAGTCCGTCGAACGAATTGCGGCGGCGCACCCCGATCGGCGGGTGACCCTGGTCCGTGGAGACATCCTCGACACGCCGGCGGTCCGCCAGGCGCTGCGGGACACGGGTGCGTCGGCGGTCATGCACTTCGCCGCGAAGCTCTCGGTCGGCGAGTCGGTCCGCGAGCCCTTCCTCTACTACCGTGTGAACGTCGGCGGCGCGCTCAGCGTGCTGCAGGCGATGGCCGAGGCCGGCGTCAAGGCGTTCGTGTTCTCGTCGACCGCCGCGACGTTCGGCGAGCCCGAAACAACGCCCATCGACGAGACGCATCCGCAGCGGCCCATCAATCCGTATGGCGAGTCGAAGCTTGCCGTCGAGCGTCTGTTTCCGCACATGGAGCGGGCCTTCGGCATCAAGTGCATCGCCCTTCGCTACTTCAACGCCGCCGGCGCCGACGAGACCGGGATCATCGGCGAGGATCATCACCCCGAGGAGCACCTGATCCCGCTGGCCGTGGCGGCCGTGCGCGGCGGCAAGGCGCTCACGGTCTTCGGAGACGACTGGAACACGCCGGACGGCACCTGCATCCGGGACTACATCCACGTATCCGATCTCGCCGACGCGCACGTGGCCTCGCTCAAGCGCCTCCAGAGCGGCGGCGCTTCGGGCTTCTTCAACCTCGGAAGTGGCGACGGCATGTCGGTGCGGCAGGTGATCGACGCGGTCAGCCGGGCGGCCGGCGCCGCCGTGCCCTACAGCATTGGCCCGCGGCGTGCGGGCGATCCGGCGCGGCTCGTGGCCTCCAACTCCCGCGCGCGCGCGGAGCTCGGCTGGACTCTGCGGCGCGCCAGCCTCGACATGATCGTCCGCACGGCATGGCAGTGGCACGAGCGCCAGCCGAGGGGCTATTCGGGCTAAGCTCAGGGCGCGGTGGTCGAGTTCAAACGCCTGCTTCAGTACGCACGGCCCTACAGAGGCCGGATTGTGGCAGCGCTCGCGGCGATGCTCGTGTACGCCGCCGGGTCGGCGGGGCTGGCGGCTGTCGTCAAACAGATCTTCGATGACGTACTCTCGGCCGGCGCCAACGTCCGGGGCGTCGCGCTGCTGATTCTCGCTGCCTACCTTGCCAAGGGACTTGGGGCGTATATCTCGGGATTCCTGATGGCCGACGTGGGCCAGCGGGTCGTTCGCGACCTGCGGAACCGGCTCTTCCGCCACACGCTCGACCAGTCCGCCACGTTCTTCTCCAGGCGCACGTCGGGCCAGCTCGTGTCCCGGATTACCAACGACGTCAATCAGGTGCAGAGCGTCGTGGCCGAGACGATCGCGGACCTCATCCGCGAAACGCTGGCGCTCGTCGGGTTTGCCGGCATGATGTTCTGGTACGACTGGAACCTCGCGCTGGTCTGCCTGACCGCGGCGCCCCTGGTGGTCTATCCGCTCGTCCGTCTCGGCCAGCGCGTGCGGCGCACGTCCCGCCGCGGGCAGGAGCAGCTCGAGCACGTCACGCACATTGCGACCGAAGGGCTCGGCGGGCACCGCATCGTCAAGGCGTTCGGCGCCGAGGCGCGCGAGGCCGCGCGGTTCGGCCGCGCGACGGACCTCCTGTACCGCACGAACATGAAGATTACGAGCACCCTCTCGGCGCTGCCGCCGACGATGGAGTTCATCGGCGGGCTGGCGGCGATCGCCGTGCTGTGGTACGGCTCCAACAAGATCGTCCGCCAGGAGCTCACGCCCGGCGAGTTCACGGCGTTCCTGTTCGCGGCATTCAACATGTACACGCCGATCAAGAAGCTGAGTCGCGTGAACGCGGCGATCCAGCAGGCGATCGCGGCGGCGCAGCGCATCTTCGAGATGCTCGACACGCACAGCGAGGTGCGCGAAGCGCCGAACGCACCGACGCTCGCGCCGCTCCGTTCGTCGGTCGAGTTCCGGGATGTGGCGTTTTCGTACGACGACGAGCCCGGGCGGTTCGTCCTTCGCCATGTGAGCTTCATCGTGCGCGCCGGGCAGGTGGCGGCCAAGGTACGCACCGAGCAGGACCTGCCGATGACC
>CAZJTG010000178.1:0-1412 GCA_964548865.1 uncultured Solibacteraceae bacterium
CGGTCTAACTAGTAATTGGACCTGCAAACCCCGGGGTGGTCCGACTGCGAAGCTCGTCAGGCCTAGACGAGCCCCTGGGTCATGCATGCACTAGACGTAAGGTCCCTTTCAGCGCGATGTTACACCCGCACCGCGACGTCGGGAACCAGCAGTGTTACGCTGCGAGATTCGCAGGGGTCTGACCTAGGCGGCTCGCAAGATAACGCGTGTCGAGCCATGGTCGCCCATGTTGGTTTTAGAACGGCGTTGCCGAGCCAGGCGGTCGAGTTGGCGACGGACTCTCGATCCCACGTCGCGCTTTCGTACCGCCTTCCTGAAGACTCGAGCACCTGCATGCGCCACTGGCCACGATACCAAGGCACTGCCCGGACCTCCGAGATCTGAGCCAGCGACACTTCCGATGTCGAGCCCAGGAGGTAGTGCAATCGCAGCAGATGGATCTGCTTCGCTCATCGCGCACCAAGACCAGCCGACGATATCAGTTGGTCGTCTTCACGTTCTTCGCCATCGCCGCGACGATGTCGAGCGCATCGTGATCGGTCAGGTCAGGCTGCAGCGGCGTCACCGACGCGTAGCCTTCGAACACGGCCTGGCGATCCGATCGCGCATCGGGCTCCCAGTCGTCCTGGGCTTCTTCAATCCAGAAGTAGGGCCGGTTGCGGGGATCGAGCCGCTGATCGACCTTGGTGATGTGATTCCGGCGGGCCTGCACGGTTGAACGCACGCCCTTCACCGGGCCCTGCGGGACGTTGACGCTGAGGAACGTCCTGCCGGGGAGGGGACGTTCGAGCAGTTCGGCCGCCAGCGATGCGGCAAGATTCGCCGCCGGCGTGAAGTCCCACTCCCCTGTCGTCGATTGCATGGAGACTGCGATCGCTTGGTATCCAAGGAGCGCGCCTTCGAGCGCGCCCGCCACGGTGCCGGAGTACGTCACGTCGTCGCCGATGTTCAGCCCCTTGTTGATACCGGATACGACGATCGCGGGCCGCTGTGCCAGAACCTCGTCGATCGCGATGTTCACGCAGTCGGTCGGGGTGCCGTCTACGGCGTACACATTCGGGCGAATCAGCTCGAGGCGAAGCGGCCGGCGCAGCGTCAGCGAGTGCCCCACGGCACTGGCCTCGCTACTGGGCGCCACTATGATTACTTCTCCCAACGGCGCCAGCGCCTTCGCGAGCGCCTCAATCCCGGGAGAAAAATAGCCGTCATCATTGGTGACAAGAATCGTACGCATGCAGTCTGCCGATTGTATTACGGGAGGTGCCGGCGATCAGACGCGCAGGAACCAGCGCCGGCGGTACATCACTTCAAGAACGCGGTAGAGCAGCACGAGCGTCGCGCCGGCGAACATGAGCGACGCGTTCTTGGGCGCAGCCAGCGGCGCGAACGCGTTCAGATACAGCCAGTTGTAG
>CAZJTG010000178.1:1422-8369 GCA_964548865.1 uncultured Solibacteraceae bacterium
GATTGTTGCACCGTCCGGGCCCGCGAGCTTGATCCAGACAAGCGTCTTCACGAGCCAGCCCGACAGCACGAACAGTAGAAGGGCGTTCGATCCGAGCACCACGAACGGCCGCACCAGCGGATGCACGGATCCACGCTCCCGATCGAGCAGCGCGTGGCCGCCGCCGAGGATCACGGCAGCCATTCCACTGGTCAGGAGCACGTACGAACTGGTCCACAGGTTCTTGTTGATCGGAAACGACCAGCCCCACACGACTCCCGCCGCCATCACGACGGTCCCGGCGGCCGCGAGTACGATGGCGCGCGAACCGGCGCGCGCGGGCCGTGTGAGCAGAAGACCCGCGGCCACGCCCGTGAGGGCGGTCGCGATCGCCGGCACTGTGCTCAGCAGTCCTTCGGGATCCCAGGTCTTCGACTGGCGCCAGAGATGCGCTTCGCCGATGAGCGTCCGGTCGATCCACGCGCCGAGATTTCCCGAAGGCGACAGGTCACCGGCCACGCCCCCGGGCGCGGCCACGAACATCAACAACGCCCAGTAGCCGACGGCGAGCACCGCCGCGGCTCCGAGGGTCCACCAGATCCGAGTGTCCTCGCGACGACGCTGAACGGCGCGGTACGCGAGCGCGGCGACGAGGTAGCACATGGCCAGCCTCGGCAACACGCCCACGACTCTCACCGTGGCGAAGTTGAACGACGGGTAGAGCGCGAGCAGCAGTCCCAGCGCGTACAGCCACGCCGCGCGGCGGACGATCGTGCCGACCGATCCGCGGCTCCGGCCGGACAGCACAATCGACACGCCGACGATGAAGACGAAGAACGGAAAGATGAGATCGGTCGGCGTCCAGCCGTGCCACGGCGCGTGCAGCAGGGGTGCGTAAACGTGGCCCCAGTGGCCGGGTGTGTTGACGATGACCATCGCGGCCATCGTGAGGCCGCGAAAGACGTCCACTGAGACCAGGCGTCGCGACGTCGTAGGTTCGGTCACGGTGCGGCGGCCAGTATAATCGCGGCATGTCCCGGCACACTCGCGGCATGTCCCGGCACACTCGCGTCATGGCCGGCCTGGCGATCGTCGGTGTGCCGCTGGCGCTCCTGGCGCGCCAGGCACCGCCGGCGAGTCAGCCCCCGGCCACCGTCAACAACGTCACCGCCGTACCGGGCATCTCCGTGGGGCACTTCACCCTGTCGGCGCGTCCGACCGGGTGCACGGTCATCCTCGCCGCGAACGGCGCCACCGGCGCGGTCGATGTCCGCGGAGGCGCGCCCGGCACGGTCGAGACCGACCTGCTGGCGCCGGACAACACCGTGGAACGCGTCAACGCGATCTTCCTTTCCGGGGGCAGCGCGCACGGCCTGGCCGTGAGGACCGGCGTCGACAAGTTCCTGTACGAGAAGAAGGTCGGGTACCGCACGGGCGCGGGGCTCGTCCCGATTATTCCCGGCGCGATTCTCTACGACCTTGGCGTCGGCAATCGGCCGGACGTGTGGCCCGACGCGGATTGCGGGTACCAGGCGTCGGCGGCGGCAAAGTCCGGGGCCATCGAAGAAGGTTCGGTTGGCGCCGGGGCAGGCGCGACGGTCGGCAAGATGCTTGGCGGCAGCCGCGCCATGAAGGGCGGCATCGGCACCGTCGCCCTGAGGACCACCGATGGCCTCATCGTGGGCGCGATTGTCGCCGTGAACGCCGTGGGATCAGTCATCGATCCGCGCACGGGCAAGCCCGTCGCGGGCATGCGCACGGCGGATGGCAAAGGCCTCGAGGATCCGTTCGCGATCGTCCGCCGTGGCGTGCTGCAATCCGGACCGGCGCGCGAGGCCACCACGATTGGCGTCATCGTCACGAATGCGCGCCTGACCAAGTCGCAGGCGCAGAAGGCCGTCGAGATGGCCCACGACGGTCTGGCGCGCGCGATCGTTCCGTCGCACACGCCGTCGGATGGCGACACGCTGTTTCTGATGGCGACCGGCGGCCGCACGGCCGAGTCGAACGTCGGGACGATTGGTGCGCTCGCGGCCGAGGCCGTGGCCGACGCGATCATCCGCGCCGTGCGTATGGCCAAGGGCCTGCCCGGCTACCCCGCGGTGTCGGACCTCCGCTGATCACGCGTGATCCTCACCGTCCTTCTCATCATCTTCTCCCTCGGCCTGATCTTCCTTGGATCCTGGATCGGCCGTTCCGTCCGCGGTACGGCTGATTTCTTCGTCGCCGGCCGATCGCTCGGCCCCGGCCTCCTGTTTGCCACCTTTCTCGCGGCCAACATCGGCGCCAGTTCCACGGTCGGCGCGACGGGCCACGCCTATCGCGACGGTCTCGCCGCCTGGTGGTGGAACGGCAGCGCCGGCCTCGGGACGCTCGTCCTGGCCTTCTGGGTCGGTCCTCGAATCTGGCGGGAGGCCCAGGCGCGCGGCATCCTGACCGTCGGAGACTTCCTCGAGCATCACTTCGGCAAGGAAGTCCGCGCGGTCGCGGCCCTGGTCATCTGGGCGAGCAGCTTCCTCATCCTGTGCGGACAGCTCAAGGGCGCCGCGATCATCTTGAACGGGGTGGCGGGCGTGCCATTTGCCGTGGGCGCGTTCCTCGCCGCGGTCGTCACCGTGGCGTACTTCATCCTCGGCGGCCTCAAGAGCGCCGCCTACATCAACGCAGTCCAGCTCGTGGTCATCATGGCGGGGTTTCTCATCGCGGCGCCGTTCGCGGCGCGGTCCGGCGGCGGGTGGTTCGTCTCTGGCTACGAATCGAGCTTCTGGTCTGGCTCGGGTGTGGGATGGTCCACGCTGCTGCTCCTCGGCCCGGCCTTCTTTCTGTCGCCCGGCCTGCTCCAGCGCGCGTTCGGCGCCAGGAGCCCGGAGGCACTGACGCGAGGCGTCGCGCTCAGCGCGATCGCCCTGCTGTTCTTCGCGTGGATGCCCGTCGTGCTCGGCATGGCCGCCCGATCGATGCATCCCGACCTCGCGGACGTCGAACTCGCGCTGCCGGCGATCCTCCGCGACGGCGTCCCCGCCGCGGTCGGATCGCTCGCGCTCGCCGCCGTGCTGTACGCCGAACTGAGCTCCGCCGATGCGGTCCTGATGATGCTGGCGACCTCAGGTGCGCGGGACTTCTACCGTGGATTTCTCCGCCCGACCGCCAGCGATGTGGACGTCCTCGGCGTCGCGCGAGGCCTGGCAGTCGCGGGTGGTCTGATCGGGTTTGGCTTGACCTTCTATTTCGACAGCGTCGTCGACGCGATCCGACTGTTCTATCAGCTCATGATCGTCACGCTGTTCGCGCCGATTCTCGGCGCCCTCGTGCTGCCGCGCACGGGCAGATGGACGGCCCTGACGGCGATGCTCGTTGGCGTCGGTACCCTCGTGACGGTCATGCTCGCGACGGGCGGAGCGGGCTGGGGATTCGCGGAGCCCCATTTTCTGGGCCTCATCGCAAGCGCGATCACGTTCTTTATCCTCGCGGCGTTCTGAGCGGCGCTGCCCCTGGCTGACCGACCAGCCGCCTCGCCCCGTAAGGTTCAGTGGACGCTGCGCACGAGATCCCCGACGTCTCCACCTGGGCCGCCCGCATCCTCGTCGAGGAATTGAATGCCGGTGATGAACATCGGTTCCGCGCGGTCCTCCAGCCTCCGGCTGTAGGCCACGCGGCCGACCACGAAGACCCCGGCCCCGTCGCCGAGCGTCAGGACGAAACTGTGGCGTGAATCCACCACGAACGCCTCTGAGGTCTCGAAACTCATGCCGCCAAGGCTGATCTCCCGCACGCGGATGGGCACGTCCACCGGGACCAGTTCTCCGCGAAGCTGTCCGACCAGATCGACACGCGGGGCGCGTCGTCGCTCGCTGCTGTCCGTCATGCGATCCTCCGATTCGTCAGCCGACTCACCGAGGCTTCCTCAGCAACGGCCATGCGGCACGGGTCTTCAGGCCGAACAGCCGGCGCAACCGATCGAGCAGCGAGCCCTCGCCGACGGTCGTTTCCGCCTCGGTGAGAGCCGCCAGGCACCTCTCAACGGTCGGCGACACGGCGATGCCGAGCCGCTTCGCCGACGAGGGCACCTGAGCCTGCGGTCCGCGCCAGATGAGCACCGCGCCGGCTTTCGATCCCAGGACGACGTCGAGGCAATTGTCGGGGCGATCGTCCACCACGACGTCAAGGTCGAGCGCCTGCGCGACCGCGCCCCGCGATCCGTGCACGACGTACACGCTCGGCAGCCTGAAGCCATGTCGCTCCAGCCACCGCTGGCTTTGCCGCTGCACGGTGGACCCCGACGACGACGGGCGGCTCGTGATGAACAGGACATCCCAGCGCCGCTGTTCGGCGATCGCCCCGAGACGGGCAATCGCGCCGGACTCGATTTCCGCGAGGCCCTCCCAGAAGTTCGGCGTGGCCCGCAGCTTCTTCCAGACGGCCTCGAGCTGCCGGCCATCGAGCGGCAGCGGCGCAGCGCCGAGCAGGCCGGGAATCTCGCTGCCGTCAACGTCGTCGACGGGGGGCGAGGCGCCGATCTCAGGCGCCGCGACGGCCGCCCTGTCCAGTTCCGGATAGAGCGCCAGCGCGGTCCGCGCGAATGCGGCGTGCAGATCGGCGAGCACGCCGTCCAGGTCAAACGCGATTCGCATGACGTGTGGATGAACAAAGCGGGGCGAGGGCAACCGGCACGGGCGACATCATCGCATTTCCGGCGCCGCCGTATCACCCCGAACCGGCCGAAGGTGAGACTATAGGTTTGGCGCACCTGAACGGCGCCGAAGTGCAACCATGGAGTTCAAGGACTACTACGCCGTGCTCGGCGTTCCGAAGACCGCAACCGACGAACAGATCAAGAGCGCGTACCGGAAGCTCGCCCGGAAGCTCCATCCGGATCTCAATCCCGGTGACAAGGACGCGGAAACCCGGTTCAAGGACCTCAACGAAGCGAACGAGGTGCTTGGCGATCCGGACAAGCGGCGGAAGTACGACGAACTCGGCGCGAACTGGCGGGCCTACGAGCAACAGGCCGCGCAGGGGGCCGGGGGCTGGGCCGGGGCCGGCGCGGGTGGCTCGGGCGGCCGTTACCGCACGGTCACGCCAGAGGAGATGCAGGACATCCTGGGCGGCGATCCGTTCTCCGACTTCTTCCACACTTTCTTTGGCGGCGCCGAGCCTCAGGCCACGGGTGGCCGTCGCGGGCGGGCGCGCTCGAAACGCGGCGACGATGTCGAAGCGGTGGCCGACCTGACGCTGGAGGAGGCATTCCTCGGCACCACACGACGTGCCGCGGTGAATCGAAGCGGCAAGGAACAGACGGTCGAAATCAGGATTCCGGCGGGCATCAAGGACGGCGCCCGCGTCCGGGCCACCGGCGAGGGAGCATCCGCGCCCGCGGGCGGCTCTGCAGGTGATCTTTATCTCACCGTCCGCGTCCTCCCCCACCCGAGGTTCGAACGCCGGGGCCAGGATCTCCATACACGCCTTCCGGTGCCCCTCCTCACCGCCATTCTGGGGGGAGAAGTCGAAGTACCGACCCTCGCGGGCACCACGCTTCGTCTCAAGATTCCAGAGTTGACCGCCGGGGGCCGCGTCTTCCGGCTCCGTGGCCATGGCATGCCGGCCGTCGGCTCGCGCGATCGTGGAGACTTGTACGCGACGGCTGACGTGCAGGTACCAGCCGTGCTGACGCCGGCGGAGCGCAAGCACTATGAGGCGCTTCGCGAGCTGGCGCAGGCTGACGGACGAAATGGTGGATGACGATGAACTTGAACCGCTACACGGAGAAAGCCCAGGAAGCCATTCTCGGAGCGCAGCAGCAGGCCGAGCGCGCCGGCCATCCCGAGGTGTCTCCCGAGCATGTGGCGCTCGCGCTCGTGACGCAGGACGGCGGCGTCGTGCCCGCCGTGCTCGCAAAGATGCAGGTGGACAGCGCCGGCCTCTCGCAGGAACTCCAGGCGCTGGTCGACCGGCTCCCGCGCGTCTCGGGCGGACAGGTGTCCCTCGGGCGGCGCAGCCAGCAGCTCTTCCGGAGCGCCGAGGACGAAGCGGCCAAGCTCAAGGATGAGTTCACGAGCACGGAGCACCTCCTGCTCGCCCTCGTGTCCGAAGGCGGGCGCGCGCCGGCGGCCGACGCTCTCAAGCGCCGCAAGGTCACGCGGGACACCATCCTGCAGGCCCTGGCGGGCGTTCGCGGATCGCAGCGCGTGACCGATCAGAATCCCGAGGGCAAGTACCAGGCGCTTGAACGCTACGGCCGCGACCTGACCGAGGTCGCGCGCAAGGGCAAGCTCGACCCGGTCATCGGCCGCGACGACGAGATCCGTCGCGTGATTCAGGTGCTGGCGCGCCGGACGAAGAACAACCCGGTGCTGATTGGCGAGCCCGGCGTCGGCAAGACCGCCATCGTCGAGGGACTCGCCCAGCGGATCGTCCGCGGGGACGTCCCGGAAGGCCTGCGGACCAAGCGCATCGTCGCGCTCGACGCGGGCGCGCTCGTCGCCGGCGCCAAGTATCGCGGCGAGTTCGAGGAGCGGCTGAAGGCCGTCCTGAAGGAAATCGCGGACGCGCAGGGGCAGGTCATTCTGTTCATCGACGAACTCCACACCGTCGTGGGGGCGGGGGCGGCCGAGGGGTCGATCGACGCGTCCAACCTGCTGAAGCCCATGCTCGCGCGCGGCGAGCTGCATACAATCGGCGCCACGACGCTCGACGAATACCGCAAGCACATTGAGAAGGACGCGGCCCTCGAACGCCGTTTCCAGCCCGTCCTCGTCGGGGAACCGACGGTCGAAGACACGATCAGCATCCTGCGCGGGCTGCGCGAGCGCTACGAGATTCACCACGGCGTGAAGTTCAAGGACGCCGCGCTCGTGGCCGCCGCGGTGCTCTCGCACCGCTATATCGCCGACCGCTTCCTGCCCGACAAGGCCATCGACCTCATCGACGAGGCCGCGTCCCGGCTTCGGATGGAGATCGACTCTATGCCC
>CAZJTG010000179.1:0-8234 GCA_964548865.1 uncultured Solibacteraceae bacterium
GGATGACCGCGTTGTACGACGCGATCGCCGCCTACGTGCAGGGCGCCGGCTCGCGGGGCGGGCAGCACGTGCTGCTGCTCTACACGGACGGGTTCGACAGCGTGAGTCGGATCTCGTACCCGGATCTGCTGGCCCTGCTCCGGGCCGACAACGTGGTCCTCTACGCGCTCGGGTACCTGGAGAACGTCAGCGGTGGCGACCGCGCGATGGGGCAGATGCGGCTGACCTCGCTCGCCCGGGAGACCGGGGGCGACGCGTTCTTTCCCGCCAATCGTCGCGATCTGACGAACGCCTACGCGCGCATCCTCGACGAGCTGGACTCGCGCTATACGCTCGGCTACGTGTCGAACAGCCCGAAACCTCCGGGCAAGTTCCGGAAGGTCGAAGTGAAACTCAAAGGTCCGGATCTGCGATCCGCGAAAGTCCGCACGCGCTCGGGTTACCTCGCCGCCGCCCGGTAAGAGCCCGACGTAGTAGCATCGGGAGTTGGCATGACTTTCATGGCGCCGACTGCCGGCGAACGGTTCACGCTTGAGAGCGAGTTCGAACTGCGTGGCGACCAGCCCCACGCGATCGCGCAGCTCACCGAGGGGCTGCGCCGCGGCGACCGCAGCCAGGTGCTGCTCGGCGTGACCGGGTCAGGCAAGACCTTCACCATGGCCCAGGTGCTGGCCGCCGTGAACCGGCCGGCGCTGGTGATCTCGCACAACAAGACCCTCGCCGCGCAGCTCTACCAGGAGTTCAAGCGATTCTTTCCGAGGAACGCGGTCGAGTACTTCGTGAGCTACTACGACTACTACCAGCCGGAAGCCTTCATGCCGGCCACCGACACGTACATCGAGAAGGAGGCGATCATCAACGAGGAGATCGATCGCCTGCGTCTCTCGGCGACCCGATCGCTGTTCGAGCGGCGCGACGTCATCATCGTCGCCAGCGTATCGTGCATTTACGGCCTCGGATCCCCCGAGGCGTACTACGGTCTGCTCCTGCCGCTCGAACGCGGCCAGACGGTGTCGCGCGACGAGATCCTCCGGCGGTTCGTGGAGATTCAGTACGAGCGCAACGACCACGAGTTTACGCGCGGCACGTTCCGGGCGCGCGGCGACATCATCGAGATCTACCCGTCGTACGACGACACCGGCCTCCGCATCAGTCTCTTCGGCGACGAGATCGACGAATTGCTGTCGTTCGATCCGTTGACCGGCAGAGAGGTCCGGCGCCACGAGCGGATCGCGGTCTATCCGAAGTCCCATTTCGTGGCGCCGCGAGCGCGGACGATGCAGGCGATTGAGGGCATCAAGACGGAGCTGGCCGTGCGGCTGGCCGACTTCGAGAAGGTCGGGCGCGTGCTCGAGAGCCAACGGCTGCACCAGCGCACGATGTTCGACCTCGAGATGATCAAGGAAATCGGCTACTGCCACGGCATCGAAAACTACTCGCGGCACCTCTCCGGCCGCCTGCCGGGCGAGCCGCCACCGACGCTCCTCGACTACCTGCCCGAGGACGCCATCATCATCGTGGACGAGAGCCATCAGACGGTGCCCCAGGTGCGGGGCATGTATCACGGCGATCGGTCCCGGAAGGAGGTGCTGGTCGAGCATGGCTTCCGACTGCCGTCGGCGCTCGACAACCGGCCCCTGAACTTCGAGGAATGGGAGGCGCGGGTCAGGCAGATCGTGTTCGTCAGCGCGACCCCAGGCCCTTACGAGCTGCGCCAGGCCGGCGGCGTCATCGTCGAGCAGATCATCCGTCCCACCGGGCTGGTCGATCCGACGATCGACATTCGGCCCGTGCAGGGGCAGATCGACGACCTGCTCGGCGAAATCCGTGCGACCGTGGCGCGACGCGAACGCGTCCTGGTGACGACCCTCACGAAGCGCATGGCCGAGGACCTGACCACCTACTACCAGGAGCTCGGCGTGCGCGTTCGGTACCTGCATTCCGACATCGACACGCTCGAGCGCGTTGACATCCTGCGCGATCTCCGGCTCGGCGTGTTCGACGTGCTCGTCGGCATCAATCTGCTGCGCGAGGGCCTCGATTTGCCCGAGGTGTCCCTGGTCGCGATCCTGGATGCCGACAAGGAAGGTTTTCTGCGCTCGGCGGGCGCGCTGATTCAGACCATCGGGCGGGCGGCCCGGCACGTGAACGGCCGCGCGATCCTGTACGCCGACGTCCACACCGACTCGATGAAGAACGCCATCGCGGAAACCGATCGGCGGCGGCGCGCGCAGGAAGCCTACAACCTCGAGCACGGCATCACGCCGGCCTCCATCATCAAGAACATCGACGATGTTCTGACGAGCGTGTACGAGCGCGACTACGTCACGATTCCGAAGGCCCCGGACGAGCGCGATCGCTTCAAGACCCAGGCCGAACTGGATGCCCACCTGGCCGGACTCGAGCGCGACATGCGCGCGGCTGCCGCGAACCTCGAGTTCGAGCGCGCCGCGCAGTTGCGCGACCGGCTGAAGAAGCTGCGCAGCCCAGGAGGGTTGCCGGCCGCCCGGTAGTCATGGCCGCCGAGCGCCTGGAATTCCTCAAGCGCCCCGTCTTGGAGGTCCAGGAGTATCTCCGGCTGCTCGGCAGCGTGGCGCGCGGCCTGGTGACCCGTCCGTTCTACGCCAGGGAGATCGTCGAGCAGCTCGACTCGATCGGCATCGGATCGCTCACGGTCGTCGTGCTCACGGGCACGTTCACGGGCATGGTGCTGGCGCTGCAGTCCGGCATGACGCTCGACCAGTTCGGCGGGCGGGATGTCGTGGGCCGACTGGTCGGCGCGTCGATGGTCAAGGAACTCGGGCCCGTGCTCACGGCGCTGATGGTGACCGGTCGCGTCGGCTCGGGGATTGCCGCCGAACTGGGCTCCATGGTCGTCACCGATCAGATCTCCGCGCTCCGGGCGCTTGGCGCGGATCCTGTGCGGAAGCTGGTGGTGCCGCGCGTGGTGGCGGGGACGCTGATGATGCCCGTGCTGACCGTCGTCTCCGATGCGGTGGGCATCGTCGGTGGTTGGGTTATCTCCACGATGCAGCTCCGCGTGGCCGGCAGCGTCTACTGGAACAACGTCGTGCAGGGCCTGTACATGGAGGACTTGTGGATGGGCCTGATCAAGCCCGTCGTCTTCGGCTTCGTGCTGGTGACGATCGGCTGCCAGGTGGGCCTGCGCACGACGGGTGGCACGCAGGGCGTCGGCCGGGCAACCACGCGGGCCGTCGTGGGCGCCTCGGTCGTGGTGCTGGCCGTGGACTTCCTGCTGACGAAGCTGCTGATAGCGGTGATGTACTAGTCATGAGCGCGAACCCTCAGGCCGCCGTCGCGTTCGAGGACGTGTCGCTCGCGTTCGACGAGAAGGTGATCCTGGACCGGATCTCGTTCTCACTGCCGCCCGGCCGGATGAAGATCATCCTCGGCGCAAGCGGCGCCGGGAAGTCCACGGTTCTGCGGCTGATCCTGGGACTGCTGAAGCCGGATTCGGGGCGCATCTGGGTCAACGGCGTCAGAGTGGACGGGCTGACGGAGTCGGAGCTGATGCCGGTGCGTGCCGATCTGGGCATGGTCTTTCAGGAGGGCGCCCTGTTCGATTCGCTCACCGTGCGCGAGAACGTCGGTTATCGCCTCTATGAAGAGACGCGGCAGCCGCTCGACGAGGTTGACGCGCGCGTCGCGGAGGTGCTGGGATTCGTGGGCCTCGGCGACTACGGCGACCGCATGCCGTCGGAGCTGTCGGGCGGCCAGCGGCGGAGGGTCGCAATCGCACGAGCCATGACGGCTCGGCCCGCGATTCTGCTCTACGACGAGCCCACGACCGGCCTCGATCCGATCACGGCGCTCTCGATCGACGACGAGATCATCAAGTTGCGCGATTTGCAGCGCGTGTCCTCGATTGTCGTGACGCACCAGCTGCGCGATGCGTTTCACATCGCCACGCACCGCGCCGTGCAGGACGGCACCGTTCGCTTCGAGCCCGCCCCGCCCGAGCAGCAGGCGGGCACGGAGTTCCTGATGCTGAAAGATGGCGCCGTCGCGTTCGAGGGGCCCGCCGCGGACCTCCGCTCCGCGCACGACCCCTACCTGCAGTCGTTTCTTTCCTGAAGGAGTGACGTCATGCCCCGCACCCGTTCCATCGCCTGGTCGCAGCTGAAGCTCGGCGTGGTCGGCGTCATCGCCCTCGCGCTGGCCGCCGTGCTGATTGCCGCCGTCGGCGGCCAGGCGGGTTTCTTCTGGGAGCTGTATCCCATCAAGCTGCAGTTCCGGGACGTGCAGGGCCTCAAGGACGGCGCCGTCGTGCGGCTGTCGGGCAAAGATGTCGGGCGCGTTGCGTCAGTCACTTTCGTGGGCGAGGTCATCGAGGTCACCTGCGAAGTGTCGAAGGACGTCCGCGGCCTCATCACCGACCGATCCGTGGGATCCGTTGGCGCGCTGAGTCTCCTCGGCGAGTCGTTCGTGACGATCAAGGCGGCGCCCGGCGGCGTCTCTGTTCCGGATTGGGGCTACGTCAGGACGGTGGAGGGCGGGTCAATCGGCAGCCTCACCGAGACCGCCTCGAACGCCATGGGCGACGCGCAGCGCTTGCTGGCGGACGTCCGCGCCGGCCGCGGCACGCTCGGCAAGCTGGTCACCGACGACAGGCTCTATGCGGAACTCAATCAATTCGTGGCCTCCGCGGGGGACGTCGCGGCCCGGATGACCCAGGGCAAGGGCACGGCGGGCAAGCTCATCAACGACCCGGCAGCGTACGACGCGCTCAAAGCGTCGCTCGAGAATCTGCAGCAGATGACAGCCCGCATCAACGCCGGCCAGGGCGCGCTGGGACGGTTCCTGAACGACGAGGCGATGGGGAAGTCGCTCTCCGGCACGATGTCGAACCTGGAGGAAACGACCGGACGGCTCAATCGCGGCGAGGGCACCCTGGGCAAGCTGTTGACCGATCGGCAGCTGTACGACAGGCTGGATCAGGTGACGGCGCGCGTGAACGACGTGGCGTCCGGGCTCGCGGCCGGGCAAGGCACCGCGGGCCAGCTGCTCCGCGACAAGCAGCTTTATGACAACATGAATCACGCGGTGACAGAGCTGCGGGGATTGCTTGCGGACATCCGCAAGGACCCCAAGAAGTTCCTTCGGGTGAGCGTCAGTATTTTCTAGACCAGAGGCCGGCGCGTCGCGCCGGCGCTGAGCGTCCGAAGGCAAGCGGAAACCAACAAGGAAGGTAAGGTGGTTCACATGGCGAACGATAACAACGCGGCGGGGTCGGTTCTGATGGCGTTCCTGCTCGGCGCGGCCGCCGGCGCGGCCGTCGCGCTGCTCTACGCCCCGGCCAGCGGCGCGGAGACGCGCAGGAAGCTGGCGGTGAAGGCGCGCGAGGGACGGGACAAGGTGGAGGAGTTCGTGGATCGGCACCGGGACGATCTGGCGTCGGCGGTCGAGCGGGGCCGCGAGACGTTCGACAAGGTGCGCAAGGAGTTCGTGTGACGGACTGGCAGGTCATCTTCCTCGGCATCATGGCCGCCGCCCTCGTGGCGATGGCCGTGATGCAGCTCGTGATGTCGCTGGCCCTTCTTCGTGCCAGCCGGGAGGTCGCGACGGCCGTCCGTGAGATGCAGCGGGACATGCGGCCCCTTATCGACAAAGCCACCCGAATGACGGATGATGCCGCGCGCGTCACCCAGCTGGCCCTGACCCAAATCGAGCGGGTCGACCATCTGGTCGCGACGTTCTCGACGCGCGTCGAGGAGACCGCGTCCCTGGTGCAGGGCGCCATCGCGGGCCCGCTGCAGCACGGCGTGACGCTGGTTGCGGCCTTCCGCGGCGTCATGGCGGCGATTCGCGACTGGCAGGGACGCCAGCCGGCGACGCGGGACGATGAAGATCCGTTGTTCGTGGGGTGACAGGACATGAGACAGCCGGCGGCATGGTCGTTACTGGCGTGTGTGATGGCGGGCGCGGTGGTGTCGGGTGCCGGGCCGGACACCGGCGCGTCGCAGGCGGTGCCAGCGGTGTCGGCGGGGAAGGCCAAGGAACTCGCCGGCCTCCTCGCTGAGAAGAAGCTCGAATCGTATGCCGCCCGGGTCGGCGAAGGCACGAGCCGCTACGTGGCGGTGCTCGTCGTACCGAACGTGCAGCTGCTCCTGGTCTCTGCCAAGTACACGCGGGACACGGACATCGAGTACGCGCTGTACCACAAGCAGTACCAGAACGCGTACCAGGATTTGCGATCCGGCGTGTTCGCCAGCGAGCGGTTTCTCGTCGACGACGCCCAGCTTGACGGTCTCGTGGCCGCACCCGGCAAGAATCCCCAGCACGATGCGATCACGATGGACAAGGATCGGTTCGTGTTCGACGGGCAGCACGGTGACGGCAAGGGACGGAATTCCAGGAAGCCGCTCACCGAGGTCTACATGAAGACCTTCGCCGACGCAGATGCCAGGTACGGCCAGTTGCTGGACGCGCTCATCCAGCAGATCAAGGCCGGCAAGACGCTGGACGGTCCGAAGGCCCTGCGATAAGCTGTTCCAGCGGCGCGATTCGGTTGGGCGCTTGGCTCAGTTGGTAGAGCATCGCCTTCACACGGCGGGGGTCAGTGGTTCGAGTCCACTAGCGCCCACCAACCTTTTGCGGCGGCCGCTCGCTCCCTCCCGCCGCGTGGCCGATCCCCGACGGACAAGGCGACTATACTGACCAGCTTGATGCCGGCCACCGAGATCTCGGTGATCGTCCCCGTGTACAACGAGGCGCGGCTGGCGCGGTGCCTCGACGGGCTCTTCCGTCAGAGCCTGTCCCGCGATCGGTACGAGGTGCTCGTGGTTGATAACGGTCCCCATGAGGAGACGCGTCGATTGGCGTCGGGGTTTCCCGCCGAGTATCTGGTCGCGGCCGGAGGTGGCAGCTATGCGGCGCGCAACCGCGCCGTTGGGAGGGCGCGTGGGCGCATTCTCGCCTTCACGGACGCCGATTGTTGCGCGCCGCCGGAGTGGCTGTCGGCGATCCGTGCCGTGTTCGAGGATCCGGCGTGCGAGGTCGCCGTCGGACCGTCGTCCGCGCTCAACCGTGACCCGATCGGTTTGCTGGTCCAGATGGTGGACGACGAGCGCTGGGCTCGCCTGCGGGCTGAACCTGTGGTCACTTACTGCGACACCCGGAACCTCGCCGGACGACGCGAGTTGTTCGAGCGGGAGCCTTTCGATCAGACGTTCGCCCACGGCGGGGACCTCGAGTGGGGACTTCGGATCACGGCCAAAGGGCACCGAGTCCGCCTCGTGCCCGAGATGTCTCTGGCCCACGAGAACGTTTCGACGGTGTGGGCGGTCAGGCACCGTGGGATTCGGCGCGGCCGTGGCGTGGCGGTGATTCGCCGCAGACACGGCGCCCGGGTCCGCATCAGCGGTTCGCGTCCGCTGACCGTGCTGGGCATCGACGTGAAAGAGACGATTCTCAGAACGGCGACCCGGTCGTCCGTTCGTCCCGTCGCTTCCGCCGGGCTGGCGGCGGCGACGGTCGGGCTGGCCGGTCTGGTGGCCACGCTCCAGCAAGTGCCCGGCGCCAGCGGGATCGCCCGCCGCGCCTTTCAGGCGCTGGACCGCACGTCGCTGCTGCTGGGACACGTCCGTGGCGCCTGAACGCCCGTTCGTGTCGGTGATCGTTCATACGTTCAACTGGTGGCGGGACGGCAGCATCCAGCTCGGCGACGTGCTTGGCGCGCTCGAACGACAGAGCTATCCGTCCGACTGCTTCGAAGTGGTCATCGTAGTGGCTCCGGAGCACTGGGAACGATGGCAGTCGCTCGGCGTGCGGCTGCCGCGTGTCCGCGCGGTCGAGGCTCCCCACGGGCTGGACTACTACCAGCGCAAGTTGTACGGCGTGCCTCACGCCAGCGGTGACCTCGTGGCGTTCCTTGACTCCGACGTGCAGGTCCTGCCGGACTGGCTCGAGGAGATGGTGCGTCCGTTCACGCTCCACGCGGACGTCGCTGTCGTGCAGGGGGAAACCCGCTTCCGCGAGTCCTTCCTGTCGCGCATGTGGGACGCGATCTGGTGGGCGCGCGCCTACGAGCCCGAGGGACCGATCGATCGGATCTACGCGGTCAATCACGTGGCGTTTCGGCGCCGGGTCCTCGAGGAGCACGGACACGACGAGGCCCGGCGCCACCGCGGCTCGTGGGAGCGGATCGTGAGCGGGAGAATCCGCGGCGCCGGGCTGACGGTGTGGCTCAATCCGCGCGCGCGGATCGTGCGTGA
>CAZJTG010000180.1:0-8189 GCA_964548865.1 uncultured Solibacteraceae bacterium
AGGCCGGCGCCCTTCAGGAAGATGCCGCGCACGATGACCAGGAAGTAGCGCAGCGGAATCAGTGTCGTCACCCACTGAATCAGGCGCGGCATGTTGTCGATGGGAAAAATGAAACCCGAGAGGTACACCATCGGCACCAGGAAGAAAAACGTGGACGTCATCATCGCCTGCTGTTGCGTCGAAGACATGGTCGAGACGAACAGGCCCAGTCCGAGCGTGCAGAGCAGGTAGGCCAGGCTCCCCGCCAGGAGCAGCGGCAGGCTTCCCCGCAGCGGCACGTCGAACCACAGCACGGCGACCGCGACGACGAGCAGCACGTCGATGAAACCGACGAGGCCGTACGGCAGCAGCTTGCCGAGGATCAGCTCCCATCGCCCGAGCGGCGTCACGTTCAGTTGTTCCAGCGTGCCGAGTTCGCGTTCGCGCACGATCGCCATCGATGACAGGTTCGCCGTAATGACGAGCAGCAGGAGCGCCAGCACGCCGGGGACCATGAAGTCTTTGCTCACGAGCTCGGGGTTGAACCAGACTCGGACGCGGCTGTCGATGCCCGCGACCCGGACACCGCGATCGGAAAGCCGCGACGCCGTGAACGCCCCGACAAGACCGGTCGCATAGGCGAGCGCGACACCAGACGAGTTCGCGTCCGTGCCGTCGGCGAGCACCTGGACTTCCGCGGGCGCGACGTCCGGGCCCGCGCCGCGTTCGATCGTCCGCTGAAAACCCGCCGGCACGATCACGGCCAGCCAGGCCCGGCCGCTCTGCAGATGCCGGTCGACGTCGGCCGGCGACATTTCCTCCGCCACGATCTCGAAGTGCGGGGACGCGTCGAACTGCTCGATCAGGCCTCGGCTGAGTCCGCTCCGGTCGCCATCGACGACGACGATGGGGACGTTCTTGATGTCGGTGGTCGCCGCGTAGCCGAGCAGCGTCAGCTGCACGATGGGCGCCACGATGAGTAAGGCGAGCAGGCGCGGGCTCTGGCGGAGTTCGGCGAACTCCTTCCACACGAGCGCGAGGATCCGGGCCCTCACCGGCGAGCCAGCCTCGCCGCGGACAGCCCCAGCACCGCGACGGCGTAGGCGACCATCGCCGCCATGGGCATCAGCAGGTCCATGGGCCCGAGCCCCTTGAGGACGACTCCCCTCAACGCAATCAGGAAGTACTTGGCCGGCACCACGGTCGTCACGTACTGCAGGCCCACGGGCATGCTCGAAATGGGAAAGATGAAGCCCGACAGCATGAACGTCGGCAGGAATGCGATGAGCATCGAGATCTGAAAAGCGACCTGCTGCGTCGGCGACACCGTGGACACCAGGAGTCCCGTGCCGAGCGCGCCGGCAAGGAACAGCACGATCACCAGGCCCAGCGTGATCCAGCTGCCCTGCATGGGCAGGCCGAACAGGCCCATCGCCGCGACGACCACCAGGAGCGCGGACACCTGAGAGAGCACGAGGTACGGCAGCGTCTTGCCCAGGACGAATGCCAGCGTCGAGATCGGCGCCATTCGAATCTGCTCCATCGTCCCGCTCTCTTTTTCGCGGACGATCGAGAGCGCGGTAGAGACGACGGCGGTAATCGTCGCGAGGTACGCGATGAGCCCGGGGACCAGGAACAGCGTGCTGCGAAGCTCGGGGTTGTACCAGATGCGAGGCGCGACGCCGACGATCGTGGCGCGGGCCTGTCCCGACAGGCGGACGGACGCCTCGGCCAGAATCGCGTTCGTGTAACCGAGGACCGTCGTGGCCGAGTTGGCGTTCTCGCCGTCGAGGATGACCTGGACCACCGGCGCCGCACCGGTTCGCAGATCAGCCGAAAACCGATCCGGGATGACGAGTACGGCGTGGGCGTCGCCGCGCTCGAGCAGCGCGTCGATGTCCGCGTCCCGATCGACCGTCCCGGCGTGATCGAAATAGGTGGACCGAACGAAGGCGGCCACGAGGCTGCGGCTCTCCTCGGAACGGTCGCGGTCCTGGACGGCGAGCGGCACGTGCCGAATGTCGAAGTTCAGGGCGTAGCCGTAGAGGAAGAGGAAGAAGCACGGAATGAAGATCAGGATGAGCAGGCTGCGCTTGTCACGCCGGATCTGCCGTAGTTCCTTCATCGCGACCGCGAACAGGCCGGTCACGCGGCCCTCCCGCGTTCGAGGCGGTCGACCACGTCGAGAAAGACGTCCTCGAGCGACGGCAGCACGGGCTCGAAACTCGCCATCGACAGACCGGTCGCCGCGAGCGCCTCTCGCACGCGCTCCCCGGCGCCGGCGTCTGGCCTGAGCACGGCGTGGACCGACGTGCCAAAGAGGCTCGTCTTCTCGACCCACGGGGACGCGTCGAGCAACGCCATGGCGGCCACCGGGTCGCCGGATCTGACTTCGATGATGGGCCGGCCGGCAAAGGTCTGCTTGAGTTCTGCGATCGTTCCGAGCGCGGCCATCCGCCCGACGTGCATGATGGCAACGCGATCGCACCGCTCGGCCTCGTCGAGATAGTGCGTGGTCACGAGTACGGTCGTGCCGCCGGCCGACAGATCGTCGATGAGACGCCAGAACTCCCGCCGCGACACGGGATCCACACCGCCGGTCGGTTCGTCGAGAAAGAGGATCGGCGGTTCGTGCAGCAGCGCGCAGCCGAGCGCAAGCCGCTGCCGCCAGCCGCCGCTGAGTTCCCCGGCCCGCTGATGCTCGCGCCCGGCGAGCCCGCCGATGTCGAGCACGAACTTGCGCCGCCGCTCGAGCCGCTCCCCGGTGATGCCGTACAAGCCGGCCCAGAACCGGATGTTCTGGTCAACGGTCAGCAGCTCGTACAGCGAGAACCGCTGCGACATGTAGCCGATCCGGCGCTTCACGGCTTCGGGATCGCGACCGACGTCGATGCCGTCAATCACCGCCCTCCCGGCCGTCGGCTTGAGCAGTCCGCACAGCATCCGGATCGTGGTTGACTTGCCCGCGCCATTGCTGCCGAGGAACCCGAACACCTCGCCGCGAGGGACATCGAACGACACCCGATCGACGGCCGTGAACGCGCCGAACGACCGGCTGAGCCCATCCACATGGATGACGGGAGCGGCGTCGCCGTGCGAATCGCTGCGCGCTGTCACTGGTGCCCCACCGCCCGCACCAGGCGTGCCTCTGTCAGTCGCAGCGTCGCGTTGAGACGCGTCTGCTCGAGTTGTGCTTCGAGCAGCGCCACCTGCGCGTCGAGCACTTCGGTACTCGTCGCCACGCCCGCGCGAAAGCGCTCTTCCACGACACGCCTCGCCTCCGTGGCGGCCGCGACAGCCTCCCCGGAAGCGGCCAGAGCCGCGCGACCGGAATCGAGATCGAGCAGCCGCTGCCGGACTTCGAGCGACACGAGGTCGCCGAACTCCCGCCGCCGGGCGTCAACCGCCTCGGCCTGGGCGGATAACGCGGCGGATTCGGCCCTCGACCGGCCGCTGTCGAACAGCGGCCAGGCGATGCTGACGCCAAGCGTCCATGAGGTCCGCCACGTCTCGGTGGGCGGCACGAACCGCATGTTCGGCCGGGCCGGCTCCACGGCCGCAAGAGCGGTGATGTACGGCCGCAGGTTCGCCATCGCGGCCTGCGCCGAGGCTCGGAGGCCCGCGCTGCGCGCGGCCAGGGCCACGACTTCGGGACGGCCGGCAGTCGCGCGAGCCACAAGCACCGCGTCCGCCTCGAGACCCGCTACCCCCGGCATCGCGTGCTCGACTTCGGTGGACGGCACAATCCGGATACCCGGCGCCTCGCCGATCAGCCGCCCGAGTTCGAGTTCGGCGATCGCCCGGTCGTTTCTGGCCTGCACGAGCCTGACGGCCTGGCGCGCCCGCTGCGCCCGTGCGGTCAGCACGTCATTCGGCGGAAGCACGCCGGCAGCGACGCGCGCGCCGACATCGAGGACGTAGGCATCGGTCCGGGCGAGGGACTGCTCCATCACGCTCACCGCGTCGATTGCGGCGGCAAGCGTCCAGTACGCTCGCGCCGTATCGAGCCGGACCTCGGCCTCGGTCGCCTTCACATCCGCCGCCGCGGCCTCGATGTCCGAGCGGGCCGACGACAGCGTGGCGCCGACGCGTCCGAACGCGTAGATCGGCACGAACAGCTCGCCTCGTACGCGATAGTTGTCAGGGATATCCGGGAACAGCACGCGCGTCCCGCCGCCCGGCAGCGGAATCAGCACCTCATCCACATGGTTGTTGCGCGAGAGCGCCGTGGTCAGGCTGCCGGACGGCATCGCGGTCGATCGACGCGAGTCGTAGACGGACCGGGCCGCCGCCTCACGCGCGCGGCCCTCGGCAAGCCTCGGCGCCCGTGCAATCGCACGTTGCAGCGCCTCGTCGATACTCAGAGTGATCCGCGTGTCGGGGGCGGCCGCCGACTGCGCCGCCGCCGTACCCGACGCCACGAGCGCACAGAGCGCCGCGGCAAGTCCCCTCCCAACACCGTTCGTCAGCATCACGTCTCCCGCGCAAGTCGATCGATGAATACGTCCTCGAGCGTCGCTGGAATCACGCGCCAGCCGGCGACGTCCACGCCGGCCGACCTCAGCGCGCGGTCGACCAGCGCATAGGCCGCCGCCTCGTCCAGTCGCACGTGCAGCCGGTCGCCAAACAGCTGCACGCGGTCGGAACCGACTTCGCCGCGGACCACCTCGAGCGCCCGGCGAATGGGAGTGGCCACGACTTCCACGAGCGCGCCTGTCGCCGCCTGTTGCAGACGGCCCGGCGCGTCGAGCGCCAACAGCCGCCCGCCGGCCACGAGCGCGACCCGATGACATCGCTCCGCCTCGTCGAGATACGGCGTCGCGAGGACGATCGTGAGGCCCTGGCCGATGAACTCCGCCAGGAGTTTCCAGAATTCACGGCGGGAGACCGGGTCGACGCCCGTCGTGGGCTCGTCGAGCACCAGAATCGGCGGTTGGTGCACCAGCGTGCACGCGAGCGCGAGCTTCTGCTTCATGCCGCCGGAGAGCTTCTGCGCGAGGCGGTCCCGGAAGGGCTCGAGGCCTGTCAGCCGCAGCAGCCTGGTGCGGCGCTGGGCGAAGTCCCGAACGCCGTGAATGCGCGCGAAGAACTCCACGTTCTCGTCGACGGACAGATCGCCATAGAGCGAGAAGCGCTGCGACACGTAGCCGATGCTGGCCGCCGCCTGGCGGGGATGCCTGAAGGGGTCCGCGTCAAACACACGAACCGTCCCTTCGTCCGGCGGCAGCAGGCCGCAGATGCAGCGCATCGCGGTCGTCTTGCCGGCGCCGTCCGGTCCGATCACGCCGAACATCTCGCCCGCGCGAATGCCGAACGAGAGTCCGTCCAGGGCCGCGGTCGCGCCGAATTTCTTGCGCAGTTTCTCGACCGAGATCACTGCCGACATGGGCCTGACGCGCTCCTAGCGGGCCGTGAGCCCGAGGTCGACTTCGACCGGCATGCCCGGTTTGAGCACGCCCTGGCGGTTGTCCACAGCAACCTTGAGGCGATAGACGAGCTTGGCGCGTTCGTTCGCCGTCTGCACGTTGCGAGGCGTGAACTCGGCCTTCGGTGAGATGAAGGAGACACGGCCTTCCAGCCGGTCGCCGGCGTCCGTGATCACCGTCGCCGGCTGGTCGATTCGTACCCGTGGCACGAGCGTCTCTTCCAGATAGACGTTGGCCCACGCGCGATCGAGATCCACGATCAGGACGATCGGACCGCCCACGGCCACCAGTTCGCCTGGTTCAACGAGACGCGCCGCCACGATGCCGGCGGTCGGCGCGGTGATTGTGGTTTCGGCCCGGTCGCGTTGGACGATGGCGGCCTGCGCGTCGACGGCGGCGATTCTGGCCCGGGCGCCCGCGATCTCTTCGGGACGCGCGCCTGCCTTCACCCGCTCCACGGTCTTCCTGGCGACGTCGAGCCGCTCCTCAGCCGCGTGCAGGCGCGCCTCAGCCAGCTGGCGCCGCGCCACCGCGTCGTCGCGCTGCTTGACCGCGCCGGCGTTCCGGTCCACCAGCTGCTGGTAACGTGCTTCGTCAATCCTCGCGGCCGCGAGGTCGGATTCGGCCGCGTGACGGTCGGCGCCGGCCGCCGCGGTCTGCGCTTCCGCCTGGCGAACGTCCTCGGCCCGCGGACCGGCGAGCAGCAGGCTCAGTTGTGCGGCGGCCTGCGCGCGCTCGGCCCGGATTCTCGCAAGGGCCAGATCGATGTCGGTCGTGGCCAGCGTCGCGATCACCGTGCCTGGTTCGACGCGGGCGCCCTCCTCAACCGCGACCGTGGCGATGCGGCCGGCAACCTTGGACGCCACGCGGACATCCGTCGCCTCCACATAGCCGCTCGCCCGTGGCGGCAGGCTGGCCGACCGGTCGCGGCATGCGGAAGACACCACCGGCGCGGTGGAGAGAACGAGCAGGGTGGCGGCAATCCGATGGGATTTCATCGGGACGGTCTCCTTGGAGTCGAGGTCCGGCGAGAGGGCGGCCGGCCGGGTGGCCTGAGGGCGAGCACGGACAGCGTCGCAGCCTGCACGTGTTCGATGACGGCATCCAGGCCCGGCATCGTCGGCGATGGCGGCGCAAGCTCGCCCGCCCGCTTGCGCAACGGCGCCGACGCCGCGAAGAACATCAGCGGCGCGACAAGACTAATCTGCACCACGAACGGATCGGCCTTACGAAAGACACCGGCGTGCTCGCCTTCGGCCAGGATGGCCGCGAGCGTCCCCAGCACGCGGCGGAACTGCATGATGACGGACGCGTCCACGTGCCGGCCGCCGTCGGCAATCTCCCGCAGCCACATGTGCGGAAAGTGGGGCCGTGCCAGCGCCTGCCGCGCAATGGCCGTCGTGAATCCGCGCAGCTGATCGACCGGCGAGCCGCCGGCCGCCCGCACGGCCTCGACCGCGTCGGCCACCGATCCGAACTGCTCGCGAAGAATCTCGAGGTAGAGCGCGGCCTTGCTGCTGAAGTGGTAGTAGAGCATCGCCTTGTTGACGCCGGCTTCGGCGGCGATGCGATCGACCTTGGCCCCGTCGAATCCCTTGCCGGCGAATTCCTGGATGGCCGCCGCCAGGACCAGCGCCCGGGTGCCCGGAACGACCTCGAAGGCCCTGCCCGCCCTGCCCATGAAGCGAGGTTAACTAACTAGTTAGTAGCGCGTCAAGACCCGCCTCGGCGGTCCGTTCGGGCCGGCATCGCGTGGGCCCGGCCTACAGCAGCTGCTGGAGCCGCTGATACCCGGACCGGCTGACCGGCAGCTTGGCCCCGTCCGAGAGAATGGCGATGCGGCTGTCCTTCGCATAAAGCTCCACCCGCGACAGCCGCTCCACGTTCAGCACGTACGAGCGATGGATCCGAACGAAGCGCCTTGGATCCAGCGACGCTTCCACGTCGGTCATCGTCTGCTCCTTGAGCAACAGCTTCCCGCCCGTCCGAAACGCCACGTAGTCGTCCTGCGCCTCGACGTAGTCGATCCTCTCGACCGGCACGACGTGCACGTGCGCGCCGTCGCGAATCACCACGCGTTCCAGATACTCCCCTGGCTTCCGCGCGCTGGCACGGAGCGCGCTCGTGGCCGGCGGGGCCGGCCGCACGCGCTCCCGCACGCGGGACAGCGCCGTCGTCAGGCGCTCGGCAGAGACGGGCTTCAGGAGGTAATCGACCGCGTGGACCTCGAACGCTTTCAGCGCGAACTCGTCGTAGGCGGTCACGAATACGACCGGGACGTCCGATCCGATCAGCTCCAGGACTTCGAACCCATCCAGCTTCGGCATCTGCACGTCGAGCAGCACGACGTCGGGGTGCACCTCTGCGACCGTCTTCACCGCGTCGAATCCGTGCGCGCACTCGCCGACGATCGCGACGTCCGCCAGTCCCGCAAGCTCGGCTCGTAGCGCGAGGCGCGCCGGCTCCTCGTCATCAACGATCACGACACGCAGTACGCGTCCGGCCTCGGTCATGTCGCGGATCCTCCATCCGATTCGGCATTCTCAATGGGCATGGTCACGGTCACCCGGTACCGACCGTCGGCCGCCTCGGCCGTGAGCGCGGCGCTCGTGCCGAACGCCGCCGCCAGGCGGCGTCGAACCAGATCGACGCCAAAGCCGGTGCCGCCGCGCCTCGAATCCGCGTCGTACGGGTTGGTCACGACCACGAACAACCGCTCTCCGGCCCGGGTCGCCTCGATCGTCACGAGACCGCCCTCGAGGAGGGTCGCGACGCCATGCCGGA
>CAZJTG010000181.1:0-7061 GCA_964548865.1 uncultured Solibacteraceae bacterium
TCGGTGTCGGTGTCGGCGTCGGTGTCGGCGTTGGTGTCGGTGTTGGCGTCGGCGTCGGTGTCGGCGTGGGCGTCGGTGTCGGTGTTGGTGTTGGTGTCGGTGTCGGTGTCGGTGTCGGTGTTGGTGTTGGTGTCGGTGTCGGTGTTGGTGTCGGTGTCGGTGTCGGTGTCGGTGTTGGTGTCGGTGTCGGTGTTGGTGTCGGTGTCGGTGTTGGTGTCGGTGTCGGTGTCGGTGTTGGTGTCGGCGTGGGCGTTGGCGTGGGTGGCGCGAGAGCGTCGGCGGTAACTGCGCCGAGCTGCACACCGGTGATTTCGGTTGTGGCCTGGTCGCAGAACGGCGCGCCGTACAAGCTGAATGTGGACGAGCTGCCGGCCTGCAGTGGCACGGTGAGTTGGCCTGACTTCCCGCACGCGAGCCGGACCGGAACGGTGGATGCCGTCGTCACCCAGAGCGCGGCCGTGCCCGACACCACGTCCGTGGACCAGGACACCGTGGTATCGCACGTGGTCTGTCCGGTCGGAACCGAGCACGGATTCGGGGATGCGCCAAGCTGGGTCGTCGTGCCGGAAGGCACGCTGAGCCCGAACGCAGCCAGATCGAACGGGGGCGCCACGGGCGGCGTCGCGTCCGCGTACGGCGTCGTCCAGAACGTCACTTGCTCAGGAAATCCGCGCCTGAGATACGCCGACCCAAAGGCCCGACCGAGCGCGGCGCGCGCAACCGGATCGGCCGGATAGTAGGTCTCCGCGATGGCCGCACGATAGGCGGGAAAGACACTCGCGAAGTCGTCCATGACGCGATCGACGAGGGTCGAATACGACGCGCCCTGGCTGACCGGGTAGAACGAGAAGTCCAGCCGATCCGGCAACGGCAGGTTGTTCCGCAACAGGAAATCGACGGATCGATAAATCCAGTAGAGCGAACGGTGTCCGTCCAGCACCGGGTGCTGAGGGTCGCGGAAGCCGTTGTCGAGGATCTCAGCCTCGGTGGGCGTGGCCAGAAAGTAGAGCGAACCGACGAGGCCGGCCTGGCTGGTCTGGGCCAGGAAGAATCCGTAGAGATCGAGCAGGAAGCGATCCTGATTGGCCTTCGCCCCGATCATGACCTCCAGCTCCATGTAGATCCGGCTGACGGATTTCCTCCCGTCCGGGCGCGTCTCCGGACCGACCGCCTGCACGAGACCAGAGAGGCTTTGCTGCGCGAACGACACGAGCTGCCACCACGGGTAGCCGCACTGGCCGACCGTCGTCGCTGGCGAGCCTGCGGTGTAGTCCGCGCACCACAGCCACGCCGTCGTGAGCTGCGCCGCCAGATACCCGCCACCGGCGCGCGGCGTATTGCCGACGTCGCGCACGTAGCTCGCGATGTTGGCGATTTCCTGCGGGGTCAGTGGGAACCCGAGCTTCCACGCTTCCACGCCAGGCCCAACCTGCCACAGTGTGGTCTTGACGACGGAGGCGCCCGAATTGGCCATCGCCTGCAGCTGCGAGGTGACCGCCGACCGGACCGATGGGGAGTGGTACGAGCTGATGAAGGCGCCGTTGGAGAAATCCGTGGACGTGGCGTGGTAGTTCGGACCGACGTCGTAGGGCGTGTTCGACGAAAAACCGCTTCCGGCGATCTGCGCCTGGACCCGGGCGCTGCTGCTCAGGACAAGAACGAGTGTCGCAATTACTGAAAGTGCCACACGAAGAAGCGACTGCTGACTTCCCGGCATGAGGCACCTCAACCCCGGCCACTGATTAGGGGCAGGGTCATTGTGTGCAAACGCCATTCCAGCACGGGGAGTGGGATGGTACCAGGCAGCGGCGCTCCGCCGGCACGTCACCGGCGGAGTCGTGGCCATGATCGTCCCCCTGAATGACGGGAATCAGCGCCCAACGCCTCCCCGGCCACCGCGGCCCGCTCCCCCGGCCGCGCCCGCGTCGCGCGGCACCAGCGGATCGAGCGCGGCCTTGATCTCATCGCGGCAGTCGGCGAGATGACGCCGCGTGATTTCGTCGGTGACGCCGGCCTGCGCGGCCTGGATCTGCCGATCGAGCGTGCGCAACTCGCCGCGCACGAGCGATCGCACTTCGGCGCTCGATCCCGCGCCGTTCAGCCGCGCGTCCATTTGATCGAGGTACGCCCGCTGCACGTTGCGGCGGTAGACATTAATCGCCGTCCCCGGCTTCGAGAGTTCGGCCCAGACACCCGCGCGCAGTTCGCCCAGGAACTCCAGCGGGGAGTACGCGACCTTCGGGCCATCGAGCGCGAGCTGCTCGGCCATGCGATCGAGGCGGGCGGCCTGCAGCAGCTGGCCCATGATGCCCGCCTGAGACGTGCGGATGCGATCGATGATGCCCGTGGGCTGAATCTGGCGGAGGATTTCCGGCCGAATCAGGAATTGCGGGATCTGGAACGCGTTGTCGAGCAGGAAACGAAGTGCCTCCTGCTGGCGCGACCGCGCCACCGTCACGAATCGCACCCCGTCCTGGCCAATGTGCTTCTGCTGCGAGTCGATGCCGCCGATGATGCGGACGACGTGTCCGAGCTCGGTCGTCCACTGGCCGGCCATCCGGCCGTAGACCTCCTCGAGTTCGTCCCACGGGGCACCCGTCTTGTAGGTGGTCGCCTTGATCAGCATCTCCGACACGCGCTGCAGATTCTTCAGGCCGAGGGTCGTCGCCTTGACGGCGTCGCCGTCACCGACGGCTTCGGTGTTGTCGCCGGGATCGGTACCGCCCTGGCCCTCGGTCGAGAAGCGGAGGTAGGGCTTCGCGTCCTGCTCGCGCGCCCAGCGATCGAGCGTGGGCTTCTCCGCTTCCGGCGTCGTCGCGCCCGGGATCGGCTTGTAGCCCCACATCGTCGCCCACTTGTCGTAGGGGCCGATCTTCGGAATCAGATCGATCGCGGGGATCTTGTCCTCGGGCTGCGCGACGTAATTGAAGCGCGAATAGTCCATCAGCGTCGGCGTATGGCCGTTCTCCCTGACCCACTTGGGATCGCGGATCTGATCGATCGTGTACGTGGAACTCGCTTTCATGTTGTGCTGGAAGCCGAGCGTGTGCCCGACTTCGTGGGCGACCACGTACCTGATGAGCTCACCCATGAGATCGTCGGGCAGCGGCAGTTGCTGCGCGCGCGGATCGTTGGGACCGGCCTGCACGAAGTACCAGTTCTTCCCGAGGTTCTGGACGTTGTGGTACATCTGCACGTCGGCCTCGAGAATCTCGCCGCTGCGCGGGTCGTGCACGTGCGGACCGACCGCGTTCTCGGTTGTCGACGGCAGCCACCGTATTACGGAGTACCGGACGTCCTCGGGGCTCCAGTTCGGATCGCCCGATTCGTGTGCTTCCTTGGCGACGATCCCCTTGCGGAAGCCGGCCATCTCGAAGGCCGGCTGCCAGTCCTCGATCCCCTTCTTCACGTATGGGACCCACTGCCTGGGCGTCGCGGGATCCACCCAGTAGACGATCGGCTGGACCGGGTCGGAGATCTCCGCGTTCGGGTCCTTCTTCTCGAGCCGGAAGCGCGTGATGAAGCGCTTCGTCACGGCTTCCTTCTCGCCGGTTTCGTAGTCGATGAGGCCCTGAGTGAAGTACCCGACGCGCTCGTCGAACAGGCGCGGCATCATCGGGATCTCCGGGAGCTTCACCATGCTGTGATGCACGAGCACGGTCGCACTGGGCCCGCCGCCCGCGCCGCGGCCACCGCGGCCGGCGCCGGCCGCCGGATCCGCCCCGGCGTCGGCGCGGGTGTAGGTCGCGGTCACTTCAACATTGATGTTCATCGGATAGGCCACGGCCTTCTCGAGGAACGTGCGGCTCGTATCCATGCCGCGGCCGCCGACGCTGCCGCGCGCGGAGATCTCCGGTGTGTCCTGGGTGAAGAGGGTCGTCACGTCGATGACCGGATCGCCGCCGGCGCTGTATGCCGCGACGTCGAACGTCCGGACGATCGCCGGCAGATTGGAGTCGTCACGGTTCGGATTCGACGGATCCGCCATCACGGCGTAGCTGACGTTCTGGAGCAACACCTTGTCGCCGCGCAGCACCCAGCGCAGGACGCGCTGGTTGACGACCGATTGGCCGCCGTAGCCCGAGCCGATCGTCGTCTTCTTGAGCTGCACGTTCCAGAGGAAGTCCTTGTCGAGCTGCGCCTTCGGGATCTCGTAGTACAAGACGTCCCGGGCGCCCTCCGTGAGGCGGTGCACCTTGAAAATGCCGTCCGCGGACTTCACGGCGGCCGTGATCACTTCGGCGTACGGCCGTGGACCCGCGGCCGCGCCGCGGCCCTGGCCGCCACCCTGCGCGCCCCCGCCGCCGGCGCCGCCGCCGCGGCCCTGATCGGCGCCGACTCCGTTCGCCACGCCGTTCATCGCGTGGATGTCCGGGGCAATCGTGCTGGCCGCAAACGCGACCGCGCACGCGACGGCGATCGACCAGCTGATTGTGCGTCGCCGAACGTGCAGGTTGTTGGTTGCAGGTTGAATGTTGCTCATCGCACGCCTCCCCGCCCGCGGCCCAGGGCGGCCGCGGCGTTCGGATCCGGCGCGGGCCGCGGCACGCGCGGATCCAGGATGATCGCGATTTCATCGCGCGCATCCATCAGATGGCGGCGCGTGTGCTCGTCGAGCCCGGGCGCCGCCAGTGCCTTCTGCACCTGCCCGCTGAGCGCCTGCAACTCGCCCTTGGCCAGCATGCGCACCTCGGCGCTCGCCGCCGGCGCGCCGTTGAGCTTCTGATCCATGTTGTCGAGATACGCGCGCTGGAGGTTGCGGCGGTAGATGGAAATCGACGTCCCGGGCCTGGCCAGCTCCGACCACACGCCGGCACGCAAGTCGATCAGAAACTGCATCGGCGAGTAGGCGACCGCGGGCCCGTCGATCGTGAGCTGCTCGGTCATCCGATCGATCCGTGCGTTCTGCATGAGCGCCGACAGCACCGCACCCTGCGCCGCCCGCACGCGCTCGACGGCGCCCGTGGGCTGAATCCGGCGCAGCACCTCGGTGTTGATCATGTACGGCGGCACCGTGAAGGCATTCGCCATCAGATACTGCATCGCCTCAACCTGCTTCGCCCTGGGCACCGTCCTGAATCGCATGCCCGGCTGCCCGATGTGGACTTGCTGGGATTCGAGGCCGCCGACGAGCTTCACCACGTGGCTCATCTCGACGCCCCACTGGTTCACCAGGCGACCGTAGACCGTCTCGAGGTCGTCCCAGGGATCGCCAATCTTCGAGCTCGTGCCCTTGAACATGGTCGCCGCGACGCGGCTGAGGTTGAGCATGCCCAGCCTGGTGGCCGCCACGGCATCCGCATCCCCGACCGCTTCGCTGTTCTCGCCCGGATCGGCGGCAGCGGCGCCCTCCGTCGAAAACCGCAGGTAGGGCTTGCTGTCCTGCTCGCGCGCCCACTGGTCGAGCGTCGGTTCCTCCTGGTCCGGCGTCCTGGCGGTCGGAATCGGCCGATACCCCCACGCCACCGCGAACTTGTCGTACGGACCGATCTTCGGAATCAGGTCGGCCGGATCGAGGTTGTCTTCCGGCTGCGCGACGTAGTTGAACCGCGCGTCGTCCATGATGGACGCGACGAAGCCGTTCTCCCTCACCCACTTCGGGTCGCGCACCTGAGCCACCGTGTAGGTTGAGCTGGCCTTCAGGTTGTGCGGGAAACCGAGGGCGTGCCCGATCTGGTGGGCGGTGAGGAAGCGGATGAGCTCACCGTTGAGCTCGTCGGGCAGCGGCAGCTGCTGCGCGCGCTTGTCCACGGCGCCGGCCTGGACGAAATACCAGGTCGGCCCGAACGTCTGGACGTTGGGATAGACGTCCACCGACGCCGACAGAATCTCCCCGCTGCGCTGATCGATGATGAACGACTGCGCCTCCGTGTTGACCGGCACCCAGCGCACGATCGAGTGCCGCGCGTCCTCGGCGCTCCACTCCGGATCGTTCCTTGGTGCGTCACGGGCGACGATCGCGTTCCGGAAGCCCGCGGCCTCGAACGCGGCGTTCCACGACTCCACGCCGCGCCGCACGTACGGCACCCACTTGGCCGGCGTCGCCGGGTCGATGTAGAAGACGATGGGTTTCACCGGCTCGGAGACGGCGGCGTTCGCATCCTGCTTCTGGAGCCGGAAGCGCGTCACGATCCGCTTGCGGACCGAGCGGTGCTCGTCCGTCCCGAAATCCACGTAGTTCACGACGTTGTAGCCCACGCGTTCGTCGAAATTGCGCGGCATCATCGGCGTGTCCGGCAGCTTCATGATGCTGTGATGCACGACCACCGTGCCGCTCGGTCCCCGCATGCCGGGACCCGCGGCGCCACGGCCGCCCCCACCGACGCCACCGGGGTCGGCGGCGCCGGACGTGTACGTGAGCGTCGCCTCGACGTTCACGTTTTCTGGAAACGACACGGCGCGCTCGAGGAACGATCGGTCGGCGGCCATGGCTCGCCCGCCAACCGCGCCGCGTGCCGAGAACTCCGGCGGCGCGCCCTGGCCGTCCATCACGAGCGACGTCGCGTCGATGACCGGATCGTTCGCCGCCGAGTACGCCAGCACGGGCAGCGCGCGGATGATGGCCGGATAGTTCGAGTCCGCGACCGCCGCCGCTATCGGATCGGCGGGATCCGCTGTCACGCTGTAATCGATGCCGACGAGCAGAATCCGATCGCCGCGCTTCGTGAAGCGCACGATCCGGCTGCTCACGTTCTGGCCGCCGTAGCCGGCGCCGAGCGTCGTCTTCTTGAGGTTCACGTTCCAGACGAAGTCCTTGTCGAGCTCCTTCGTCGGAATCTCGAACAGCACCGAGTCCGTGCCCGCCCTCATGCCGCGATGCACCTTGAACACGCCGTCGTCCGACTTGAACGATCCGGTGACCACCTGCGCGTACGGCTGCGGCGCCTGCTGCTGGCCGCCGCGGCCGGCGCCGCGTCCGGCGTCAGGCGGTTCCTGCTGGACGGGATCCTGCGCGGACACCGTGGCGACGGCGCCGCTCGTAAAGGAACGCACGGCGCCGGGGGCGAATGCGCCGACGGCAAACGCGATGGCGCTCACGATCGCGAGCGACCACCGGGCGA